>JAADIY010000061.1 GCA_013151045.1 Gammaproteobacteria bacterium
ACATTCGTTGCATGTTGTCGCACAGTTTTTTCTTTTACTGAGCGCGCATCACCAATCTCTGCCATAGACATGCCTTTAATCAGCATAATCGCCACTTCACTTTCTGCTTCTGTGAGTTTCCACTGACCTAACGCTTTTTCAATACTATGAAATAACTCTCCACTAAGACGTGCCACGCGATCACGTTCGATTTTTACCTGACTACGTAAGCGTATTACCCTGCTTATTTCACACCATAATGCGACAATAACTCCGATAAAAATGACGATTTCTGCCACTAAATGGCCTCTTGGCTCAGACCCATTAACAAGGTCTGTGGCAATATCATGAATAAAGAACACTCCGGCTACTACCAATGCAAACACGGTGAAATGGCTTTTCATGTTTTCATACTGAAACTTCGTATCTACCGCCACAATCTATTAACCTCTACTTTATACCTTGCGAAAAGAAAGCATACGTTTCCAGATAGGATGCCCCAATAAAGTGTGAACGACTACCGCACCAATATGCAAGAACAAAAATAATGGAATAAGTGACTCACCTACTTCATGAATCTCTGCCACAAATTCACCTATTTTTGACATTTCATAGTCATCGATAAAATATAAAACCGTACCAGTTAATCCCATCCATAGAAATAATGCTATGCCAAATGCATGGACCAATGCTGACAGGCCTTCATGCTTCTCATGTTGCGGCAATTCAAAATGGAAAATACGTTTTATATCATCAATAACGAGCGAAAACCGCTGAGAAGTTATTGGCAACCAGCTAGAAAAACGCAATGCTTTAGGCCCGACGACTCCCACCATCGTCCGCGACAAAACAAACAAAGTCAGAGCCAAACCAAGATAAGCATGCACCAAATAACCTAATGCTTCTTCTTCAGCCCATTCCCCTGTTAAAAATGCGCTTAAACCGAATATAATTAAACCTAAATGGGTGAGTCGAATAAATAGTGGATAACGGTAGGACTGCATAATATCTCTCCTCTGAAGCCAGTGATCCCAATGCACAAATACAGCTCGATACTGTCTCTACCTGGAGCTAAAAACGATGGGCAAACGTCCGATATTGGCGCCTACAGGACATATGCCCTATTAAAGTTAGGGCTTTACTGCAACAAAATTACTACAAATACTGATAATGACTAAAACTCTGTCCATTTTTAGCCGGAGCCATGATTACAAATTTCATAATATAAAACTATTTGCTAGGTATTTTTAATTTGACGTTGCAGCATGTGCAAAATTTGCCAGCGCTTTTTCTATTTTCGCGATCACTTCTACACACTCTTCAATATCATGACCGACGCAATGTATTCTGGCGCGTTATAACTCAACCACACTCGACCTTTTTCATCTTCCCAAATTAATGCTTTTTGTGGCAAATCAATAGCCGCCGTTTGTTGGCATTGCATCAATAAGGTGCCGATTTTCGGATTACCAAAGATCACTAATTGTGTTGGCCGCAATTTCTTTTTTATCTTCCAAGCTGCTTCATCATGATTAATACGCGCAAAGACTGTCATACCCTTCTCGAGCAAAACAGTCTCAAGTCTGTTAGCAGTAGTTGTGACGTCGTGATTACTTTTTAACGAGACCAAACCCGAGGCCGCAAAAATAGGTGAAGACAACAAATATGTCGCCAGCAACAGTGTCATTCTAATCATGATCTAAATACCTCTAAATTCTTAAGAAATAAATCAATTAAACTAAGCAGCTTGCGAAACTGTATCGGCAATCGTTGCAGAGCTGCCACCTAAATGTCTTTTCTCACCAATGCGTAACAGACTCGGCAACAAGATTAGTGTGAATATTGTACTAACTGTCATACCACCGACAATCACACCAGCCAAGCCTCGATAAAGCTCACTGCCAGCACCCGGCACAAGTAACAAGGGCAACATACCAAATATACTTGTTAACGTTGTCATTAATATTGGCCGAAGGCGCAGATTTACTGCGTTGTTCACGGCATCACGACGAGACATGCCTTCACGCTCTGCTGTTCTTGTCTGATACACCAATAAGATTGCATTATTGATAACAAGACCCAACAAAATCACAAACCCAATCATTGTCAGCAAATCCATCGACTGATGCCTATACAAATTCATAATAGCCAATGCACTAACGCCGCCGACCGTTGCTAGCGGAATCACCAACAATACCAATAAACTATCTTTAAATGACCGGAATAAGGCACTCATTAGCAAATACAAAATAATAATAGCCAGGCTGAATGCACCCAACATCGTTTGCAATGCTGACTCTAGTTTATTAGCGCTACCGCTATAACTAATGCTCGCATCTAGGGGCAATTGCTCATAGATAACCGACTCATACTCATTTTTCAATTTATTTAATGCCACTTCTAAAGAAACATCTTCGGGTGGTCTCACTTGCAGCGTCACAGTACGACGTCGATCTAGTCGGCGCAATTCATTTGGGCCCGCTGTGCGTTGCATCTCGACTAACTCACCTAACGGCAGCACGCCTGCACCCGGTGTCGCTAGAGGATAGCTCATCAATTCTTCGGGAACATTCCACGGTGTTGCACGTAATACAATATCCAAGGTTTCTTCACCATCAAAATAATCAGCAACCAATAAGCCGTCACCCAAAGCACGCACTACTGCACCCATCGTCTCACGGCTCCATCCTGCTTCGGCGATGCGTCGCTCTCGTGGCAACAAGCGCAACTCTGGATCATCTAGGGCTAGACCGGGAAACGGGCGAATACGCGACCCTGGAATAATTTCAGGGATCAAACGGAATGACTCGCGCGCAGCTGCCAATATTGCCTCAAGGTCACGCCCTTGTATATTGACATCAATACTGTGATCCGTGCCGGTTCCAGCGAACAATGATGCTTGTAACGCTACCCCTATCGTGTCGGGTAATGTACGGACAACATTATTCAATATGGGCAACAAATCTCGCGTTTGTTTTGGCTCTATTGTGCGGCCACCAAGAAATGCGCCATTAGCAGTTATAACAAAAAAATAATCCTTCATATACGGCTCTACTTCACCCGCAATATGCGGAGCCAAAGCCTTCACAACCGCATCACCCATTTCATGCTCAGCGACATCAATACTTTGGCCAGGCGGCGGATTGATAAACATTAGGACTAAATTACGATTACCCGTTGGTAAATAATCTGCTTCCGGCTTTAACTCATAAACCACATATAAAGGAATTGCTAATAAAAAAACAATCCACAAAGCGCGCCTAAGCGCGCCATTAGTCAACCACATTACGAAATTGGAAATGGCATTCCACCAATGATGATGCGGGTCCTTCATCGCACCTTTCTTTAACCAATTCATCGCTGCCGTGGGCAATACCAACAAAGCGATGATTAACGAAAAAATGACTGCAATAGCAATCGTTAGTGCCAAATCGGCAAATAATTGCCCTGCTTCATTTTCAAGAAAAACGATAGGCAAGAAAATCGCAACCGTGGTTGCAGTTGACGCTAATAATGCACCCCATACTTGTGCAGTCCCGCGCTTAGCAGCCTTCAAAGGGGCCATACCTTGCTCGCGTAAACGGACAATGTTTTCTAGCACAACAATCGCCGCATCGAGCACCATACCAACAGCAAAAGCAATACCGGCCAATGAAATAACATTGATCGAGCGCCCAGTTAAATCAAGAATAATAAATGTCGCGAAAATTGAAGTAGGTATTGCCAAGGCAACAATGAGAGTGGCGCGAAAACGCCGTAAAAACCACCATAAAACACCAACTGCGAGCAATACACCTAGCGCCAAATTACTCCCCACCAGCGCTAAAGAACGATCTATATAAACTGTTTCATCATAAACTTGCTCAATAGATAAGTTAGCACGCTTAAGCGGCCCTTCTGATAAATCTTTAGCTGCCTGTTTTAAGCCATCCATGACGTTGATCACATTAACGCCGATCTCGCGGTAGGCATTAATTGCCATCGCTGGCTGGCCGTTTTGAATAACAAAACCTGTTCTATCAACTAACTGTAATTTGACATCTGCGATATCGCGCAATAATATTGGGCTACCGTCACGCCAATCAATAATCAAATTATTAAGATCATCCAACTGATAAGCGCCATCAAAACGCAGCGTATAACTGCGCCGCCCAACATCTGCTGTACCACCAGAAACATCTCGGGCACCGACCAACTCTAAAACTCGCGGCAATTGAACATCTAACGCTGCTGCACGATAAGGGTCAAAAGTAATGCGCACCTCACGTTCACGGCCACCACGCACCTGCGATAGCGCAACGCCGGGAACGCGCTCAAAACGACTTTGCACTACTTCTTCAAGGTAATCGTGGTAACTCGCAATATCTTTGCTATTGCCGTTAATCGGTTTGATAATAAACCAAGCGATTGCTCGCCCATTGCCACCACCGGTTGATATCACTGGCTCATCAGCATCAAGCGGATAGCTCGGCACACGGTTAAGGCGGTTAATCACTTCTAGCAATGCGCGATCTAAATTAACGCTTGGCTCAAACGTTAAGGTGATCACGCCCGAACCATTACGCGCTTGCGCCAACATTTCTGTCGCACCGGGCACACCACGCAAAGCGTCTTCTTGCGGCTCTATAATTTCAGATTCGACTTCTTGCGGTGCTGCTGAACGCCAATTAGTTGTGACACTAATTTCTGGGCGCTCTACTTCTGGAGTCAGTTGAACAGGCAAGCGTGTCAGACTGATCGCGCCAAATAAAAACGCAAGCAATACTGCAACGATTACCGCGACAGGGTTGGATAACGCAAGTCGAAGTAAATACATTAAGGAAGGTTCGTTTTAGTCGCTACTTTCTGACCAGGGCGTAGGCGCTCAGCACCACGTATAATAACGCGGTCGCCGGCGGCAAGATCAGCAATGACTTCAATCCAATCACCGTCAGCATTACCCAAGACGACATCGATAGGCTCAGCAATATCATCATCGTTAACGCGGTAGACCCTTGTCGAGTTTGAACGCAACACAAGCGCATCGCGCGGCACTACTAAAGATTGTTTTGCTTCACCTGTTGGGATCGCCACCCTTACTGATTGCCCAGGGCGCCAATCTGAATAGGTGAAATTCAAGCGTAACTCGGCAAGTCGCGATGCCACATCACCTATAGGAACCAGAGAACGTAACGTTGCCATCACTTCATCTTTATCTGATTTAATCAGCAATGCTGTCTCTGCATTGATATAGGCCATTGAGTCGAGGGGTATTCGTGCACGCACTTCTAAATTATTGATATCAATTAACTCAACAATGGCATCACCACTATCTGCCCACTCGCCTGGCTCTAGTAAACGCTGTGCGACTGTGCCACTAAACGGCGCTTTAATATGACTACGCTCAACACGATCCTTGGACTGCGCCAAGCGTGAACGCGCTGCCGCTAACGCACCGCGTGTCGCGTCACGGTCAGACTGCATTTGTTCTAACTGGGTGCGGGCAGCATGGTTGGTCTTGGCAAGCCGCTGCAAGCGCTCAACTTCGCTAGTAAAAAAGGTCAAACGCGCCTGCTCACTGGTAATCTGTGCTCGAAGCTCATCATGTTGCAAGGTAATCGCACTGGCATCGATGCGCGCCAAGGTATCGCCTTTTTTGACCAGCCGACCTACTTCGGCAACCTCAAGTAGACGCCCAGCGACCTCAGAGGCGATATTCGCCTGACTACGGCTATGAATACTGCCAAAGAACCAGCTACTCGGCGCAATCGCCTGCTCCTTTGCTAAAGCCACCACTACTGGCGCTGGTGGCGGGCCATCGGCCGCCAATAATGCTAAGGAAAATAACATGGCAGCCAAGAAATATGCTGCTATTCGTACTATAGGTAATAGGGTCACTGCAATTCAGATATCGATGTGGGTGAATACCACTATATAATACCCAGATAATACCTGGCTATTTAATAAAATTGACTCTAAACACAAAGTCAGCGCTAGAACCAGATACTAAGAATGCGATAATACAGGAGAGCTCCGCTTTGGCCGCGATTCGATTGCGTATACCGAAACAAAACCCAAACTATATTGGCTCGGTACCCGACACCCAAAAAGCATTAAAAAAATGGTGTGACGCTCTGTCACTCGCTAATCAGCGCGAATCTATTGTCGAGCTACATACCATGGTCGGACGGATGAACCGTGTGCCGATTAAGCCTGAAGTTCGCTACCAATTACTCATGCATCTCTACCCAGTCGTGAGGGAGCTCACCAATACCGCCAAAAAATCGTATCTCAATACTCGCCTGCCCTTGCTGGCTAAAACTGCTCAGTCAGCCGAAGAACAGCGTAAATTACTCACAGTGATGGCTGACGGCTTTAAAATTATTGTCGCAGAACAACTGCAATCAGGTGAAAATCTTGCTGGTCACGAGCATCTGACAGAAAACACTCTGTATCAAGCGCTACGCTATCTCAGTCTTATCATCCTTGACCACTATCTGATTTATTCAGAACAGTCTACTGTGGTATGGGGTGAACTCAATCAGCTTTATGCCATAGCCGAATCAAAAGGCCTGCATACCAAGACCATAAATATTGCCACTGAACATGCACCGCCGACTATTTTAGAAATTTACCAGCGTATTTTGCTGCTGGCGCTCACCAACCCTTATCACCTAATGCAAGGTGAAGCTGCGAGGCTTTATAAACACTTATCACGCTGGGCAACTTACGCTCGCTTAATTAGTGGTCCTTATCAGCCTGGAAAAATAGGCAAATTTGTCATTGATCTTGCTGCCGCCGCGCCACCAAAGTATTCTTCTATCGCTTCTAGTCCAAACCCGCCACGCGTAGCAAGAGTCATCGACGTCAGCCGCCTACTCGATCACCTAGAAGAAATTATTTCAACAAGCAGTAATAATAAAGCGACCATCGCTGAACGTATTGAGCAAGCCATGTTTCGCCGCGTCTCACGTGTTTGGGGAGCAAGATCAGAGCGCCTATCGCCACGTATTGCCAGCGACGTTAACGCCGAGATTGTTTTTGGATTACGCCATTGCCATCAACTCATGAGCGATGGCAGCGCCTTCCATCCAGAAGAGACCGAAGCCGCGATACTTAAAGGTGTTCCCGCAGAAGAACAGAGCGACGCTATGCTACTAATGCCTTCAGAAAATCAGCAGTGGGAAAATAACCGAATGCGAAGCAAAACCACTCATGATATTAATCAATCACGCACGTCAAATTTTGATACCGAAGCAGACCCCCGTGACATCTGGAAAAAAGTCTACTCCACCAGCGCGCAAGCTGAACACTATATTGATGAACACCAAAAAGCAGTCTCTACCCCGGAATATACCGTTTCCTTAGGCAAGCAAGGCTCTGAAAGCACTGGCGGTATAGATTTAGCCTGTGACACCGCAGACGGTGTGTCATTACGTGTTGGTGACGCTGTAGGTTTTCGCACTCCGGTACCCGGCGCCAATGATGTCTGGGAACTTGGTAGCATTACCTGGCTACGCATTATTAATGATGGCACTGTTTACGTAGGCATTAAGCGTATCGCTGGCGATGCCTTGCCGGTGGCTAGTCGTGGCTTAGTTGGTGTTGGCGAAGGCAGTGAGTACTACCGATCGCTGATCGTGCCTAAATTAGACCCAGAGGAAAACCCAACTTCTATTATTACGCCGGCAGCTGTCTACGACGTTGATTCACGTATTTTTATTAATACCGGGGAAAAAGTGCTTCACGTTAAATTGACACAAATGGTCGATACCACCAATTCCTATTCACTCTTTCGTTTTGAGCGCCTACACTAACTCGTTTAGGCAACACGAATGAAAAAACCTTATTTGCTAATAATTTAGCCATAAAGCCCTTAACTTTGGGTAAAACATGCCGACACCCTTATTAACGATCATGATACTGAGGGTAATGGGATGGCCCAGACACCAGAAATTAAAAAAGATGAAATGTATCGCCTGCTACGCGAAGGCGACATGGAAGCATTTAACCAACGTAAAGCAGACGGTGAAACAACCGACTTAACGAATTGCGATTTCCGCAATGTTGATTTACAGGGAATGAATGCAATCGATCTCGATTTTACAAACAGTTATTTTCGCCAAGCAGATTTACGCGGCGTAGATTTCAGCCAAAGTAATATGCATGGCGCGAGTATTCATGGCGCAAAAATCAGTGGTGTCTTTTTCCCGCCGACTATCGATCCTTACGAAATCTTCATGTCATATCAGTACGGCATTCGTTTAAGATATAAGTAGTCGTCTTACCACAAGAACGGATAGCTGTAGTTCTTATTAAACACCTGTCTATGACAGTGAAGTGAGCACTCGCTGTTGAATAAATTTGGCCAAATCACTCAGCTCAGAATAGCTGCCTGATACGTCACAAATATAATTAAGGGTCAGCGGTATATCTGCAAGATAGTCATTCTTACCATCACGATGGTAAAGCCTAGCAAAAATTCCTGCTGCCTTTAAATGACGCTGTACACCCGTTAAGTCAAACCATCGACCAAACTGCTGCACCTGGTCTTGCTTCAACAAGCCCTGCTGTTGCGCACTATCACAATAATAATCCATCCATTTTTTTTGTTGCGTCTGGGGCCAAGTGACATAACAATCTCGCAACAAAGAAACCAAGTCATAGCTAATTGGCCCTATTACAGCATCCTGAAAATCCAAGATGCCCGGATTAGAGCCACATACCATTAAGTTACGCGAATGGTAATCACGGTGCACCAACACTTGGGGCTGCGTCAGCACATTATTAACTAGCAGTTCAAATACCGATTCCAGCATTGATTGCTCTTCTGCATTCAAAGACAAACCAAGATGGCGACCTAGCAACCAATCACGAAACAACGCCATTTCACCCAACAATAATGAACGATCATATAGCGGCAACGTTAATACATTATCTTTAGCTGCACACTGCATTGTTATCAACGCGTCAATCGCATCACGATATAACTCATCTGCTGTGTCTTGGCTAAGTAACGATAAATAGCTGTGCTCACCCAAGTCTGATAACAATAGAAAACCATCATCAAGATTTTTTTGTTCAATGCGTGGCACATTTAACCCCATGCCGTACAAGGCCTCGGCAATCTCTACAAATGGCCGGCAATCTTCTTTATCAGGTGGCGCATCCATGACAACAAATGTATTGGCATCAACGACAATACGAAAATAACGCCGAAAACTTGCGTCCGCAGAAGCAGGCACAATACGCGAGACGACAAGCTGCAAATCATTTCGCAACCAATCAGACATCTGTTTAAAACGATTATCCACTGACTAATATGCCTCACCGAAATTATGTATGTTGAACCTGATGACCAAAAAATCGAAAAAACCGATTGCGAATATCATCAGCAATTAAATAGAAACAGGGCAACACTAACAGAATCAGTACCGTCGCAAACAGCAATCCAAAACCTAGGCTTACCGCCATCGGTGATAAAATTTTTGTTTGACCCGTGGCAAAAAATATTAGCGGTGAGACGCCAAGAAAAGTTGTAATACTGGTCAACAAAATAGGTCGTGTACGCACTCTACCCGCCTCAATAAATGCTTCGATTCGTTCTACGCCGTCGCTGCGTTTCTTCTTAGCAAAATCAATTAATATCAAAGAGTCATTGACCACGATGCCTGCCAAAGCTAAAAACCCGATCAACGATAAAAATTGCAATTGCAAGCCTAAAATAAAATGACCTATCACCACACCAATCAAACCAAACGGAATAGCAATAATCACCACAAATGGATCGAGCAAGGATTTAAATAAGGCAGCAAGAATAAAAAAGATAATCACTAAAGCAATAATCAATGCGTCAAGCATATCTGCAACAGAGCGACTCGCATCACGTTTTTCACCAAGATAAAACAATTCAAACTCAGGCAAATCTGGCCGCTCAGCAAATTCCTTATCAAGCAATTCTGTCACATCTAATGGCGTCGTAATATCCGTATCTACATCAGCGGTAACTGTCGCTAAACGTCGCAGATCACGGCGGTTAACTTGATTAAAACCACGACCTACTTCAATATCTGCCACTTGCCCAAGAAATACTGATTTGCCTCCAGGGAGCACAACACGCAATGACGCTAAATCAGCCGCTTGAGTTCTCACTGTCTCAGGATAGATAACACGAACAGGCATGCGCTTTTCACCTACCGTCACCTCTATCACCTCTAAACCCTGAAAGCCGCTGCGCACGGCTTCTGACAATTGTGATTGCGTTAAACCTAACTGGCGACCACGCTCATTTAAACTATACTGATACTCTAGCTTGCCCGGCTCAAAATCCTGATTTACATCTTTTACACCCGGCAACTGTCGTAAGTAATCACGCATCGCAACACTGACTTTACTTAAGCCATCAACGGTCTCACTGGCAATCCCAACTTCGATATCATCACCCGCCGGCCCTGCTTGGGTGCTGACAATAGAAACACGGCGTATACCTGTTTCACTTTCTAAACGCGCACGTATTGCGTTCGTCACTTCTGTTGTTGTCCTATCCCGTGTTCCACCATTATCAAACTTAAGACTAATGATAGGAGAAACCCACGTTTCAATAAAACCTTCTGGCTTGCGTTTATTCAAATCAATAATATGTTGAATATAATTGTTACCAAACTTAAATACTGAAAAGTCGATAAAGCTGACACCAACATTGGTCAGCATACTATTCAGTTCTTGGTCTTCATCAACCACTTCTAAAATGGCTTTTTCAACGCGCTTGGCAAGTTCTGTTGTATCTTCAAGACTATAGGTATTGGGCGCTTCGACGTTGACGAAAAACTGTCCGGTATCGAGCTTGTCAAACATGATGTAGGGCATTCTCGTCGCCGCAAAAATACCCATAATAACGAGCACACCGACTGTCGCGACGGCAACAAAATAACGATTATACAAACACCAGCGTAATATTTTTACGTAGCGTTCAAGCAACTTGCGCCAACCATCACTACTCCCTTCACGCCTTTTTTTCACGCGCAAAAATTGACTTGCATGTGAAGGCAATACTGCAAACGCCTCGAGTAATGAGCCGATAAGACAAGCACTAACAACAATAGGTATCACTTGAATAAACTGGCCCATCGTCCCGCCAATAGCGAACATCGGTAAAAATGCGGCGATGCTTGTCGTTGTCGCCGCAATGACTGGCCAAAACACTTCGCGCGCACCAATTAGCGCGGCATCTTCAGGCGACTTTCCCAACTCCATGTGACGATAAATATTTTCAGTCACGATAATCGCATCATCAACAATCATGCCCAAGGCCAATAAAAAAGCGAACATCGAAACCATATTGATCGATTGCTCTGAATAATTCATGAGTATGACTGCGAACAAAAATGACACGGGAATGCCTAAGGCCGTGATGAGTGCAACGCGAAAATTAAGGAATAAATACAGTGACAATAAAACCAGTATTAAACCCACCACGCCTGATGATTTCACCGTATTTAGCCGCGTTTCGATATAGACAGATAAATCACTAAACGCCGCCACACCAACATTACTCGGGAGCGTATTCTTAAGATCTGCAACCAACTCTTTGACCTGCCGAGAAATATCAGTGGTCGAACCGTCTGGTGTTTTCGTTACGGTAATATTGACCGATGGTCGGCTATTAAAACGACCCAAAGTCCGTACTTCTTCTAAGCGCCGTTCTATTTTTGCTAATTGACCTAATTCAAGATTACCACCGTTAGCATTCGTAGCAATCACTAAACGTGAAACACTTTCTGGATCTGGGTTTATCCCTTTTCCACGCAATAAAATGTCGCCTTCACGCGCCTCAATCGAACCGCCTGGTAGATCACGCAAATTATCGCGCAATGAAGAAATAACTCGAGACAGCGAAACCTTGGAGCTAGCCAGTTTTTCAGGATCGACAATGACCCATAACTCCCAATCACGGTAACCACTAATATTCGCGCTAGAGACACCTTGAATACCGAGTAACCGCCGTTTTACTTCATCACTAAGATCAATTAAATAACTACGGCTGACATCACCAAACAAGGCTACGCTGATAACAGGGAAGCGCCCTTTAACACGCTGTAGCTCTGGTTCTTCTGCTTCTTCAGGTAGCTCAGTAATGCGGTCTAATACGGTACGGCTGTCGCGCATAAATTCATCGATATCCGTACCTGGCTCTAATCCTATGGTAATTTCAGAGCTGCCTTCGGTACTGGTAGAACGTATCACTTCAATATCCGCTAGGCCATCGAATTCCTCTTCGATCAACAAGGTGACTTGACGCTCTACTTCTTCTGGCGATGCGCCTTTATAGACGGTTCTTATAGAAATCTTATCGGTTTCAATCTCAGGAAATAATTCTTCTGGCATCGACTGCCATGACATTACACCAATAATAATCACGAGCAGAAGAAATAAATTGGTGATCAGCGAATTAGCGATTGCAAAACGAACAAGAAACATAATTAGCCTGTGCTTACGGTGATATAGAGATCGTTTGATTATCGCTCAGTGCAGCGACATCACGGCTAACGATAATATCGCCAGCTTGGATGTCACCAGCGATGATCTGAACATCACCATCACGGATACCAACATCTACCGCTACGCGCATTAATATATTATCAACCACACGATAAATATGCGCCGCACCTTCTTCTTGTAATATCGCCGTTACCGGCGCCACTAAAACATTTTCTTGTTTTGACAAGACTAAGTTGGTGCTGGCCAAAGTACCTGGCAATAATTTTTCTTCGCTGATACGAATACGCACTGCGTGGGTGAAGGTTTCGGGGTCTGGGGCATTTTGTAGAGCAACCACTTCGCCTAGCAACACGCGATCATCAATGGTTACATCAACAATTTGTTTAAGGAAAACTGCTCTTGCCGTCTCGCCATCTACCTCAATAGCCAAATCAAACTGGCCTTGTTCAAATACTTCAACAACCACCTGCGCTGTCGTAATAAAATCGCCAACATTCGCTTCAACACTATTCACTACGCTATCAAAAGGGGCGTTCAATCGCGTACGCTGCTGATTTCGTTGCGCACGTCGCAGTGCTGATTCACGCAAAGCGATGCGTGATTTCGCGCTGCTAACACTGTAACTAAAACTCTCTTGCTCTGATTCGAGTTGCAGTAATTGTTTGCGTGCATCATCGAGCAAGGATTGCGCGGCAAGTGAACTACTCGACAAACGCTCTAAGCGTTTCACTTCACCGGCCTGCAAATCACTATTTTTTTGTGCAATAGCTAGCAGACGACGGTCACGTGCAATTGCGGCTCGCTCTTGATCCAGTTGCGCTTGTGCATCAACCACACCATCTCGGTAATCACCTTCGGCCAAAGCCAGTAACAAATCACCCGCTTTAACACGTTGACCGGGCTCAACATTACGCTCTATTACACGACCACCCACTTCAAAATGAAGACCAAGCTTGGTCGCCGCCTGCAAACGTCCACTAACATGCCTCACAGGCTGAATATCTCTAGCTTCTATCCGCACCACCGCCACCATCGCTGGCTTGGTTTCCTGCAATTCTGCAACAGGTTCCGGCGCTGTCTTAACAAGATAAGTTGCTAAAGCAACAATCACCAAGATCAACAACAGGGTAAAAACAATAGAAATCTTGCGAACAGGCACGTTTATAGGGCTATAAATTTGAACAGTGGTTCATTCTATGTCATTTTTAACGATTCTCACCAGCGAACAAGTACAATATCTCGCGTGAACATCAATAAGAAGACTTATTCTCTCGCACCTATGCGTCTAGCCGTTACTTTAATTGCCACTTTTGCGACAACTGCCATGCCTTGGTCTAGCGTGCAGAGCGTCGGGCTCTGTCGGGCAATTGACGAGGCTTTTCAAATACCCCAGCTTGCTATAGACAGCGGATTCTTGGGACAGAGCGATCAAGCGCCTGTTGAAATTAATGCTGACGAAGGTGAAAGTATTGATCGAGATACCATGTTATTTAATGGCGATGTCGAAATTTTGCGTGGCAACCAGTCCTTAAATGCCGATACCGTACGCTATACACGCTCAAATCAGCGTGTACAGGCGGATGGCAACATTATTTATCGTGAGCCTGGTTTTTCATTATTCGGGCAAAGTGCCGACGTCAATATCGACACCTATGAAGGTGACATCACTGCAGCAGATGTGCGCTTTCCGATTATGCATGCACGCGCTTCTGCAGACACGATTATTTTAGAGGGGCGTCAAACCATACGCCTTGTTAATGGCGCGTATACCACTTGCGATATTGGCGACAACAGCTGGTCATTAACCGCTCCACGCATCAAACTCGATCGTGCTAAAGACGTCGGCACTGCTTACAACGCAACGCTACGCATTAAAAACATACCGGTATTTTATACCCCTTATATTAACTTCCCGCTAAGCGATAAGCGTAAATCGGGATTTCTTGCGCCCAGCTTTGGTTCTTCTGGCGAATCTGGCACCGAGTTCTTGATTCCTTATTACTGGAATATTGCACCTAATTACGATGCAACGATTACACCGCGATTTCTTTCTAAACGTGGCTTACAACTGCAAAATGAATTTCGCTATCTGACTAGCCGCAGCCATGGTGTCGTCGACCTAGAATACCTGCCTAATGATGATTTATTTGGCGACGATCGCAGCTTACTGCGCTTACAACACGATACGACTTTTTCTCAGCAATGGCGTGGCTCACTATTATTTGCCGATGCTTCCGATGCCGATTATTTTGAAGACCTAGGCGATAGACTGAGCATTACCAGTATCACCCACTTAGAACGCCGTGCAGACCTCAATTACAGTGGCTCACGTGGCCAACTCTTAGCCAGAGTACAAGACTTTCAAACCATTGATGATACTATTGCCGCTGCAAATCGCCCCTATAAGCGCTTACCTCAACTACTCTATAGCACAGGGCTACCTTCTTATTTAGGCACAAATCCTCAGCTACGCAGTGAATGGGTACAGTTTGATCGTGAAGACAGCGTAACGGCGTCACGCCTTGATATCCAACCAACCATTAGCCGTCGTTATAGTCGTGCATGGGGCTTTTTCGAGCCTAAACTAAGCCTGCGTCATACCCAATTTTCACTCGACGACCAAGCGGCAGGAGTCGATAGCAGCCAAACACGAACATTGCCTATCAGCAGTCTCGACAGTGGACTCTATTTCGACAAATCATTAAATTTTGGTAAACGTGCTTTCATTCATACACTAGAACCACGTTTGTTCTATCTCAATGTGCCGTTTGAGAATCAAGACGATATCCCATTGTTTGATACCGGCCTCAATGATTTTACCTTTGAACAATTATTCCGCAACAACCGCTTTTCTGGAGGCGATCGCGTCAGTGATGCCAATCAGCTTGCATTGGCGTTAACTTCTCGTCTAATCGATGATGAAAGCGGTGATGAATTAGTCCGTTTGGCCTTGGGGCAAATTCGCTATTTTCGTGACCGCCGTGTGACACTCAATGGTGGAGCTGCCGATACCGAACTGACTTCGAACTTTGTCGCACGCATCGACGCCACACCAAATAATCAATGGCGGATAAGCGGCGAATGGCAATGGGATCCAGACGGCAAAGATTCCGTGGAAACGACAACCAGCTTGCAATACCTCCCATCTCCCGGTCGCGGCCTCAATCTCTCCTATCGCTCAGTCGACAGTCAAGCACTGGAACAAACTGATGCCTCCTTCTTTTGGCCATTGAGCCAGCATTGGCGCGCGGTTGGCCGCTGGAACTATTCGCTAGAGCGCAAGGAAACCTTAGAATCTTTTGCTGGTCTAGAGTATGAGCAGTGTTGTTGGCGCTTATCCTTCGTCAGACGTGAATTTATAAACGATATAAACTCTAGCGATGAAAGCAACACCGCTTTTCTTATACAGTTGGAACTGAAAGGCCTGACGAGCATTGGTGCTCGCATCGATAGCTTGCTCGAAAATGGTATCCTAGACTATCAAAGATAAGAGTTTTTACCCATGACATACCGCACAATCACTGCAAGTCAGTTTGGCTTAGCACTGCTAATTTCTGGATTTATTGCCACAACCACAGCAAGTTCTGTATTCGCGGCAAACGAAGAGGCAATAACACTCGAAAGCATTGTCGCCGTCGTCAATGAAGACATCATCACCTCTTCCGAACTCGACGCCGAAGTCCAGCGTATCAGCCAAGAATTACGCCGTCGTAATACACAAGCACCTGCGCAAGATATCTTGCAAAAACAAGTCTTAGAGCGCTTGGTCAATCGGCGCATACAGCTACAAACAGCCAAACGCGCCAACATTGTTGTTGACGATGAAACGCTAAACCGTGCGCTCACCAACATTGCTGCTGAAAGTAATTTCACCCTTTCACAGTTTCGCCAAGTCCTAGTGCGAGACGGTATTAGCTTCGCACAGTTTCGCGAAAATATTCGTGACGAAATCACCTTAAATCGTTTCTATCAGCGCCAAATCGACAGCCGTGTATCAGTCAGTGAAGCAGACATTACCGCCTTTCTTGAAACACAAAAAACACAAGGCAATATCAGCCTAGAATATGAGCTTGGCCATATTCTCATTGCCATACCGGAAAATGCGAGCGCAGAAGAAGTTAATAGCTCACGCG
This sequence comes from Gammaproteobacteria bacterium, assembly GCA_013151045.1. Classification (GTDB taxonomy): domain Bacteria; phylum Pseudomonadota; class Gammaproteobacteria. The sequence continues at coordinate 16,590 of JAADIY010000061.1, forward strand.
ACAAAGCAGAAGTCATCGTAAAACGCTTAACAGAGGGTGCAGATTTTGCCGAAATAGCCGTCGCTGAATCTGATGGCAGCACTGCACTCGATGGCGGCAATCTTGGCTGGCGCTCAACAAATGAGCTACCAACACTGTTTGCAACGGTAGTACCAAGCATGAATAAAGGTGATATCAGCAAGGTGATAAAAAGCACTAGCGGCTTTCATATTGTCACACTACTCGATACACGAGACACCGATACACAAATTGTTAAACAAACCCTTACTGATCATATTTTGATTGCCAATCGTGATCGCAGCAAAGACGAAGCACTGACCTTTGCTAAAGAAATTTATCAACGCATCATTGCCGGTGAAGATTTTGCAGCATTAGCGGAAGAATATTCTGATGATCTCGGTTCAGGCAAAGAAGGCGGTAAACTCGGCTGGGTTAATCCTGGCGCTACTGTCGCACCGTTTGAAAAAGCCATGGATGAACTCAAGCCTGGTGAAATGAGCGCGCCAGTCGAAAGTCAATTTGGCTGGCATATCATTCATGTTAATGAACGTCGTGACTTCGACATGACTGAAACCATGAAAAAGAATCGTGCACGTGATGCCGTGCGACAACGTCGCATTGAAGAAGAACGTCGCGCAGAGTTACGGCGCTTACGTGATGATGCCTACGTTGAAGTGCGCATCTAACATCGGTTCCGAATTCAATATTAAGTCAATGAGTGCCTGTCAACGTATCGCCATTACACCCGGCGAACCCGCAGGCATCGGCCCCGATATATGTCTCGCGCTGGCACAACAAAGCTTTGCGCATGAATTAATATTCATCGCTGATATCGAGCTAATGCGGCAACGAGCAGCAATGCTAGGCATTGAGCTTGATATTCATCACGCCGAGCTATCAAACGACGCACAACCTCATCAAGCCAGCACGCTATCCGTTTATCACCAACCCCTGCTCAGTAGGAGCCAGTGCGGACAACTTAATGTCGCTAACGCAGCCTATGTTCTCGCTACACTAAACGAGGCCGCTGATGGCTGTTTAAATAAGCGTTATGACGCGCTGGTCACAGGACCATTGCATAAAGGCATCATTAATGATGCAGGCATACCTTTTCAGGGACATACTGAATATTTGGCAGAGCAAACTCATGCCGAATTGCCCGTAATGATGCTAGCCGGTGGTGAACTACGAGTCGCATTGGTCACCACACACCTGCCCTTGTCGCAAGTAAGCAGCGAAATCACTACTGAACGATTAGAAAAAACCTTACAGATAGTCAATCGTGATTTAAAAAAACGCTTCAAAATCAAGCAACCGCGTATTGGCGTCTGCGGACTTAATCCTCATGCTGGTGAAGGCGGCCATTTAGGCCACGAAGAAATTGAAACAATTTCCCCAGTCATCGAACAATTAAAAAAGATTGGGCTAGACCTAACAGGGCCATTACCCGCTGACACTATTTTTACGCCACGCCACATGCAACACTATGATGCAATTGTCGCAATGTATCACGACCAAGGCTTACCGGTTCTAAAACACCACGCTTTTGGCAATGGCGTGAATATTACTTTAGGCCTACCTATTATTCGTACCTCAGTCGATCATGGTACCGCTTTAGATTTAGCTGGCACGGGCAAAGCCGATAGTAACAGTCTAAAAACTGCACTTGATATGGCCATCACATTAATAGGGCCTGTTAACACTATTTGAATTGGCTCTGTTGGCCCTGAAAAGGTGCTAGTTAAGAGCGCGAGGAGACAGTTTCGTGCTTGCAAATAAACGACGAATAACATTAAATAGCGCCCTTTCAGGGGCAACCCAAAGGACTACGAGTATTATTGTGCCCAGCGGCGTTATGCCCCTAGGATACGATGTCAGTCACTTATGTAGTCAGGCTACACAGTTCTTCTTCTGCCTTGCCAAATACAATAATACTCGTGGCAGGGTTAATTCAAATAGTGTTAACAGACCCTAAGGAGCAACATGTCCGAACAGCATGTTACACGCAAACGTTTTGGCCAACATTTTCTTTGCGATGATGGTGTCATTCACGCCATCGTTAACGCTATCTCACCCAACAAAGATCAGCCTTTAGTCGAAATTGGTCCAGGCCGTGGGGCATTAACACTGCCCTTGCTTGAATACGATGTCGCTATGCGGCTGATTGAAATAGACCGTGATTTAGTTGCCTGGTGGAATTCACAAAAGCAACAAGGTGTTAACGTTGAAGTCTACGACTGCGACGTATTGCGTTTTGACTTTAATGAACTCGGCTCTGAACAGGAGCCAATCAAGTTAATTGGCAATCTACCTTACAATATTTCATCACCGCTATTTTTTCATTTAATTAATTTTCACACTATCATCAAAGACATGTGTTTTATGGTGCAAAAGGAAGTGGCCATCAGACTCGCGGCAAAGCCTGGAGAAAAACCCTATAACTCGCTTAGCGTATGGCTGCAGCTACATTACCAAATTGAACTTTTATTTGACGTGCCGCCAGAAGCTTTTGCACCGCCACCAAAGGTCGACTCCTCTATTATTCGTTTGCAGCCTCACTCTACGCCACCCGTCAGCATTAGTGACAAAGCAGGCTTTCATAAATTTATTAAAGCCTGCTTTGCGCAGAAACGAAAAACCTTACGTAATAATTTGAAGAAAATTCTCGATGCAGAAAAAATAGATGCTGCGGGTATAGATCCTAGTCGCAGAGCCGAAACATTATCTATAGAAGAATTTGCAGCCTTACATAATCAATTGAGCCATAGCGAATAAATCGACACGTGCCACAGATGGTTTTTAAAATCTTATTCACCACAGCAACATTACTCATCTTGCTGTCAGCTTGCAGCAGCCCTAAACATCAACCGATTTCAACACTTACCCTAATCCCATCGCTTAGCGATGACATAGCAATAATGAGTGACGGCTATCAATTACCATTGAACCGCTATATAGCCGAGAAACCAAAGGCGACCATCATTGCACTGCATGGTTTTAATGATTATCGCAATGCATTCACACCATTATGTCATTATCTTTCTAACAACAACATCAATTGCTACACCTATGACCAACGTGGTTTTGGTGAAACTAAGCATCGAGGTTTATGGCCTAAAAAAGGCGCTTTACAAAACGACCTTATTACTATGACACAGCTAATAAAAGAAAAGCATCCTAAACTACCGCTCTATGTCATCGGCGAAAGCATGGGCGGCGCTGTGATCATGACAGCCTTCGCTGACAAGCAAGTGACTCACGTAGAGGGGATCGGGCTCTTGGCACCTGCAGTATGGGCACGCCATACACAGCCTTGGTATCAGCAATTAGCTTTGTGGATAACTGTGCGTATTGCACCAGGGTGGAAACCAACAGGAAAAGGCTTTGAAAAAATAGTAAGCGATAACAACGAGATGCTAAAAGAGCTATCGAAAGACCCACTAGTTATCAAAGGTACAAGAATAGATACAATTTACGGACTTACTAACCTAATGGATCAGGCACTAGAATCTGCGAAAACGCTCTCCGAAAAAGGCGTTATTTTTTACGGTAGAAAAGATGAGCTGATCACTAAAAAACCTACTTGTGAAATGCTAGGTAATATTACATCTAATGAAAACAACTTAAGCAACAATTGGCGCTTTGTCTTATATGAAGAGGGTTATCATATGTTAAGTCGTGACCTCCAAGCAGAGACTGTTTATCAAGATCTCATCACTTGGATCAATAATACTACGCAATCACTTAGTGAAGAGCTGAGCTTAAGCAATGGCCAGTGGCGAACTCAATATTGTGATGCGTGAACGTATTATAACCTAGCATGCATTATGCTTTTAACTAAACTGAGCTAAGCGATACAGATATCATTATGAAAACTCTCATTCCTGAGCTGTTAACAAAAATTCTATGCGACCCTCTTCCTGATAATACTGCTGGTGCAGCTTACCTCTATGGCCAAACCATAGAGAATCAGAGTTCGGTATTAAATAAAGGTGCATCCCTATATAAAAAAGGCTTGGTCCGCAGTATCTGGATAGCAGATTCGCAACCGAAATCTGGCTACCTAGGCTTTACTGTTTGGCAAGCAGAATTAATCGCTTTGGGCATTCCCGAAAGTGCCATTGTTGGTGTCCCCATAGACTCTTATGAAATCATTAATACCTATATCGAAGCGTCCGAAGTCGCACGACTGGCACTATCTAAGTCTATAAAGTCTCTAATAGTGGTTTCTTCACCCTTTCATCAATTGAGAGCATTCGTAACTATCGTTACAGCGATATCACGTGAATACCCAGCACTAAAAGCGTATAGCCAAACCGGCGAACCATTAGAGTGGTACGAGTCCGTGTCACACTCCCAAGGCGAACTTAAAGGCACAAGAGAAGACTTTATCTACACCGAGCTAGACCGCATAGACCTCTATCATGGGAAAGGGTTTTTAGTTTCACTCGGCGAAGTTAAAGACTATCTTCTTAAAAGATAAGTTGTCGCTCAAGCAACTTTAAGATTGTAACAAGTGCAGGCCACCCATCAACAAGAAAAATACTAAGGTGACAAATATCAGACTAAGAAAGGGACTATTTGATTCCATGAGCACCTCCATACGCTCTTCAATAGAATATTACTTTAGCGGTCAAAAATAGTCATAATTGAGATTATAAGCTTGAACCCACACATTCCCTATACAGCTAGCTTCGCCTGTAACTCAGCAAAATAATTAAACGATCGCCATACCAAGAGAAATATTCGCCATCGACCAGAATCATCTTGGCATCGGTATAGTGTTGCAGTGCTTCGATATGCTTTTGTGAAAATGGAAACGGTTCTGACGATAACAAAACGTAATCGACATTATTTAATGCTGATGTATCAATTTCCGGATAGCGACTTTCAAAACCATTGCTAAATACATTGTCAAAATGATTAAGTTTCAGTAAATAATCAATAAAGGTATTGTTATCCACGACCATCCAAGGGTTACGCCAAATTAAATAGGCGACTCTTCTTTTGGGAATATGCTTTATCGCTTGTTCAAAGCTATCGTGTGCGTTCTGGATTTGATTAATGATAAAGTCTGCCCGATCTGTACAATCAAATAGATGCCCGTATTGACTGATCATCTCTATAGCATCATCCATGTCTTCAACATCGGAAACATGTACTGGCGCAATTTTTTCTAGCGTTGCGACAATCTCTTACCTGTTTTCTTCTTTGTTACATAAGATAAGGTCAGGCTCAAGTGACTCAATCAACTCAAGCTTTACCTGCTTTGTGCCACCGACAATTGTCTTCTCAGAAAGCAACTCAACTGGGGGGAACGCAATACTTTGTAATACCGACAAGCCGATCGTGCAAGCCTAAAGCAATCAGCAACTCTGTCTGGCTAGGAACAAGCGAAACAATACGCTGAGGTATGCTCGGTAAATTGATTAAACGACCTAGCTGATCTTTATGCGTAAGCACAAAAACTGGAAGCTAATTTAACTCATTATCCGCAACATGATATTTTGGATCTTCAAGGTAATTAACTTCGATCAGATCGCCGGCTTTTTTCAGCAAGATGCGACACTCTGGACTTAAGTGACGCAAATGCAAGGTTTTACCCGCCTTGACATAACGTTCAGCCAAACTATCAATCGCTTCAATTGCTGAGTGATCAACAACACGTGACTGCTGAAATTCGATGATGACATCATCAGGATCATCTTTTGGACTAAATAAATCTTGGAAGTTTTTCACCGAGGCAAAGAACAAAGGGCCGCTTAGCTCGTAGACCTTTGAGCCTTTATCATCGATATAGCTTTTTACACCGATGTGCTTAGCGTGTTCCCAGGCAAAGACCAATGCAGAAACAATCACACCAACGATAACTGCAACGGCTAAGTCGGTAAACACAGTGACACCTGATACAAGAATCAAAACAAACGCATCGGACTTAGGAATTTTACCGAGGATACGAAAACTCGACCATTCAAAAGTGCCGATGACCACCATAAACATCACACCCGTCAGCGCGGCTAAAGGTATCTGCTCAATTAAACCAGATGTAAATAATATGAACGCCAATAAAAATAATGCTGCGCTAATTGACGACAAACGACCACGCCCACCCGACTCGATATTGATCATGCTCTGACCAATCATCGCGCAACCACCCATACCACCGAAGAAACCGGTAACCAGATTTGCGCCGCCTTGAGCAACACATTCAACGTTGCCACGGCCGCGTGTATCGGTCATTTCATCTATCACTGTCAAAGTCAGCAACGATTCAATCAAACCGATAAGTGACAAAACTATTGCATAGGGAAGAATGATTTTTAAGGTTTCCCAGCTAAAATCTACCATAGGAATATGGAATGCTGGCAAATCACCTTTGATCGATGCTAGATCACCAACGGTACGACTATCCAATCCCATGAAAATCACAATCAGCGACACTGTTATAATCGCAGCAAGTGATGAAGGAATGGCATTGGTCAGTTTCGGCAAGAAATAGATAATAGCCATAGTTAGCGCAACCAAGCCAAGCATAATCCACATCGCTTGATCTTGAATCCACTTACCATCAACTTGAAAGGTCTCAAGCTGCGCTAAAAAAATAATAATCGCCAAACCGTTAACAAAGCCCAGCATCACCGGGTGCGGCACAATACGAATCAGCTTGCCAAGCTTAAGTAAACCAATAGTGATCTGAATAACCCCAGTTAGTACGACTGCTGCTAGCAGATACTCCAAACCGTATTGCGCAACCAAGGCGACCATTACCACAGCCATTGAGCCGGTAGCGCCAGAAATCATGCCGGGACGTCCACCAAACAAACCCGTAATCAAACCAACCAAAAAGGCAGCATATAAACCAACTAGAGGCTCAACCCCCGCGACAAAGGCAAAGGCCACTGCTTCGGGCACTAAGGCCAGAGCGACTGTCAATCCAGACAATATGTCGTTTTTAGGGCTGCCTTGTCCGGGTAGCCCCATTATATAATGATAAAACATGCTAATCTCAAAGTTGGTGGCAAAAGTCGGCGATACTAACACAGCCACTATTAATGGCTATATCAAACAATGCTTATACACTCAATAACACTGATATCGTCATACAATACACCGCCTTAACACTTTTCGTTAAATATGCCGGGTATTAAGCAATATGGGTAATATCAGCCAACACCAATAGGACTATTCATGACTATTGATATAGATGCCTTAACGCTAAAAAGTGGCAAACTCCTTCACTCGACCAAGCGTGACGGTGACGATATCGAAGTACGTGAGCTCGACGGCGTTCGCTGGTTTCACTTCAATAGCCCAGCGATTCAATCGGCTATGTTGGTCGATACACCAGAAAAACTGGTCTTACCCTATGCTCGCACAATGCTCGCGGGCTTTATGTTTCAGCCAAAACCTAAAAGCTTACTCAGCCTAGGCCTAGGTGGTGGTGCATTCGAACGCTTTTTTCGTGAAAAACTACCTGAGCTAAAACTTCAATCTGTCGAACTCAATCCCCTAGTCATAGAAATATCGCGCGAATATTTTAACTTAGATTCAGATCACTATTCGATATGGCAAGGCGGCGCAGAAGAATACTTAGATCAAACTGATCAAAATTACGATATGATTTTTTGCGATATATTCGGCCATGACGGCGCACCACCCTGCCTCAGCGATAAAAGCTTTTATAGCAATATGGCAGAACGCCTCACTACTAGTGGCGTAGCCGTCATCAACCTCTTGGTTAAAAACGGCAGCGAAATGCTAACCATGCTGCAAGCTGCCTATCCGGTGTTTAAGACCTTAGCCTTACTCGACGTACCTGAAGATAGAAACATTATATTATTTCTATCAAAACAGCATGCGACCCCCATCAGCCCTAGTGCCGTCAAAATACTCGCCGAAGACCTCGACACAAACATGCCGCTATTGCAAAAACTGATGCGCTTTATCCCCGATCCCACAGCTAACGACACCTAGCTTAGGTTAGGCGCTGGTAAATACTCTTTGCTGCAACCAAAGAATAGACGGATAAGCCGCAATCCAAATCCAAAAGAAACGATTCAATCCAAAGATACAGGCATTCGCAAAATGAAAGCACGTGGCAATCACCAACGCGACAACTAAGCTTTCTGTAGAAAACAATGAGAGCGGAAACAATAACTCAAAAAGCATAACACTCCAAGACATCACAAATAATAAGCGAGGAGAATCAGCAAAACCTCTTAATGAGTCACTAACAGGATAAGTCGAAAACTGAAATACGTCACGCAGAGCACGGCCACTGCGCCAATCTGGGTTCACAACCTTGACCCAACCAGAAATTAAATAAGATAAAACTAATTGCAGCGCCAAATAACCAAAAGCAATTTCTTGCCAATAAGGTGTCGGTGCAAAATGTGCCAAACATAAACACACCAATACCAATAAACCCATGCGATCAGCGCCGCCGTTATATGGCCCTTGGAAGCGATGTAAAATAATCAATGCTAATAAAAATAGCAGCGCTATAACCCAAGCAGAATAAAAATCAATAACCAGCAGAACAGATAAAACAATGCGTAAAGAAAATAAAATGCGTTCGTTATTAAACGACTTAAGGTGCTCAATGCTCTGCAAAATAAAAGCAAAACTCATCAGCACTTCTGTCAAGCGTAATGCATAATCGAAAGTCATTTAAGCTGTCTCATGCAACTAAGGTCATTTACCGCACAATCGGCTCAAGACGCGATTGAAATACAAACTCCTCAACCAACTCTTTCTCCACACGCTGAACAGTTACCAAGCGAAATTGAATATATTTCATATCACCTAACATATCAGCAGCCAGTTCAAAGCGAATACGTTTTAAAATTTCGTCCTCACTATGCTGCGTCGGCTGTTCAATAATCCGCTCAGCACAACTCACCATAAACAACGATTCATTCCAAACTGGGTTCCACACCATGCGGCCCAACATCTGCGTGAAAGATAAGTAGGCGGGACGAGGACGAAATAGCACCCAGTCATTAGGCACTTCATCCTCAGAACGCAATAAAGCAAACTGAATACGTGGCGATGGCGCAATAAAATCAAAGAACCGCCAAGAGGGGAGTAAAGCAGGGAGTAAAAGTTTTAACGTATTCAACATATCCTGGCCAAGTAAATATCTATAAGTTAAGCAGCAGGCTTATGAAATTCAATCACATTGTCATCCGGGTCACGGATAAAAATAAGCGTCGCGCCACCAGAAATAGTAATCGGCCCTTCAGTAATAGGAATACCCAGCCCGTCTAATTGCTCTTGCACCGCATCCAAATCAGAGATCTCCAGCGCAATATGCGTATAACCCGTATGCTTTTCAGGCACATCCATCAACACATTCAACTTTTCACCTTCAGACGCATTAAGAATGAAATTGATATTCACTCCAGAAGGATGCTCCATAATCGCCACTGGCTCCGGACCAATCGGCCCAACAATAAACTCAAAACCCAACTGAGAATAAAAATCGCGAGCAACCTCCAAGCTACTCACCCTAAGGCCTACATGATTAATACGTGTTATTTCTTTCATCAGCTTTCCTTCTAAGTTTTACAACGCACCTAACATAGATTGAATTAGAATTAATATGCCACCTAAATACTAATATCAAAGTAGGTATATTTTTATTCTGGCCCTAAATATTCTGCTTTAACTGCTGCGGTACAACTTTGCATCTGCCAAAGTATATTTACCAGCCAACTCATATTGAATCAATACGTCTGAT
>JAADIY010000051.1 GCA_013151045.1 Gammaproteobacteria bacterium
AAACGTTTCTTCTTCATATTGAGATCTCCTCGTTAGTACATTAACTAGAAATCTCACACAAAGCATGGCCTTATTTATGGGGGAAAGGTCAGGGTCAGTATACTTGAAGTGAGTAGATAATATTTTTCAAGTACACTGACCCCTTGATTTCAGCAATTCCGAAAAAGTCGATACTTATACAATTTCAAGATCTGGGGTATTGTTGCCAGATGAAACTTATAACGTAATTCACGTATATGGTTTTTCCGGTAATCGCTCTGTGGCAAGCCAAATCACAGACCTCCTAAATAAAGAAGAACCCAATACATATAATTATTACAAAACCAACAATTAACAACGAGGTTTTAAATATGAAAAATAAAGCCGTACTTACTGTTGCCGAATTAAAACAACAACTGTCAGGAATACCTGATGATTGTCTAATTCATTTTTCTTCAATCTCAGGCATTGAACCAACATTTTATAGAATAAAAGCCTGGAGCCGAGACAATGACGATAAGCCTAATGAAATTGTCATCGAATTCAGTGAATTGTAATTTTACTTAAAAATTCATCCAAACTAAAAATATTTATTGTTTTAGGTTTTCGCGACCTTTTTATCAGCCTCGCTATTCGATTGAATACGCGAAGAGAGTGAGGACTGTCTGAGGGGCTCGCAGCCCCGAGTTCCGCAGCGACCGCGTATTCAATCGAATAGCGAGGTTACGCCTGGAAGGCGGCTGATAAACGGGAGTCGGGTTTTTGGTTGCTTTTGACCCCAAAAGTAACTCGTGACCGAAGGAAATCCTTTAGGGCCCAAAAAGGGTGAAAGCCTTTATCAAATTAAAGCGATCTAATCAAAGCGCAATCAACGCGCCACCACTACCCTTGATATGCCTTCTCAAACCTCCTCTGACTAAACCCATTCAACCTTTCATCATCAACCATAATAATCGGTACACCGGTGCCTTTTAATTTTTTATAGTCAAAACGGCCTTTACGAGAGTTTTCTATATCGTAGTCTTTATAAGCAATACCTTCAGCTGCAAAATAAGCTTTAGCTTTTTTACAGACACCGCACCAACTCGCGCTATACATAACAACAGTTTTAGAGTGAGCTGACTGATTCTTCGTAACAGCTTCTTTATCAAAAGATACGCGATGTGTTGCGAATTTTAGTGTTTCGGCTTTTTTCTCGCCGAATGGTGGTTTATCAGAATAGAATATCCGTCCATCGTCACCTTTCCATTTAAAGAGCTCTGCATTAGCAAAACCAATAAACAACATTGGTGCTATCAGCAGTAAAGCAATTAATCCAGGACGGTCTGGCATAGCCACGTCTCCCCAGTCGTTTGTGAGTTCTACTGAGGTTTAGCGGCCGCATGGAGAAAATACGTTAATGGCTAATCTCTACTATGTGAGCTTAGTCTCACTTTTATTGTTTTATCTATGAGTAGAGATTTCACAGCGAGACTATTGTTATGGCTAATCTGCCAGCTCTTTTTGCGGACCTAGCATTACAGCTATCCACTTGGTGTCTTCTTGGCTTTCTAAGGCAATTTTTACGGTCATAGTTAACGGTACCGATAACAGCATTCCAACTGGACCCAATACCCAACCCCAAAAAACTAACGATAAGAATACAACTAGAGTAGATAGCCCTAGATGTCGACCCATGAATCTTGGCTCTACCGCATTGCCCATCACTAGGTTAACAACGACATAACCGATTGCGGCCAAAATTGCTGTTTGACCACCAACTTGAATTAAAGCTAAAAGCACGGCAGGTACCGCTGCAATGATAGATCCAATATTCGGCACATAATTTAAGGCAAAGGCAAGCACACCCCAAAGCAAAGGATAGTCTACACCCAAGATAGCCAACCAGACCGCGATGATGATACCCGTGGCGATACTGACCAATGTTTTGATCACCATATATTGCTTTAAGGTATCGCTAAAACGTGAAAAATGCGGAAGAGATCGATCAGGGTCTGCCAAAATAGTTTGTAACTTTGCGCGAAAACCAGACGCTTCAAATAAAATAAAGACGACTGTTAACAATATTAAAAATATATTACTTAATACATTGCCCACGCCTTTTAATGTTGAACCGGCAAGTTGCATCGCCTTACCTGGGTCAAAGTATTCAAGCAATCCGTCGCGTGAAATTTCGATACCAAATTTGCTCAGCCAATCAAGCACCAAAACCATTTCGTCACGTAGACGCAACTCATAGATCGGTAGATTACTGATAAAGTCATCGAGAGAATTACTGACCAACACACCTAAGCCTATTGCCAAGGCGACGATGACGCCAATAATTAAAAATACGGCAACGGTGCTGGGTACGCGAACACGCTGTAACCAAAATAAGAATGGCGTAGAAATAACGGCGATAAAAACAGAAAGTAAAAAGGGGACGAGCACTGCTTCAGCCGTGCGCATGCCTGCGACAATAACGACAAAGGCGGCGCCTACAAAGAGTGCTTTTAACGGTGTTGATAGCTGCGTCATGATTTCCTTTCCCCTATTCTTATCGGGGAATCATACGCGATGTTGGAAGTTTTCAGCTACTGATATTGGCAAGCTGTGCCAATAGGATCAGTCAAACTGATAAGATAAGCCGAGCGAGAAGACAGGTAAATAACCGTAGTCATCAAGCCTGTTAGTCAACGAGACATCTTGACCCGCTCCTGAAAAACCCACCTCACCATCATCTTGAAAGACGACACCAAAATCGACTAAGAAACCCAAGCGGCCACTTTTGGTCAATGCGTTACCCCAGCCAATACCGAGATACGGCGTAGTCCCTTCTAATTCAATAACACTGTTGAGACTACCTAGTTCATTCTCACTCAAGGCGTTGCCCGTTGCTAAACCGGTGTAAGGGTCAACCTGTTGGCGGTCACCAGGTTGATTGTGAAGCACACCGCCACTGAGACGAAAACCACCTTTAAACGGATGCCAATCGAGTAACGCTGACCAGGAGTTGAGCCCGAAATCGACATTGTAAGCTGCGCTTTCTTCGTCTAGCTGAGTCAAACCAACGTCAAGCGCGTTGATACCAAGGCGGCCATTAATCGTACGACTGAAAGTGGTGGTGAATCCGCTACCTAATGTGGTAGTAGCACCTGTAGCACTCGGCGCAACAAAATCTGCTGCATAAAGAGTCGAAGACAGTGTTAACGGGGCTACACCAATCACCAACATGACAAATAATTGTTGTGTTGCTGTCTTAATCTGTATTGTCATGATGCACCCTCTTGCGGTCATTTTAACATAGTATAAGGTCTACACCATAGTCTCTGGCTATACCGTAAGACAGGTAGTCTAGTCTACGGTAATGACAAGATAATGACGATTTAAGCGCCCGGACAAAACCATGCAAGGTCTATGCTAGAAAAGAGCTATTAGAGATATTCAATAAACCCATAAAACGGACTGGCAAACTAGCGCTTGAGTTGAGCCTCGACTTCATCGCGCTTAGCGACACTCACAAGATGTGCGATGAGTGTTAAGGCAAAATCTATAGCAGTACCTGGGCCACGTGATGTCACGATTTTGCCGTCGGTGACCACCGCATCGCTACTTAATGAAAAACCTTGCTGTGGCAAAGCCTCAAGTACGCCAGGAAAACCCGCAACAATGCGGCTTTCTATAACACCTGCATTCGCTAACACTTTTGGCGCTGCGCAAATAGCCGCGGTAAAGCGCTCACTATCAGCCATTTTTTCAATAAATCATGAATACGACTATCTGCATTGAGCACGTCGCAGCACATCAATAATGGTGACAACTTCAAGCTCTTCAAAGCCTTTAGCCAACGGTACAATAGCCTTAGCCATGGTTAAGGCTATTGTGCTTTATCCGGACTGAAGAAACGCACCGGTTGCCGTGAACCCAGCACACCCGATTGCAAAATAAACTCTTCATAGGAGTCACGCTTAGCAATGCGCACGGGGCTTAACTCAAGCTCAAATGGCGGTAACGGTACTCTTTGTGCCTTAGGCTGCAACAGCTCAGACACCGAGACCAGCTCCACACCGAGCTTAGCCAAAGTAGGAAGGCGACGCTCTAATACGGCAATGGTTTGACGATTTGGGTGACCAATAGCGATAGCCTTACCACGGCGCTTGGCCACGGCAATCATGGCGTCGAACTGACGTTCGATTTTAGCTTCGTCTAGGTCATTATCGAGAAAAATATCGCGTGATAAGGTAGGAATGCCGCTATCACGTGCATGACGAAAAGCGACACTTTTTACTGAAGTGCGGCTATCAACGAAATACAAATCTGTCTGCCGATCAATAACCTCCATCAGCCAACGCATACGTTCGGAGTCTGCCGTTAACAAACTACCCATATGATTGTTGATACCAACAGCCTCAGGTACCGCGGCAATGGCAGACTCGACCACCTGCTTAAATGCCTGCTGCGACATACCTGCTGTCAAACCACCAGCATCGAGCTGACCGTAATTGAGCGATTCCATAGGCAGGTGGATCATCACTTCTTTATCAAGACGATCGGCAAGCGCGGCAATACGGTGGGTGTGCGTTGCTTTAGGTAACACAGCGTTGGTAATGGCACCGGGTAAGGCGAGAACGCGCAGGTCTTGCTCTAAACGAAGACCCAGGTCATCGATAATAATCGACACTTGTACCTTAGGTGCATAAGCTTGGGGGGCCGCAGCAGCAACAGGAACTAAATTATCTTGCGCCCAGAGCGTCACTGGCAGCGACATTAACACTACAGCCAAGCACAACGACAGGCATCGTAGCGACCGCCAGCCGTTCACTTGCTTAACCGCGTGATTGCAAGATGTGCAGCCCCTTAAGCAGGTTAAGTGCTTCGTATAATTGATAATCATCTTGGACAAGCTGCTCCCCAGACTTGCTGTCATCAGCTTCTTGCTCATTATTATTTTCGCTAGCCGCCGCATCCTTATCTCCCGCGCCACCATTTGGGTTTTCCAAATGACCTGATAAGTTGGCTTCTTTAATGCGCTCAATATTCGGCTCGATAGCGGCCACTGTAACATTTTTGAGCGCGATATCCGGAGTAATCCCTTCTGCCTGAATAGATCTACCCGATGGCGTGAAATAACGCGCTGTGGTGATTTTAAGCGCTGCGCCATCATTCATCGGCAATATCGTTTGCACAGAACCTTTACCAAAGGTTTGTGTACCCATGATGATAGCGCGCTTATGATCTTGCAACGCACCGGCAACAATTTCAGCTGCTGATGCCGAACCACCATTAACCAACACGACCAGCGGACCGCCACTGAGCAAATCGGTGGGTGTCGCATTAAAGCGTAATTCTGCTTCTTTGCGTCGGCCTTCGGTATAGACAATCAAACCCTTCTTAATAAAGGCATCTGATACCGACACAGCGGCATTCAACACGCCGCCAGGGTTGTTACGCATATCTAAAACTAGGCCATTAAGCTTAGAACCATGTTCTTTTTTCAATTTGCTAATCGCTTTGATCAGGTCTTCACCCGTATGCGATTGAAATTGGGTGATACGTACATAACCAAAACCGGGATCTAACATGCGGCTCTTAACACTTTGTACGGTAATCACAGCACGTGTAACAATAATTTTTAACGGGCCAGCATGACCTTCACGAACGATGGTTAAACGTAGATCAGTGCCCGGCTTACCGCGCATTATTTTAACGGCATCGTTGAGAGACATACCTTTAACTGGGGTCTCATCAAGACGAATAATCAAATCACCGGCTTGCACACCCGCACGTGCTGCAGGCGTATCATCAATCGGTGTAACGACTTTTACAAAGCCATCCTCCATGCTTACTTCAATACCGAGACCGCCAAATTCGCCTGAAGTACCCACACGTAGCTCAGTAAACGCTTCGGTATCGAGATACGCCGAATGCGGATCAAGGCCGCTAAGCATGCCTTTAACGGCATCTTCGAGTAATTGCGTATCAGAAATTTGTTCAACGTATTCTTCTTTGATCTTACCGAAAACTTCGGTGAAGGCACGTAGTTCCTCTAGCGGTAGCTCAGTCGCCCCTTCACGCTTGGCAAAAACGCCGTTCGCCAATGCTAAAGAAACACCCAAGACAACGCCTGTGGTTAACACGAGCATATTACGTGCTCTGGAATTCATACCCATTACTCCGTTTTATCCTTCACTTGTTTACGCTACCGAATCCGCCCAATTGACTGACCCGTTCAAAATAGCATCCGTATCTTTATAGATAGCGGCATCAAAGCAGTTTACCAAAATCAGCTTCACACTGCTGTTTATCGTTGCGCGGTTACCCACTTTAGTGGATTTTGCGGTTTGCCTTTGTGGCGCACCTCAAAATATAGAGCGCTTTCGCTAGCGCCACCACTATTACCGACGCCAGCAATTACATCACCTGCGCTAACCCAGTCACCCACTTCATGGTAAAGGCTCTGGTTTCGACCATATAGCGTCATATAACCCTCACCATGATCAACAATAATCAATAAACCAAAACCTCGCAGCCAATCGGCAAAAGCGACCCGGCCTGACGATACCGCTTGCACTTTAGTCCCCGCATCAGCAGCAATTTCTATACCCTGCCATTTTTGTTGGCCAACACCGCGTAAACTGCCAAAACGTGTGATGAGCTTACCGCTAACCGGCCAGGTGAGCTTGCCCTTACCTTTGGCAAAAGGCTCACCACCGTCAATTTCAGGTGGAATATCACTCAGGCTACGCTCAATCTCGCCTAGCAACTGCTGCAGCGCTTTCTCATCTTCACTAAGCCGCGCAAGCTCAATTTCTTTACCATCTATTGCATTGGTCAACGCTGCGATTAATTGCTTACGTTGTACTTGCTCCTTAGATAGCGCTTGGCCTGATCGCTCTTGCGAAATCTTAGTTTGCGCCAAGTCATCTCGGCGCGCATCGAGCTGCTTCTCTATGGTCGCCAATGCCTGCAAACGCTGATCAAGTTGCTGGATACGCTCACTGCGCGCACGATTAAGATAATCATAATAGGCTAAAGTTCGGCCAATCTCTGACGGATTACGATCAGCAAGCAATAATTTGAGATGCCCTTGCCGGCTCATGGCATAGCTGGCGACAAGCTGATCAGCCAGTGTTGCCTTGTCAGCACGCAAACTTTGTTGCTGCTGGTGGCGGTCGCGGCCTAATGCCCGCAACTCATTTTCTAGCTCAAACTGTCGTTGACGAGTCTTACGTAGGTCAGTATTTAAACGGCCAACACTGCGCTCGCTGTCCGCCAATCGCTTGAGTAATTTACCCTGCTCGCTGCGATCAGACTCCAACGCTTGTCGCAGGCTAGTGATTTTTTCACGCAGTTCAGCAAGCTGCTTAGCCTTGTCGGCAAATGCTGGCGACATGAAGCCAGCGCCACACAAACCCGTAACCGACAAAGCAATAATGAGCTTGCCTAGACCACTATGCATCATCGCCAAACGCGTTGCCTAATGTATCAATATTATTATTTTAAAGTAACCAAGCTATGGCCTGTCATTTCCGCAGGTTGATCGACCCCCAGCAGGGCGAGCATAGTAGGTGTCACATCACAAAGTGCACCGTTGTCTTCTATTTCCGCATCACGACCAATATAAATCAACGGCACTAGGTTGCTGGTATGGGCGGTATGCGGCTGCCCCGTTTCAAGATCAAACATTTGCTCGGCATTGCCGTGATCAGCGGTGACCAACCATTCTCCGTCGGCTTTTATCACCGCTTCTTCTACGCGACCTAAGCACTTATCAAGTGCTTCAATCGCCTCTACCGCCGCGTCCAACTTGCCGGTATGACCCACCATGTCGGGGTTGGCGTAATTGCAGATTATCGCGTCATATTGACCTGACTCTATCGCTTGTACTAAGCGGTCTGTTAATTCACCCGCGCTCATTTCAGGCTGCATATCGTAAGTTTTTACTTTCGGAGACTGAATCAATATACGATCTTCACCAGAATAAGCAGCTTCTGCACCACCATTAAAAAAGAAGGTGACATGTGCGTATTTTTCGGTCTCAGCAATGCGTAACTGCGTTAAACCAAGCTTGGATATATATTCACCGAAAACATTGGTATAGCGCTCAGGTGGAAATGCAACCGGCACGTAATAAAAATCTTTATTGTATTCAGCGAGGCTACAAAACGTTGCCAACTTTGGCCTTGCTGCACGCACAAAATCATCAAAATCTTCAGCAATAAATGCACGCGTTAATTGTCTTGCTCGGTCTGAGCGGAAATTCATAAAGATCACAACATCGTCATCTTTGATGTAATTCGGCTCTTCGCCGTCTTTTGCAATCGCCGTCGATTGCACAAACTCATCAGTTTCACCACGCGCATAAGCCATTTCTAGGCCTGACATCGCATCGTCAGCACGAAACTCGCCTTTGCCTTGCGTCAATAAGTCATAAGCTGCTTGGACACGATCCCAACGGTAATCGCGATCCATGGCATAAAACCGTCCAATCATCGTGGCAATACTTCCGCCGCCGATTTCTGCCATGCCAGCTTCCATTCGCTGAATAGTCGCCGCTGCACTCTTCGGTGCCGTATCACGACCATCGAGAAAAGCATGAACAAAAACATTTTTAGCGCCACGGTCAACCGCCAACTTCACCATGGCAAGAATATGCGATTCGTGGCTGTGCACACCACCCGGCGACATTAGACCGAACACATGTACCGCGCTGTCTTTGCCAATGGCTATATCAACGGCGTCGGTTAAGGTCTGGTTGGTAAAAAACTGTCCACTATCAATGGCGCGCTCAATACGCGTAAATTCCTGATAGACGACACGGCCGGCGCCAAGATTAAGGTGCCCCACCTCAGAATTACCCATTTGCCCTGCTGGCAAGCCCACACTTGGACCCGAAGCATTAATAAAGGTATGCGGATTGTTATTAAACAATTTATCCCAAACTGGGGTATTGGCCGCGGCAATCGCATTGCCCTGAGTTTCTTCCGTGTAACCCCAACCATCAAGTATAGTCAGGAGAATTGGTCGTTTTTGCGCTGTCATGTGTTGTTCGTTTCTATATTGATTGACTAATTGGCATATGCGACTTTCACATATGCCCTTAAATTAAAGATAAAGGCTTACTGGTAACCCTGGCGCAATGTCAGTATTATGCCGAGCGCACAGGCTCGGCAATTATACCGTATCAAACAATGGTTTAGCGCTTAGCATCGTATTTTCACAAAAATTGCTTAGGATCACTCAGAACGCATGGCACAGTTCTTCGAATTTATCATTAATCACTGGATATTAAGCTCGCTTTTTGTCTTCATCCTCATGCTACTAGCAATGGATGGTATCCGCGGCAAATTACTTGGCTTTGGCGAAATCAAACCTGATGAAGCCGTGCGCATGATGAACCATGACGATGCCGCCGTATTAGACGTACGCGAAGAAAGCGAATACGCCGAAGGGCATATCATTAACTCGGTTCATATTCCGTTGTCGCTGTTAGAGAATCGCACCGCCGAACTTCAAAAATATAAAGACAGGCCGCTATTAGTCTACTGTCGCACCGGGAATCGTTCTGCGCAAGCCGCTTCAACACTGATGAAGCAAGGCTTTAGCGGCGTTAAAAAACTAAGCGGTGGTATGATTGCCTGGCAAGGTGCAAACCTGCCAGTGAGCAAATCGTAGCCACCTTCACACTATATCTACCCGATATTTACCAGGAATTTTTATGTCGAACGAAGAAGAAGTAAAAACTAGCGCTGAAGCCGATAGTCAGCAACGTTTTCATATTCAAAAGATCTATGTCAAGGATCTGTCTTTTGAGACCCCTAACTCGCCTCAAATCTTTTCTGAAAAGTGGAAGCCAGAAGTTAACCTCGAAATTCGTAATACTGCAAAAATTCTTGCTGAAGATGTCCACGAAGTCATTCTGTCGCTAACCGCCACCGTCAAAATTGAAGATAAAGTCGCCTACCTTATTGAAATTCAGCAGGCTGGTATTTTCAACATTAGCGGATTCGAAAAAAATAATTTGGCCGCAATGGTTGGTAGCTATTGCCCGAATATTTTATTCCCCTACGCACGCGAAGGCGTCTCTGACATTGTCTCCAAAGGTGGTTTCCCACAATTGGTATTGGCACCGGTTAATTTCGACAGCCTCTATAGCCAGCATTTACAAAGCATGCAGAATAGCGATATGGGCCAATCAGAGACTTCGCACTAGCCGCGAAGTCCGACCACTGGTAATCACCATGCCCACTCCCAATGCTCAATAACGAATCTGTTAGCGTTATTGGTGCTGGCTCATGGGGCACTGCTCTTGCCCAGCAACTCGCTGGACGCCAATATAAGGTTAAGCTTTGGGGGCGTAATAATGCGCACATCGCAGACATTAACAAAAGCCATTGCAATACCCGCTATCTACCTGGCATTGCGCTATCAGCAAATATTACGGCTTACGACTCAATAGCCGATGCTTTAAACAACAGTAAATTTGTTTTACTTGTCGTACCGAGTAGCGCCTTTCGCGACATACTAAGACAAATCAAACCATATTGTAATGACAACACTCTGCTCGCCTGGGCATGCAAAGGACTAGAGCAAGATAGCGCCAAACGTTTACATCAAATCTTGCTTGAAGAATGGCCCAGCATCAAACGTTATGGTGTGGCATCAGGACCCACCTTTGCGCTTGAACTCGCAAAAGGCCTGCCGACAGCAATTACCGTTGCCGGTAACACTGATGAAGCAAGCCAGAATATTGCCGCATTTTTACACGGTGATCGTTTGCGCTGCTATACCTCTTCCGATGTTGCGGGCGTGGAATTAGGCGGCGCCATCAAAAATGCATTGGCTATCGCTGCTGGTATCGCTGACGGCTTAAATTTAGGTGCCAATACTCGCGCCGCCTTAATTACCCGCGGCCTCAATGAAATGGTTAAGCTCGGCACTGCTCTAGGCGGGCAGACACACACTTTTTATGGCCTCGCTGGTCTTGGCGATTTAATTTTAACCTGCACCGACGATCAATCACGCAATCGTCGGCTCGGACTTGCTTTAGGCCGTGGACAGTCATTGAGTTCAGCACTAGCAGAAATAAAACAGGTTGTTGAAGGGGTTAATACTACACGCGAGCTTTACCAACTCGCGCAGCAACACGATATAGAAATGCCCATCTGTCATAACGTCTATCGTGTTCTTTACGAAGACCTTTCTCCTACCGATGCCGTTTACGATTTACTCGAACGCGAGCTCAAGGCAGAGGGCGATTGATTTCGCAAGCCATTATTCTTGCCGCAGGTCACGGCAAGCGCATGCGTCCGTTGACCGAACACACACCCAAACCACTACTAGACATAAACGGCAAAACACTCATCGAGATGCATATCAAGCGACTGAGTGATGCCGGTATTCGTCATATCATTATCAACACCGGTCGTCTCGGACAACAATTTGAAGAAAAGCTCGGCGACGGTACAAAGTATGGTGTCTCAATACGCTACTCACATGAAGGCGATGATCCACTGGAAACCGGCGGCGGCATCGTTAATGCGTTAACGTTGTTTGATGAAGAAAATTTCATCGCTGTTAATGGCGACATCTGGACAGATTATGACTTCTCACCACTACGGCAAAGATCAATAAAAAGCTGCCACCTTGTATTGGTCAATAATCCCGAACACAACCCAAACGGTGACTTTGCCTTTAACGACAAAACCATTAGTAACTCAGGTGAGCAGAAATTCACCTTCAGCGGTATCGCCGCCTATTCTTACGCAATGTTTAGCGATATAGCGCGTGATAAAAATACTGCGTTTTCCTTAACACCATTGCTGCGCCAAACCATCGATAATAATCAAGCCACTGCCGAACTCTATTCAGGAAAATGGTTCGATATTGGCACGCCAGAACGACTTGGCGAATTAAACCGCCACCTGCAACACAGCTAATTAATACATGCTGTTGTATCGCGGCTTTTAGATTCAAACGATGACGCTTAAGCCCAACAATATGCATATCGGACACAGGCAACAAATTACTCTCGAGACCGTGTATTTTTTATCAGTCAAATCATCTTCGCTGACAAGCTGAGAAAAAGAAGCAGCATATTGTTTAAATCACGTAGCTTAAATGAGAATTCAGGGGATTCGTCTCTATTAGAACAACGAGAAACGGGCACTGTGACCTCCTTGATAGTTAAGTGGAAACGCTAACACCAAGGCCAGCAAAACTGGGCAGGGAGGACTAACAATGTCACTACGATACAATATGCGTCAATAGCGCAACTATTGTGCCGTTAAGCACAAAGGAGTCATCAGCATTGGTAAATAACCTAACTGACTAAGCGGCGCGGCGCTCAACATCAACGCTTTGTTGCCGCGTGCGACGATCTAACACGATAGCCAGCTCATTTTCTTGAGCAAAACGCCGAATATAGGCAAAGGCAAAAGGATCGCGTATCTCAAGATCTGGGGCAACAACCAGCGAAGGACTACCATCGATAAAATAAGGTTGAGCATCAAGCGATTGTTTTAAGCGATGATCATACTCAAAACTGGAGCGACGTAATCGAGTTTGCTGTGCCCATTCTTTGCTACCCAATACTGCGTGGGCTGCATAGTCATGTCCATTGGCACTAACGCTTGCCTGTACTCCCATACTATTGCTCCTTTGACTCGCCTGACGTTACACCCGCATAAACCCCGTTAAAATAGAATACAAACAGAGCTTACCGAGCATGCCTAAAGGCTATCGGTAGTATTGGAAAATAACTTTAATGCAACTAGGTTGCCAGCACCGCCAAACGCTTTTCTCTCAAGGCCTCGGCAATAGCTGGCCCTTTAATACCTTGATCAAGCAAGTCACGGCTACTAACACTGGATATTGCCGCCATTGCCTGAGTAAACAACCGCGCTTGAATATAGTCATCAGCACTGTCATCTTGTAATTGCCAGTGGCAACGCGCCAATTGCAATAAAGGACCAATACGCTGCGGTCGACGCAACACATCCATTGACTCAAGCAATTGCAAGCGCTGCTCAGCATTCATTGTATTAAAACCATGCATTCGCTCTATAGAGCGTTGAGCCAGTTGAGCCAACTGATGATACGATTTAGGCACGCGTAATCTCGACACTAGCGCGCTCAGAGCATCAGCTTTGATGTTCATTGTTAAGGCAGCAAAACGCAATTCAGCCGAACAAAACGGTGCATCTATTTTCATAAGCGCACCGAGCAATTGCCTGGCATTAGGCGCGGGGCTAGGCCCAAGGTTAGTCTCAGGGTCTTGCCGCCAAACCGCAGCCACTTCAGGAAACACACGCTGTAAGGCAGCACAATCATCCAGCACATCAAAATAAGCCAATGGATCTGTTTCCGCTAAAGCACGATCTGTTTCCGTCCAAACGCGTTCGGCCACCAGCGTTTCTAATTCGCCGGCGGCAACAATTTGTCGCATAAGAACCAATGTTTCTGGGGCGAGACTAAAACCTAAAGGAAAAAATCGCGCGGCAAAACGTGCAACACGCAGCACACGTAAAGGGTCTTCGGTAAACGCATTCGTAACATGACGGAGTATTTTTTTTTCTAAGTCTTGCTGGCCGTTATAAGGGTCAACAATATTGCCGACATCGTCTTGCGCCATCGCGTTAATGGTCAGATCACGTCGCGCCAAGTCTTGCTCTAAACTGACATCAGCATCTGCGTGAACAATAAAACCGGTATAACCCGGCGCGGTTTTACGTTCAGTGCGCGCTAAAGCGTATTCTTGTTTGCTCTTAGGGTGAAGGAAAACAGGAAAATCTCGGCCTACTTGCTGGAAACCTTTATCCAACATTTGTTGAGCTGTCGCGCCAACCACTACCCAATCAATATCATTGACCGGCAAACCGAGCAGTGGGTCACGCACTGCTCCACCAACACGGTAAATTTTCATCCTAGTGCGCCTCGCCACTCATTTTATAACGTATACCGGCATCTTTTTCCGCCACTCTGTGTTGCTTTACTTTAGACATAGCCCCACTATGCCTGCAGAAAAGCGCCTTGATTGGCGAAAAAAGACCCTCGTCATAAATGATAAAATGAATAACGAGGCACACTGTCTCTCTACTCGTGACGAGCGACCTCACGCAAACGGTCAAAATATTCACCCTCTCTGCCTTGTAACAAGTAGGTAGGCACAATGGCTTCTATACTAACCGGCTCGACGTTAAATACTGCTGGAAAGGCACCGTCACAAACGCTATCTGCTTTCATTGAAGCAAGATTATCTCGCGTCAACGGCTTACCCGGCACTAACTCCATAATTCTTGCCATGATCTCAGAAAGGCTATCACTTAAGCCAATGATTTTACATTTACTGCCAATCACCTGAGCGGTGAATTCAACCAGTTCACGCAAGCTATAAGCATTTGGCCCACAGAGGTTATAGCGTTGACCATATGTCTCTTCCATATCGATAGAGGACACCATTGCGGAAACCACATCACCGACAAATACCGGCGCGAAACGCACATTTGGTGCAGCCAAAGGCAAAAAGCCTGGGCTTAAGTCCAGCAACGTCGCAAAACGATTAAAAAAGGAATCATCATCGCCAAAAATAACCGATGGTCGAAAACTGGTCACAGCAACATCGTGCAATGCATGAGCATGCCCTTCAGCTTCGCCTTTACTACGCAAATAATTGCTGACACCGCGCGCCTCATCTGCATTCAATGCGCTCATATGCAATAAGCGGCGCACTCCTGCAACACGACACGCAGCAGCAACTTTGCGCGCCAAAGCGACATGGAGGTTGGCAAAGTTATTTTTGCCAGACTCATGAAGCAAGCCGATAAGATTGACAACAGTGTCCATGCCACTGAAATGTTCAGCCAAACCTTCTTCATCACCGACATTGGCTTCAACAACCTGCACGGTAGGCAATACTAATAAATGGCGCTGACGCTCAGGGCGACGTGACAGTACCGTCACCTGGTAACCCTCATCTGACAATTTCGCAACCAAGTGCGTACCAACAAAGCCAGAACCACCTAGTACACAGACATGATGCTGTTTTTTCACAAGGACTCCTCATCTTGCCATGGCCATCTCAGACCAGTATTCGTAGCATACAACAGGTACAACCAACAACTAATGCTAATTTAGCCAAACCTGCCGCTATAAAAAGAACAGGGAGACTACACCAGTCTCGATATCTGTTCTACACTCTCTTTATAGTACGGAGGCGCATTGTATGGGATATCTATCAACCAACCCTGTTAATGGCGAGGTCACGCAACGCTTTGATTTATGGGATGAAGATCAGCTTGAAAATGCACTAGCCTGCGCAAAAACTGCTAGCCAGGCTTGGCAAATCACCCATTTTGATGACAGAGCATCTCTCTTATATAAACTCGCGACGCAATTGCGCGACGACAAAGAACGCTTAGCACAAACCATTACCGAAGAAATGGGCAAACTGATTGTCGAATCACGCGCCGAAGTCGAGAAATGCGCGAGCGTTTGCGACTATTACGCTGAGCATGGCGCTACCTTCCTCGCTGACGAAATGCTTCAGTCTGATGCCAGTCGCAGCTTTGTCGCTTACCAACCGCTTGGTGTCGTACTCGCCGTTATGCCGTGGAATTTTCCACTGTGGCAAGTGATGCGTTTCGCCGCACCTGCACTGATGGCGGGTAATGTCGGTTTGCTTAAGCACGCTTCTAATGTGCCACAATGTGCGCTAGCACTCGAACAGTTATTCGATGATGCCGACTTTCCCGTTAACGTTTTTCAGACCTTGCTTATCCCTGCATCACAAGTCGCAGAAGTGATTGCTGACGAACGTGTCCACGCCGTAACACTCACCGGCTCAACGCCCGCCGGCCAAAAGGTCGCCAGCTGTGCCGGCCAAAACATTAAAAAAAGCGTATTAGAGCTAGGTGGCTCTGACCCCTTTATCGTACTCGACGATGCCAATATCGAAGTGGCGGTAGAAAACGCCGTCAAATCACGCTATCTCAATGCCGGTCAAAGCTGTATTGCTGCAAAGCGCTTTATTGTGACACCGGGGGCGGCCGATGCATTTGTTACTCTATTCAAAACCGCAGTAGAAAAACTCTCTGCCGGCGACCCACTATCAGAAGACACCACACTCGCGCCTATGGCTAGAACTGATCTGCGTGATGAATTACATGAGCAAGTCAGCGACAGCATTGCAGCAGGTGCCATTGCAGCTGTCGGCTGCATGCCCATTGAGGGTGTTGGTGCCTATTATGAAGCGTCAATATTGGATCATGTCACGCCATCTTGCCGAGCTTACACTGAAGAGTTGTTTGGCCCCGTCGCAATTGTCATTCGCGCCAAAAATACAGAAGATGCCATTTCCATCGCTAACGAATCTGAGTTTGGTCTCGGCGCCAGTGTTTGGACGCAAAATACCGAACTCGGTGAGCAAATTGCTCGGCGCATCGATTCTGGCGCGGTATTCGTCAATGGTATGGTGAAAAGTGACCCACGACTGCCCTTTGGTGGCATCAAACAATCTGGCTATGGCCGCGAGTTAGCACAGCATGGTATTCGCGAATTTGTTAACGCCAAAACTATTTGGTTGCGGTAATTCACTTTAAAATGATGACCGTAAACTAGCCAAACTAACGCGCCACCATTAACCCTTGGGGAAATCGCTCTGGATATAATGAGTCTTGCCAGCTATCTAGTGATAGGTGCGCTTGCTGGCACCAGCGCAGGACTCTTCGGCATTGGTGGCGGAATTATTATCGTGCCCGGCTTAGTCTTGGTATTTACTGCACTACAATTCAGCAACGAACATCTTACCCATATCGCCGTTGGCACTTCTCTAGCCACGATTATTGTCACTGGCAGCGCCTCAGCGTGGACACATCATCAACACCAAGCGGTGCGCTGGCCTTTGGTCAAACGCTTACTACCCGGCATTATCGTCGGCGCCATAATTGGTGCTGCCTTCGCTGACAGCCTATCAAGCGATAGATTACGCCAGCTATTTGGTCTATTACAAATCATTCTCGCGGCCAAGTTATGGCTAAACCTCACACCAGAGAAAGGTGAGTTCAAACCACACAAAATCGAAATGCCTCTCGTCGGCTCTGTCATTGGCGCGCTCGCCTCGTGTTTTGGTATTGGCGGAGGTGCGCTGACAGGACCTTATCTCATTTTTCGCGGCCAAGCCGTTTTGCATTCCGTCGCGACGGCTTCGGCAGTCGGTGTCCCTATCGCCATCACTGGCGCGATCAGCTTCATCATCACTGGACTTAACGCAACTCACTTAGCGACTTGGAGCAGCGGCTATGTCTATTGGCCGGCGTTCATCAGTATTTGTGCGGCAACATTGGTCTTTGCTCCTCTTGGCGCACGTTTGGCCCATAAATTAAAACCCGCTGCATTAAAAAAAGCCTTCGCTATCCTGCTTGTCGTCGTCGGCATCAAAATGCTAATCGGTTGACCCTATACAGCAAACCCTAATGCACTAAAATTATAGTGTAGCCATGCAAAGCAGGCTAAAATGCCCCCCCTGCGGAGACAGCAGGGCTGTTTACTTAATAAAACCGGAGCTACACCAACATGTCAAAACTCGTTAGGCCACACGGCGCTGATCAACTCAAGACGCTGTTATTAGAAGGCGCTGAACGTGATGCTGAACTCGCACGCGCTGCCAGCTTGCCTCAAATACAAATCAGCTCACGTGAAGTTGGCGATCTGATCATGCTTGGTATTGGTGGTTTCACCCCGCTTGATGGCTTTATGGGTAAAGCCGATTGGCAAGGTATCTGTGACAGCTATACGATGGCCAACGGCTTATTTTGGCCAATACCGATTACACTTTCCACCGACGAAGCAACCGCTAGCACCATTGCTGATGGTGATGAAATTGCGCTAATCGATAGCGAAAGCGGTGAAGTCATGGCGACAATGGCTGTCACCGAAAAATACCGCATCGATAAAGCCCACGAGTGTCAGACTGTATTTAAAACTACCGACACAGCACACCCTGGCGTGCAGATGGTCATGGCACAAGGCGACATCAATCTTGCTGGCCCGGTGAAAGTTTTATCGCAAGGCGATTTTCCTACCGCATTCAGCGACTATATGACGCCGACCGAAACGCGCACCTTGTTTGAAGAAAAAGGCTGGAACACGGTTGTTGCTTTTCAGACCCGCAATCCAATGCATCGCTCTCATGAATATCTTGTCAAAGTCGCCATCGAAACCTGTGATGGCGTCATGATTCACTCACTACTAGGCAAACTAAAGCCAGGCGATATTCCTGCTGATGTCCGCTCAAACGCAATTGGCACACTCATCGAAAACCACTTTGTAGATGACACCGTTGTGCAATCTGGCTATCCACTTGATATGCGCTATGCTGGCCCACGTGAAGCACTATTGCATGCTTTATTCCGCCAAAACTACGGTTGCTCACATTTAATTGTTGGTCGTGACCATGCCGGTGTTGGTGATTATTATGGTCCGTTCGACGCCCACCATATCTTTGATGAAATACCTGAAGGTGCACTACAAACTCAGCCTTTAAAACTAGACTGGACGTTCTGGTGTTATAAATGTGGCAGCATGGCTTCTATGCGCACTTGCCCACATACCGGTGAAGATCGCTTGCTGTTATCGGGTAGTAAGCTACGCAAAATGCTGTCAGAAGGTGATGAAGTTCCGACAGAGTTTAGTCGCCCTGAAGTACTCAAAATCTTACGTGAGTACTACGCCAACATTAAAGAAGAAGATAAAGTTGAAGTGACGCTAAGTGGTCACTCAGCACGCTAGCAAAAAAAAACGGAAACAAAAAAAGGCGCACCCAGTCAGCTTAAACTGACTGGGTGCGCCTTTTTATTGGGCCTTGATTGAGCGAAAAATAATGTGCTCGCTCAAATAACAAAAAACCTTAGCTTTTATTTTTACCAAAGCCAGTAGCAATACTGACGACAGTAAAGAAGATCGCGATACCAATACCAATAATCACAAACTGCAGTGCGAACATATCATTGGTTTCTTTATAGTGGTATTCGTCTTTCATTAACCGCGTAGGGTCTGAAGATGCATGGCTTGCGGCACTGCTAGCAGCAGCCATCACACTGGCGTCGGCCACAGCAACACTGGTAAAAGACCCCGCAGCAAACAGCATACCGAGCAACAAAGGCAACATTTTAAGCAATTTCATTATTTCGACCTCAACTCCCGCGACATATCAAACCATGCCATATTAACCGCCCAGCGGCGAAAACGGCTTAGGATACTATTGTCTGGACAATAAAGGGAGCCTTAAGCCACTTTATTTACTAAAAACCCTATCGATCCCTAAGGAGCCTCTGATTAAGCCTGAGACACGACCTAACCGGAGGCTCCTCAAGCCAAATACGACAATTTTTTGACCCTAAGGCACTACTACATGTTGTGCACAACTTATACACAGGATACCCCCTCTTACAAGCCATTGATTTCGTTGTATTATTTATAAGCTATTGATTTATATAGATTAATATTTTTGTCACAAGCTATTGACGCGGCTTATAGACGGGCGTAGTCTTAGCGCCCTACCACAATATATTGTGGTCATCATATTCTTCACGCACCAGACCAGCAGACCAAAAAAATATAAGGGGAGCATTTGTGAGCGAGCAGGCCCATCTCAAAATTGTAAAAACGAGCAAAACCATTCCAATGCAGGATGCATCATCTGACATCTGGGATAAGAAATACCGCTTGAAAAGCCGCACCGGTGAAAACATCGATGCCGATATCGACGCTACTTATCAACGTGTTGCGCGCGCCTTAGCTGATGTTGAACTCAGCGAAGAAAAGCGCGCCGAATGGTATGAAAATTTTGTTTGGGCTTTACGTCACGGCGCAATTCCAGCCGGACGCATTATGTCCAATGCTGGCGCGCTCGCACACAAACCAGCGACCTCAACGATTAACTGTACCGTTTCCGGCACCATCGAAGATTCCATGAACGGCATCCTCGGCATGGTTCACGAAGCTGGATTAACCCTCAAAGCGGGTTGCGGTATTGGTTACGAGTTTTCCACCTTGCGGCCCAAAGGAGCTTATGTCACTGGCGCCGGCGCCTACACCTCTGGGCCGCTTTCTTTTATGGATATCTACGACAAGATGTGTTTTACCGTCTCCTCCGCCGGCGGCAGACGGGGTGCCCAAATGGGGACTTTTGATGTTGGGCACCCCGATGTGCTTGATTTTATTCGAGCAAAACGCGAAGACGGTCGCTTACGCCAATTCAACTTATCCTTATTAATCACTGATGACTTTATGAAAGCAGTGATCGAAGACGGTGATTGGCAATTGGCTTTTCCACTGACGCGAGAAGAAGTGCAAGCTGACAATATTGATCTTAAAAACAATAAAGAAGTCATTTGGCGCGAATGGCCTGGCCATGGCAGCTATGTCGCTAACGAATCAGGCTTAGTCGCCTGCCAAGTTTACAAAACCCTACACGCCCGTCGCTTATGGGATGCCATCATGACATCCACCTATGACTTTGCTGAACCTGGCTTTGTCTTAATCGACAACGTCAACGACATGAACAACAACTGGTTTTGTGAAGACATTCGCGCAACCAATCCCTGTGGCGAACAACCACTACCCCCCTACGGTTCATGCTTATTGGGTTCGATCAACCTCACCAAGTTTGTGCGTAAGCCTTTTACTGAAGAAGCCTACTTCGATTGGGATGAATATAATGCTGTTATTGCCATCTTCACACGCATGCTCGATAACGTCGTTGAAATCAATGGCCTGCCATTAGAAAAACAACGCCACGAAATCACCAGCAAACGCCGTCACGGCATGGGCTATCTTGGACTTGGCTCAACCATGACCATGTTGCGCATGCAATACGGTGATGATAAATCATTAGAGTTTGCCGAACGCATTACTAAAGAACTCGCTGTAACAGGCTGGGAAGCCGCTTTAGAACTCGCGCGCGAAAAAGGCCCAGCACCGATCTTACAAAAAGACTTTGTCGTTAACGAAACCATGTTACGTAAACGGCCAGAAATGGCTAAAGACGGCTGGCAAGTAGGTGGTGTCATTAAAGGTAAAGTGCTACACGCAAAATACAGTCGTTACATGCAGCGTATAGCCGAAGTTGCACCAGAGCTTGTTGACGAGCTATCTAAAGTCGGCGCGCGTTTTACTCATCACAGTTCTATTGCACCAACCGGCACCATCTCATTATCGCTGGCCAATAACGCCAGTAATGGTATTGAGCCAAGCTTCGCCCATCACTATTCACGCAACATCATTCGTGAAGGTAAAAAGAGCAAAGAGAAAGTCGACGTTTATTCGTTTGAGTTGCTCGCCTATCGCGAACTCGTTAATGATAAAGCCGCGCCGTATTCAGAAGATGCTGATGAACAACTACCTGACTACTTTATTTCAGCCGATGACATTAAACCTAAACAACATGTCGATGTTCAAGCCGCAGCACAATATTGGATTGACTCGTCTATATCGAAAACGGCCAACGTACCGACTGACTTCCCTTATGAAGAATTCAAAGATATTTATATCTATGCCTATAAGCAAGGCCTTAAAGGGTGTACCACCTTTCGCTTCAATCCAGAAGCTTTTCAAGGTGTCTTAGTCAAAGAACAAGATCTAGAAAACACCACCTACAACTTCAAACTTGAAGACGGCACAGAAGTCAGCGTTAAAGGTAATGAAGAGATTGAATACGACGGTGAAATACATTCAGCCGCCAATCTCTACGATGCATTAAAAGAAGGCTACTACGGCAAGTTTTAGTTCAA
Source organism: Gammaproteobacteria bacterium (assembly GCA_013151045.1). GTDB lineage: Bacteria > Pseudomonadota > Gammaproteobacteria. Next base: position 21,747 of record JAADIY010000051.1, read on the forward strand.
AATTATTTTTAGGAAAATCATCATGGCAACAAAAATAGACAGCAAAATTATTGGTTACAGCGTAGTCGATGCAACCAAGCGTGACGCAGAAGACACTACAGCAAAGCAACTGCAAACCGCAGCCAACGCTGCGCCCGAAGCAGAAGAAAAATCGACTTCTAATGTCATACACATGCATGAAAAAGTTGAGCGTCCCGATGTATTGATCGGCTCAACTTATAAAATCAAAACACCGCTGTCAGATCATGCGCTGTATGTCACCGTAAACGACATCGTGCTCAACCAAGGCACTGAACATGAATTACGCCGTCCTTTTGAGATCTTCATCAACTCAAAGAATATGGATCACTTCCAGTGGATCGTCGCACTCACCCGCATCATGTCAGCCGTGTTCCGCAAAGGCGGTGATATCACCTTCTTAGTAGAAGAACTGCACTCAGTGTTTGATCCACGCGGTGGTTACTTCAAAAAAGGCGGTAAGTTTGTCCCTTCACTCGTCGCCGAACTCGGTAACGTTATCGAAGAGCATCTCATCAGCATCGGCATGCTCAAAAGCAAAGAACTCGATGAGCATCAGCAAAAATTAGTCACAGAAAAACGCGCGCAATACGCAGCCATACAAGCCAAAGCCGATATTGCACCCGAAGCTAAAACCGCCGCTGTCAGCGACTTCCCAGCAGGCTCACAGCTCTGCATGAAGTGTAATACCCAAGCCATGATTATTATGGATGGATGTTTGACGTGTTTGAATTGTGGGGATTCGAAATGTGGCTAGGATGCCTAGCTAGCTTTAAATTGAGATAAGGAAGTTTATCTATATCATTTTATTAGTATCGTCATTCCGGAATATCCGTTTTTTGGATATATCCGGAATCCAGTTTTTTTCAACATTGTTTTTCGCCTTCTTGGCGAGGTACTTTTGTTTCGGCAAAAGCACCCAAAACCATTTCTCCCAACACAGCAGCCACCTTCCAGGTGGTTCCCGATATTGTTTTGAAAGTACGTGCGTGACCGAAGGAAATCCTTTAGGGCTGCGGAACTCGCGGCAAAAAACGCCGCTCAAACAGTCCTCGCTTCATCACGCACTTTCAAAACAATATCGGCTGCTGAGAAGGTCGCGAACAAACCAGAAACTAAAAAATGTCCAGAGATAGACACAAGCTCTGAACAGTAAATGTCCACGTTTAGGAAAACGTGCCTATATGTGCACACTTATATCTATATTTAGGCATACCATTTAATAAACTGTTAGCACAATAATAGAGGTATTACAGAATGCCATTAATCAAAGTATTTCCATTTACATATTATGACGCCGAACAAGGTGTACGACAAGATGGTGCCGGAATGCGCACCAAAGAAAAAATATCAGAAATGAAAAAAAAGGATCCATCTAAAGATCATCAAATAATTGAGTCCTGCGCAATCGAAATAGAAATGTCTAAACTGAACGAAATAGGTCTGTATTATCCTCCTAGTGAGGATTAAAATTAGACATAAAAATAAGTATGCATTTATTTTTAATAATATTGTTTTTCAAATAGAAAAATGTGCTGGCAATAATAACTGAGACCACTTAAATGAAAAAGAAAAAATTCTCATCTGACCCCAATTATTTTTAGGGGTTAAAAACATGGACGACCTGACTAATATACTTCTTAAATCGTCATTGACGGTATTTAGTGCCGTTCTTATTTTCGTTATTGTCCAGCTTCTTAGTAAATTCGTTATTGAACCGATTCAAGAATTAAAGAGTCTTCTTTGTGAAGTACAATCTTCACTTGCATTTCACGCCCAAGCCATATCTACCCCGACTGGAAATAAAGAAAGTGAGGGTAAGGCACAGAAAATACTAAGAAAGGCGTCGTGCGACCTTCATTCAAGAATCGGGGTGATCCCTTTTTATCAATGGTGGTCAAAAATATCACGCGGAGTCCTGCCTTGCAAAAACAACGTCCTGGAAGCATCAAAGCTACTGATGGGGATTTCGAACTCCGTGCATCAGCCTAATAGGTCTAATAAAAATGTTGACCGTATTGCTAACATTGAACGACTACTGAACTATGAATCTAATGAAGTCAAATGAGACTTTTCCCATCACAAAATCGTGACGAAAGAAAAAATTCTCATCTAACCCCAGTTATTCGAATGCAAGGAGATAAGATTTGAGTTTTGATTGGGTAACCTTAGGGGCAACATTCGGGGCAGCAATTATAGGTGCTATTGTAGGTGGTTTTATTGCTGGTCATTTTGCAATCAAAGCCACCAATAAATCATTCGAGCATCAGAGAACACATGCAGATGAAAACGAATCAAAGTTAATAACGGGGGTGTTACAAGCCATTCATGATGAAATGGAAACAATTTATGAGCGGTATCAAGAAACTATGGGTGCTAAGCTTGAATCACTGCAAGATGGGGCTGCTCTGCTATGTTATTATCCTCTAATAAGTGATTATTTCACTATATATAATGGAAATAGTTCTCTCATAGGACGTATCCCAGATAATGATTTGAGAAAGCAAATTATCAAGACATACACTATGACAAAGGGCATGGCTGATTCATTTAGAATGAATAATGACCTTGTTGGAAAGTTTGAATATTCGAATAAAATATTTGAAGAAACTCAACAGGATGTCCACAAGCAGCATGCTGATGCACATCATTCTTC
>JAADIY010000050.1 GCA_013151045.1 Gammaproteobacteria bacterium
CTTGGTGAGATGGGTTTCTTTCGCAAGAGTTAATTAACTCTTCAAGCGTGCTTTCTATTGTTTGCAAATCGCTTATTTTATTTTTTATTATCGTCAATTTGTGCGATGCAATTTCTCTTGTTTCTACACACCGACCATCACCAAGAACTAACAGGGTCGAAATTTCTGAGAGACTAAAGCCAAGCTCCTTTGCACGTTGAATAAATTCTAATCGAGAAATTGTTTCTTCGGGGTAAACACGATAGCCAGAATTTGGTTTACGAGGCTCTTTAATTAAGCCAATACGTTGATAATAACGAATAGTCTCAATGCCAGTACCTGCATTTTTTGCCACCTGAAGCGCAGCGTAAGGTGGAAAATTATGGCCTTGTTAAGGCTTGGTGGCAATTGCATAAACATGTTTTTCTGGGTACTGATCTAGCTCAAGATGCAGAATGGACAAACCATTGTTCATAAGCAACTGCATATTTTCATTAATACCAATAGAACTATAATAAAAAGTATCATTGTGCCATTGATCAGTATGTTCTCCATGAGCATGACCAAATGTATATATCAATACGCCACCTTTCGCCAACAATTGGCACAGCTTTGCAACAACAGGCTTTTGCATAACAAATGGTAAGTGAAAAATACTATCCCAGGCAACGATAAAATCAAACGTCTCTTCTGTTTCCCAAGAACAAATATCTTGATGTATAAATATGTGTTCTGGGTGATTGCTACCAGCCAACTTTACCATCTCTTTCGATACATCAAGACCAGTAATCGAGAAGCCGCGATTTTGTAATATGCGAATAAATCTGCCACCAGCACCACAACCTACATCAAGAGCTTTCTCTCCGCCGGAAGTATATCCAACAGCTCGTTCAAATTGATTTACGCCATAGGAAGACTGCTCGTGTTGGTCATGCCACCACTGAGCAATTTTGTCATATTTTCTTCCTAGTTTATATGGTTCCATTTGGGAGCCCTAACAGTTTGTTATACGGCATGCCTATATATAGACTCTTTTGTGGTATTTAATCCGTCCCGCTTGCCAATGCACTATAAAAAGGTAGAACGCAAATATCCCTAGCAACCAGGTTAAGGCAGGCGCTTCGCCAATCATATAAGGTTCAAAGCCATCTAGGCCGTAGACGATGGCGGCGGCGCTGATGGATATCAAACCAAGGCGTCAGTGTACTTGAAAAATATTATCTACTCACTTCAAATACACTGACCCCTTGGTTTTTTAAAAAATAGCATCTCTTATTTTATCCGAATAGAAATATGCTAGAGCAGATTTTTGAATTTCTTTTGCTTTATCAATTTTATTGATAGCAACGAGTATCTCTATGAGCTTGTTGATTTTATCTATAAAATGGTCATTTGCATGTTTCTCTAAGCTAAAGTCACCTGCTTTAGGGTTTCTTTTTGCAAAATTTATAAGAGACTCTCGAGAGCGCTTTATACTTTCATATCTAAAAATAGGGTCTGGAATATATTTCCCGCATATTTCATAATCTTTATGCGCTATTAGTAAGTCTTCGGTTATGTTGTAGTAGCTTCTCGATTGATCTGGGTATTTTTTATCTAAAATTAAGAATAGTTCGTATGTCTTATTTTCTTCGCCCAAGCCTTTGTTAATAGATGAGAAGTCATGGAAGTTTTCAAAATCACCTTTCCCTGATAATAGTATTTCTTCATCATTGTCTCTTATATTGGTTAGAGCTTCTAATGCAGGAGGGTATGATTTTGATAAGTTAATCCAGGCAGTTATTGCGTAAGATAACCTAACTCCCCCCATTCCTGGCGATATTTTTGATTCTTCATGAAACCATATATGCCTTTCTAAGGCTTGAGCGTATTGCTTGCTCTTAGTGAGGGTTACTATATTGTCTAAGTCTTTATTATTTACGTCGGCCATAGAGGGGTATGGTATATAAATAAGAAAAATTAGTAGAGTGATTATCCTTGTCATCAAATATCCTGGGAGGTATAAACATTTTTAATGTGACGGAGAAAGCAATTAAACTTTACTTTTAGAGGCCTTGTTAGAGTCTCACCTATTGGGCAGCAACGTTTCAATACGATCATACAGTTCCTTAAATATCGGGCTGCTGATTAATATGCTTTCAATGAGTTTCGCCTCTTTGACAGAGAGTTTAGAATCATAAGAGAAATTGAATTCTTGTTTTTCCTTGTCAAGAGTAAAAGCCAAGGTATTTGAGTGAAAATTAGGATGAGAGAACTCGCAGAGCCATTTATAACGCTCCATCAACATGGTGCATTCATTCGCGGTTCCCCCCAGTATGTGCTTACTAAATGATTTGTCTGCATATTCGAGCATATTTAAGACCTGTTTGGCTTCAGCGACATCGAATTTCTTGCTAGCTGACTCTAAAATCGTTGCGTCTCTGGTACCTAATAGCTGAGTAACAATGTCTTTATCAACCACATCTGGGGTCAAATTTCCCTGCCCCAGTGAGGCCAAGCGATTGTGTAAGTATCCGACGGCTGCTGTTGTTTCAAAATGCCCGCGTATTGAAAGCACCATCGAGTATCCATTATCATTAATTAGGGCATTAACAGAACCTTCAAACAGCTTGATTGCCCTGTGCAGAAGCACTTGTCGAAGAACCAGAGCATATTCACCAATTGCTTGTAGGTCACCCGAGTCTTCACGTGGTGTAGTAATTATTGTATTTTCGACCCTTGCCAGTAAATCATTGTAGGCAGATTCATAGTTCTCTGGGTCGATACCTCGACTTTTGATTTCCTCTCTAATGTCGTCGAAGTTCATAGGGTTTCTGGCCTCTAACAGTTTGTTATACGGAATACCTATATAGACACTTTGTCTAAATGTAGGCATTTTTCCTATATATAGACTCTTTTCTGGTATTTAATCCTTCCCGTTTGGCCAATGCACTATAAAAAGGTAGAGCGCAAATATCCCTAGCAACCAGGTTAAGGCAGGCGCTTCGCCAATCATGACGGGTTCGAAGCCGTCTAGGCCGTAGACGATGGCGGCGGCGATGAGGGCGGCGCTGGCGCTGATGGCTATGAAGGTGCGTTGTTGGCCACGGTGTATGTCGCGTTTGAGTTGTTTGATTTCTTCGGCTTGCTGTTTGGCGTACTTCGCTTGGTGTTTTGTGCTTTCTAGCGCGGTTTGTAAGGTGCGGGGGAGGTCGGGTAGGTTTTCTATCCACCACGGCGCGTTTTTCTTGAGTGAATTAACGAAGGCGCGTGGGCCGATTTGTTCGCTCATCCATTTTTCTAAGAAGGGTTTGGCGGTTTTCCACAGGTCGAGTTCGTCATAGAGTTCGCGGCCTAGGCCTTCTATATTTAATAGGGTTTTTTGTAGCAGTACGAGTTGTGGTTGCACTTCCATATCAAAGCGGCGTGCGGTTTGAAAGAGGCTGATGAGCAGGCGACCAAAGGAAATGTCTTTAATGGGCTTTTCAAAAATAGGTTCACAGACGGTGCGGATGGCGGCCTCAAATTCTTCGACGGGGGTGCCGGCCGGCACCCATTCTGATTCGACATGCAGTTCGGCGACGCGTCTATAGTCGCGATTAAAAAAGGCGATAAAGTTCGACGCGAGATAATGTTTATCTTTGTTAGAGAGTGTACCCATAATACCGAAGTCGATAGCCATGTAGCGGCCATCGGGGCGGACATAAACATTACCGGGGTGCATGTCAGCGTGAAAGAAGCTATCGCGAAACACTTGGGTAAAAAATATTTCGACGCCTTGTTCTGAGAGCTTTTTAAAATCTACACCGGCGTCTTTGAGTCCTTGGATGTCGCTGATTTGTATGCCGTAGATGCGTTCCATGGTCATGACGTTACGACGGGTGTAATCCCAATAGACTTCGGGTACGTAGAGTAATTCGGTGTCGCTGAAATTACGTTTGAGCTGTGCCGCGTTGGCGGCCTCATAACTAAGGTTGAGTTCACCCATGATGGTTTTTTCGTAATGTTCCACCACTTCGACAGGGCGCAGGCGTTTGCCATCTTTCCAGTAACGCTGGGCTAGATGTGCCAGGGTGTAAAGCAGTTCGATATCGCGTTTGATACGTTTTTTGATATCAGGTCGTACGACTTTAACAATGACATCGCTACCGTCTTTTAGATGTGCTGCATGAACTTGAGCAATCGATGCCGAGGCTAAGGGTGTTTCATCAAAGCTATCGTAGATGTCATCGATAGAGGCATCTAATTCTTTTTCTATAATGGCGCGTGCGATATCACCAGGAAAGGGAGGCACTTGATCTTGTAGTTTGGCGAGTTCTTCGGCGATGTCAGGTGCAAGCAGATCACGGCGTGTTGAAACGATCTGACCAAACTTTACGAAGATGGGTCCAAGCTCCTCTAGTACGAGGCGAATGCGCGCGCCGCGAGAGCCTTTATCACGCTTAAGCCAATGCCAGGGGGATAGATAGACTAAAAAGCGTATGGGGCGAAACAGATGGGTGGCCAGAACGATCTCATCCAGCCCATGCTTCATTAAGACATAATTAATATGGATAAGACGGAAGAACTGGCTGGCTTTAATCATGGACTGTCTGTGTCTAGGTTATTGTATTAGGTTATTTAGTTATCGTTGGATGTCGTTTTTTCGAGCAAGCGCTTTTTTAGTCGATTAACGCGCTGCTCGATACGTGCGACGTCGTTACGCAGTGTATCAACCTCGCTAAGAAACTGCTCTAATTCATCGTTGCCTATGGCGGCACGCGTTTCATGGCGAACGTAATCGGCAGCGGTTTGTTCTAAAGAGGAGCCAGCTTCTTTTAACCAATGAAAGAAATGGCGCGCGGTTTTACCCACTTGATGGGCGACGACGTCACCGGTGACTTTGGCTAGCTCGCCTTCCCAGTCTATTTCAAAGCGATCAATAATTTGTTGGAAGCGTTGACCGAGGTCGGGGTCGCCACTAAAGCTGACGTTGCTGCTAGCAGGTCCTTTATCTTTGTTCAGACCCATTTGTGCTAATGCTGTGGGTGTGCCGCGAATAGTGGCATCGGCTTTGTCATCAAAATTGGTGAGTAGGCGTACTCGGTGTTCATCAATGTGCATGACTAGGCGACGTTCGAGCTTGTCTAATTCGATGGCGATAACTTTGCCGCTGATTTTTGCGAGTTGTTCGCGACTCTCTGGGTCGAGTGCAATGCCGCGATTAATAGCCGCTTCTAACGCGATTGCGAGTCCACCGGGTAGGTCTGCGTAAGCACTCATCGCTTATTTAGAATTTATAAGCGCGATGTATGGCGACAATGCCGCCAGACATGTTCATATAGTCGCATTGATCGAAACCGGCATCGAGCGCCATGGTTTTGAGTGTTTCTTGATCGGGGTGCATGCGAATTGATTCGGCAAGATAGCGATAGCTGTCTTCATCTTTGGCGATGACTTTGCCGAATAAGGGTAAAAGTTTGAATGAGTAGGTATCGTAGATGCCTTTTAAAAAAGAATGTGGTTTAGAAAATTCTAAAACCAGTAAGCGGCCGCCGGGTTTTAGTACGCGTTGCATAGAAGCTAGCGCAGTGTCTTTATTGGTGACGTTACGTAAACCAAAGGCAATAGTAATACAGTCAAAATAATTGTCAGGAAAAGGCAGTTGTTCGGCATCGGCTTGAACGTATTGAACATTACCAATGATGCCGCGATCGGTTAAGCGATCTCTACCGACGCTGAGCATGCTGTTGTTAATATCGCTAGCGATAACTAGACCTTCATTGCCAGTACGTTCGGCATGTTTAGCAGCGAGATCGCCGGTACCACTGGCAATATCGAGTACACGCTCACCTTCGTTTATGGCGCAGACTTCTAAGGCGAACCATTTCCATAGGCGATGAACGCCCATCGACATGACGTCGTTCATGATGTCGTATTTGCTTGCGACAGAGTCGAATACCGCGCCGACTTTTTTTACTTTTTCGGTAACAGGGACTTCTTGATAGCCGAAATGTGTGGTGTTGTCGCTCATATTATTCGTTTGCTGTATGTTCGCGAGTCTTTCTTTCATAGCCTAATTTTTTGAGTCGGTCTAAATAGTCTTGCCACAGCTCGTCTTGGCGTGAGCCAAGGTCATGTAAGAGCTCCCAAGTATAAAGCCCGCTATCGTGGCCATCATCAAAAACCAGTTTAATCGCATAGTTGCCGGTAGGCTCTATGGCTTTAATATTGACTTGCTCTTTAGCAACTTGCAGTACCTCTTGTCCTGGGCCGTGGCCTCTGACTTCAGCCGAGGGTGAGTAGACGCGAAGATATTCGCAGCTCAGCTCAAAGACTTCATCGGCAAAATGAATTTCGAGGATGCGTGATTGCTGATGCAGTTTAATATCAGTAGGAACAGGTACGGCCATGGTGAGTTCTGATTTCTATTGGTTGCTTAATATATTAAAGTTTAGAGTATATAACGAGTCAGGTCTTCGTCGGCGACCAGTTTCGATAGATTATCGTCAACATAGACCGCATCAACCTCAATAGTAGTGCCGGGTTGGTCAGGTGCGACAAAGGAAATGCTTTCTAACAGGCGCTCAATCACGGTATGCAGGCGGCGCGCACCAATATTCTCGATACGTTCATTGACCTGCCAAGCTATCTCGGCGATGCGGCGAATGCCATCTTCTTTGAATTCGACGCTGACACCTTCAGTACCTAATAAGGCGGTGTATTGCTGGGTCAAGGACGCGCTAGGCTCGGTGAGAATTTTTATAAAATCATCAACGGTGAGGGGATTAAGCTCGACTCGAATGGGGAACCGCCCTTGCAGCTCCGGAATGAGGTCCGAAGGTTTTGATAAATGGAAGGCGCCAGAGGCTATAAATAAGATGTGGTCGGTCTGGACCATGCCTGATTTGGTGGTGACGGTTGAGCCTTCTACCAGCGGTAGTAGGTCACGTTGCACGCCTTGGCGTGATACTTCACCGCCACCGTTGCCGCCTTCGCGTTGGGCAATTTTATCTATTTCATCAAGAAAGACGATACCGTTTTGTTCGACATTAATCAGCGCTTGTTCTTTGATTTCTTCTTCATTGATGAGTTTGCCAGCTTCTTCATCAGTGAGTAATTTCATGGCTTGTTTGATGGTGGCTTTACGCGTTTTGGTTTGGCCGGTATTGATGTTTTCAAATAGTCCCTGCAGCTGATTGGTCATGTCCTCCATGCCGGGAGGGGTCATGATTTCTACGCCAATGCTGCCGGCGGCAACTTCAATATCAATCTCTTTTTCGTCGAGATCGCCTTCGCGGAGTTTCTTGCGAAATTTTTGTCGCGTTGAACTGTGGTTTTCATCATCTGTATCTGCAGTTCCTCGTGCGGGAGGCAACAAGATGTCGAGAATTTTCTCTTCGGCAGCATCCATAGCCCGTTGGCGGACTTTTTTAGTTTCTTTCTCGCGACCCATTTTAATGGAGATGTCGACAAGATCGCGGATTATAGAGTCAACATCGCGACCAACATAGCCAACTTCAGTGAATTTAGTCGCTTCAACTTTAACGAAGGGCGCTTCAGCTAGCTTGGCTAGACGGCGGGCAATTTCAGTTTTACCCACGCCAGTAGGGCCGATCATTAGAATATTCTTTGGTGTGATTTCGTTGCGCAGTTCTTCGCCTAATTGGGCGCGGCGCCAGCGATTACGCAGCGCGACGGCAACAGCACGTTTGGCTTCAGACTGGCCAACAATATGGCGATCAAGCGATTCGACAATTTCTCTGGGTGTCATTGCAGACATGTGACTTCCTTTAGGTGTTACCACTATCGAGCTCTTCGATAGTGAGATTGTGATTGGTATAAATGCAGATATCACCGGCAATAGATAAACTTTTTTCAACGATGTCGCGTGCTTCTAGCTTGGTGTTTTCGATGAGTGCGTGCGCTGCCGCTTGAGCAAACGATCCACCAGAGCCAATGGCCATGAGGTCGTGCTCGGGTTCGATAACGTCACCGTTACCGGAAATGATCAATGATACTTCTTTGTCGGCGACACAAAGCAGGGCTTCGAGCCTACGCAGCATGCGGTCGGTGCGCCAGTCTTTGGCGAGCTCAACGGCGCTGCGAGTGAGGTTGCCGGAATATTTTTCCAGCTTGCCCTCAAAACGCTCAAATAAGGTAAAGGCGTCAGCGGTGCCGCCAGCAAAGCCAGCGATCACTTTGTCATGATATAAGCGTCTAACTTTACGTGCGTTACCCTTCATGATGGTGTTGCCCACCGAGACTTGACCGTCACCGCCGATGACAACTTTGCCGTTGCGGCGCACAGACAGAATGGTTGTGCCTCTAAATTGGTCCACATTGTTCTCCTGAAAGGCGTAAATAAAACGTGATCTAAAATTCAGTAGATAGTCTGACATTGTGGCGACTATTCTTGATATTTCAAGGCCTTAGCGGTTTTCCCAAGTGAGTTTATGGGGCTTTTTGTTTGTTTGTGGTTTTTGATTTGAGTTTAGACCGCGGATGCGCAGCATCATAGACTTTCGCTAAGTGCTGAAAATCTAGGTGTGTATAGATTTGAGTTGTTGAGAGGTTGGCATGGCCGAGCATTTCTTGTACGGCACGAATGTCGCCACTCGACTCGAGTACATGTGTGGCAAAAGAGTGGCGCAGCTTATGTGGGTTGAGTTTGGCGCCTAAGCCTTGTTGTTGTCCCCATAAGGCCATGCGTGCCTGTACGCTGCGTGCGCTAATGCGTTTACCGCGTTGACTAATAAATAGCGCGGAGTCTGTTTCGGTATTCACCCAATCATCACGTACTTTAAGCCAGCACTGTATGGCTTTGATGGCGACAGAGCCTACCGGAACAATGCGTTGTTTACGGCCTTTACCGGTTGCGGTGACTTCTTGTGATGTACTGTCGATGGAGTCGATATTCAATGTAATTAATTCGGCTAAGCGTAAGCCTGAAGAATACATCAGTTCCATCATGGCGAAGTCGCGCAGAGCAATGGTTGAGTCTGTGTCGTCGTTGGGCGTGAGTAGTTGATTTATTTCGTCGATATTAAGCGTTTTTGGTAGGCGATGTGGTGTTTTGGGCGCTTTGATCGCTATTGCTGGATTATTACTGAGTTGGCGCTCGCGAATTAAATAGTTAAAAAATGTACGGCAAGCGGAAAGCAATCGCTGCAAGCTGCGTGGACCTGCGCCGCGTCGATGCAACTGATTAATAAAGCTGCGAATATGATGACTATCAACACTTTGCCATTGGCTTATCTCAGCTTGTTGGCAATAGTTGATTAGTTGTTGTAAGTCGCGTTGATAGTGTTTAACGGTTAAAGGTGAAAGCTGGCGTTCGCTTTTGAGGTGTTGCAAAAACTGTTTGATCGCGTCCTGCAATGCCGGAAGAGCGGTCATTACTTGACGTTGAGATCAAGCCAAAGTTTATCGCTGATGAGCTCAGCGAGTCGTGTTAGAAAGACGGTGCCGAGATCACGACGAAAGCGATCTTCACGTGCGCAGCCTAAGCCAATCAAGCCAAAGACTTTTTTGTTTTGTGTGCCGTTATCGTTGCTCAAAGGTAATAGTGCGGCTGATGCTATCGTTTCATCTGCATCGAAATAACGATTAATTTGATCGTCATTGAGTTGGCCGCAGACGACTTCGCCACGTTCAAGCTTTTCCAGATGACTGCGAATTGCGTCGTCATCGCTATTGGTTAAGCTAACAGTAGCGGGTAAATCACCAGATTGATTGTCGACACGATCATTCAACAGCCTAAGTTTCACCCATTTGATATCGAAGTCGGTATTGAGGCTAGCAACAATTTTTGCCAAGCTTTGTGCGAAGCTGTCAGTGGTCAATAGCTGTAAGCTTAGTTGATGTATTTTATGACTAAGCTGTTCATTAACTCGTGCGTTCTCGGTGGCATCATGAAGCTCTGAACGCGTTTTATGGTTTTGTATGCGCAGCACAGAGACTTGACGTTCGATGAGTGAGCTTGCTGTGCCGCTATCGTGCGCTAAATTCATCTCACTTAACACATTGCTATGCTCAGCAAAAAAGTTGGGGTGGCTTAGTAAGTACTCGATAACGACTGCTGCATTATTTACGTTAGTGTCGTCTTCAGTAGCATTTGGTTTTTTTTTATTTTTGCTCACAGCATTATCTTACCACTAAATACTGTTTTAGCTGGGCCTGACATAAATAACGAATCACTGTCATGACCAGACCATTCTATTTGTAATTGTCCACCGCGTAAGTCGACAGCAACACTATTTTGCAATAGTTTGTTGCGTATGCCTAGAGCAGTTGCGGCGCAAGCCCCGGTTCCGCATGCTAGAGTTTCGCCAGCGCCACGTTCAAAGACGCGTAGTTTGATATGACTAGGGTTGATAACCTGCATAAAGCCGACGTTAACTCCGTTAGCAAAGGCAGAGTGGGTGCCTATCAATGCACCGTGTTCGGCAACTGCTGCTGTGTCGGTGTCATCGACATGGATAACCGCATGTGGGTTACCCATAGAAACAGTTGAAAACGGAATATTGGTCTCGTTAAGCGCGATTTGGTGATTAGCGAAATTATCGCTGATGTTTTCAGTAAGCGATGCGTCAAAGGGTAGTGACTTATCGGAAAAGTTAGGGGCGCCCATATCAACACAAATATGACCATTAGCCAGTGTTTTGCAGATGAGGTTGCCGGTTGCTGTGACTAAGGAAATGCTATCTTTATTTGTTAAGTCATTATCGAGCGCAAAGCGCATTACGCAGCGTGCGCCATTGCCGCATTGTTCTACTTCACCGCCATCGGCGTTGAATATGCGGTAGATAAAGTCATGCTCACCATCGGTGCTGCGTTCTAATAATAAAATTTGATCGCAACCAATGCCGAGATGGCGATCAGCGATAAGGCGACGTTGCGCCTTATCGAGATCAATGGCTTGGTTAACTCCGTCGATAACAACGAAGTCATTGCCCAGGCCGTGCATTTTGCTAAAAGTTATATTCATCCAGTAGGTGAGTATGCCTCTTAGAATGCAGGTTTAACATCAGTGTTATTGTAGCGCGCTACTGATTCCATAATTTCTTTGCGGGCAGCTTCTGCGTTATCCCAGCCTTTTACTTTTACCCATTTGTTTGGTTCAAGATCTTTGTAGTGCTCAAAGAAGTGCGCAATTTGTTGTAATAATAATGGCGGTAGATCAGTGGCTTCTTTAACTTCTCTGTACAGTACGCAAAGTTTGTCATGGGGCACAGCGATTAATTTGGCATCGCCGCCAGACTCATCGTCCATATTGAGTACACCAACTGTGCGGCAGCGAATGACTGACCCACTGATTAGCGGGATAGGCGTCACTACTAAAACGTCAGCAGGGTCGCCGTCGTCAGACAGTGTGTGTGGAATATAGCCATAGTTACAAGGATAGTGCATGGCAGCCGTCATAAAACGATCAACAAACATGGCACCAGTGTCTTTATCGACTTCGTATTTGACAGGGTCGCTGTGAGATGGGATTTCGATAATGACATTAATGTCGTTGGGTAGGTCTTTACCTGACGGTACGCGATCTAAATTCATACTTAAGTGTTCCTATAAGAATTAATAAAAAGGTGGCAAAAAGCTGATTATTATAGCTCGCTAAGTCATTGATGCATAGGCATAACCGATGGTTTGGTCGCTTTGCTTGTAGCGTTTATCGCCATGATGAGGTGTTTGCGAGTGGCGTAGCCGAGTCGATTATGTACATGAATGGACATAATCTATTACGAGGTAGCGACACTATCTGAGATTAAGTAATCGAATGAATTTTGTTATCTCATGCTGATTTGTTGCAAGGGATAGCAGGTTTTTTATTAAGTATTAGTAACGACCTCTTGCTTTCAAGATGTAGTTAGAAAGCTGCTGACTTTCAGCATTCATACGCATTAAATTTTTGTGTGTGAGCCGGAAAAGGCCACGCATAAACTTGAAGACTACCTTGGGGTGCGTATCGAGTAGTTTCTCAAAATCTTCAGGCTCTAATGTGTAGACAGTAGTATCGCCTTGAGCTTTAAGTGTTGCTTGTCGTGGTGCTAGATCTACGAAAGCACGAGTACCCGCGCATTCGCCTACCTTCATAGTGTAGACCCTGGTCTCTTTGCCGCCGATGACGCTATTAACGGTAATGGCACCTTCAGTCAGAATAAATAGCGTATGATCTGCTTCGCCTTCATTGACCAGTATGTCGCCGTCTTTGTATTCGACAACATTCATTGCCGTGATTAAGGCCTCGCAATCGTCGGCATTTAAGTCCTTGCCTAGGGCAGAACGTTGCATTGGTGAACATTCGGCTTGTTGTGGCATTGTCAGTATCTCCTTCAATCACCTGCTAAATCCAATGGGCAAGTATACGCTGAGTTTTCGTAAAATCGAATAAGTGCTAGCCGTTTTCCATGACTGACACACATAAATAGCTCATCTACCGCGGTTTGGCTAGCTTTTTGAGTCGATATTGCTAGGTTCTTCCAGTAAGCTCGAACTTGGTTTTAAGCTTTTTCTTTACTGGCGTGTTTTTCAGTTCAACGTATTGTGGCAAACCTTTTTTGTAAGGGGGGTAGTCTTCGCCGACAATTAATGGTTGTAGATATTGCCGACACGTCTCGGTGATGCCAAAGCCATTTCTACTGATATAGCTGCGCGGCATCATTTTTTCAACATTGGCGACATCAGCTAGGTTGGCAACACCGATTCCCCAGCGATAAGGGGTATTTGATTTACGGACAATGGTTGGCATTACCGCATTATTGCCTTTGATCGCGAGTTTAACGGCAGCTTTACCCAGCGCGTAGGCTTGTTCAACATCGATTTTAGAGGCGATATGCCGAGCAGAACGTTGCAGATAATCGGCTACAGCCCAATGGTATTTATAGCCGAGCTTAGATTTACAGAGCTTAGCAATGACGGGGGCAACTCCGCCGAGCTGAGCATGACCAAAGGCATCTTTGACTCCGGCTTCGGCGAGAAACGTGCCGGCGGCATTGCGTACGCCTTCCGCAACGACAATTGCACAGTAGCCATATTTCTTGACACAGGCTTCGACGCGTTTTAGAAACTTTGTTTCGTCAAAAACAATTTCAGGAAACAAGATAATATGTGGTGCATCGCCCTCTTTTTCGCAAGCGAGTCCGCCAGCAGCAGCAATCCAGCCGGCATGGCGGCCCATCACTTCAAGGACAAATACCTTGGTCGATGTTTTTGCCATAGAGGCAACGTCAAATGCCGCTTCTCGTATTGAAACAGCGACGTATTTAGCGACAGATCCAAATCCTGGGCAGTTGTCGGTAATAGGCAGGTCGTTATCGACGGTTTTAGGTATACCAACACATGTGATGGGGTAATTAAGTGCCACGGCTATTTGCGATATTTTGTGTGAGGTGTCTTGTGAGTCGCCGCCGCCATTGTAAAAGAAATAACGAATATTGTGTGCTTTAAAGACTTCGATCAGGCGCTCGTATTCGGCGCGGCTTTCTTCAATACTTTTAAGTTTGTGCCGACAAGAGCCAAAAGCACCTGCGGGTGTGTGTCGCAGTGCGGCAATAGCGCTTTTAGACTCTTTGCTGGTGTCGATAAGGTCTTCGGTTAATGCACCGATAATCCCGTTACGTCCGGCATAGACTTTATTGATTTTGTCCTTGTGTTTGCGTGCGGTCTCGATGAGTCCGCATGCACTGGCGTTGATAACAGCGGTTACTCCGCCCGATTGGGCATAGAATGCATTCGGCTTTGCCATACTATCCTCGCTCACTATTTGTTAGGCGATGGTGCGCGATCAAGCGGTGCTTTGCAAGGCGAGTGTAGTGTTCTGGATAAAATACGCATTCAGAACACTACACCAGATGTATGGATGCGTTGACTTCACACTATTATAAAGAGTAGGTTTAGCGGGTATGTGAGTAAGGGGCGTTATAAATATGACAATGCTCTGAGCGCGAAAAAAAATAACTAATTGAAATATCTATAAATTTTACTCTGCGGAGTCGATATTCTTATGAGAGTGCTATTGCTGGGAGCGCCAGGTTCAGGGAAAAGAACCCAGGCTAAGCTATTAATGGAAAAACATAATGTCCCCCATATTGCGACGGGCGACTTACTGCGTGAGGCGATTCGTAATAAAACGCCTTTAGGTAGCAAGGCGCGTACAGCAATGGAGGCAGGGCAGCTCGTACCGAATGAGGTTGTGCTCGGTATTATTGCTGGGCGGTTGGCTGATGCAGACACTAAGAAGGGTTATATTTTGGATGGTTTCCCGCGCAATATCGATCAGGCGCGTGAGCTCGACAATATGTTACGTGACCTCGGTCAGTCATTGCAGTTGGCAGTTATGCTCGAAGTCGATGCGGATATATTGTTACAACGTTTAACTGGGCGTCGCACCTGTATTAATTGCAGCGCGGTTTACAACGTCTATACCTCACCGCCAAAAATTGAAGATCGCTGTGATGATTGTGGTGATGTGCTTAAGCATCGCCCTGATGATAATGAAACGACTATCGAGCAGCGCTTGCGGATCTTTCAGATGCAAACCCGACCTCTTGCCAGCTACTATCGCAATCAAAAAAAATTGCGCACGATACAAGCCATTGGTGACATCAACGATATTAGTACGGGCATTAATAAAATTGTTAGTCAGATTGGTCAGATGTCGATTGTTGATGATGAGCCTGATGTGCCCGTTGATGAAATAGTGAATGCGTCTTCGGTTGTGGTGATTGAACCATTGCCGCCGGTTGTGTTGCCAGAGGTAGTGAAAAGACAAACCAAGCTTAATACTAAAAAAGCGGCGGCCAATGATGAGAGTATTGGTAAACCAAGAAAAGCGACAGCGAAAAAGAAAATTGTAAAAAAACAAACGGCGAAAAAGAAAGCGGCCATTAAAAAGACAGTAAAGAAAAAGGCAGTGCACCCCAAGGGCACGTTGAAAAAGAAAGCAACTAAAAAGGTGGTTGCCAAAAAGAAAGTAGCGAAAAAGAAGATAGTCAAGAAAGCTGCGCTTAAGAAAAAAACCACAGCTAAGAAAACGACAAAGAAAAAGTCAGTGGCAAAGAAAAAAGCAGTTATTAAAAAGACAGCAAAGAAAAAGGCAGTACACCCCAAGGGCACGTTGAAAAAGAAAGCCGATAAAAAGTCTGCGCCTAGGAAAAAAATAGTAGCGAAGAAAACGGCGAAGAAAAAATCAGTGAAAAAGAAAGTCGCTAAAATCAAAAAGCGTGCTAAGCGTTAGTTATTACTATTAATTAGAGAGTTTCATGTCAATAGAAGAGTTTGAAGAAGGCCCAATAGTTCCACGCCGTATGCGTCGCATGCGCCGTGATGTTTTTAGTCGTCGTTTGATGCGAGAAAATGTTGTCACCGCAAATGATTTAATTTATCCCATGTTTGTCGTTGAGGGCAAGGGTGAGCGTCAAGCGGTGGCATCAATGCCTGGTGTTGAACGTGTCAGTATTGATGAGCTGTTAAAAGAAGCAGGCGAATGTTTGGAGTTAGGTATTCCCGCTATCGCATTGTTTCCTTTGGTGCCAGAAGACAAAAAAAGTGAAAATGCTGAGGAAGCTTATAATCCTGATGGTTTGATTCAGCGTGCAGTACATGAAGTAAAGTCTCAATATCCGGATTTGGGTGTGATCACTGACGTTGCTTTGGATCCATTTACGACTCATGGGCAAGATGGTTTGCTTGACCAAAATGGTTATGTATTGAATGATGAAACGGTTGAAGTGTTAATGAACCAGGCGCTCAGTCATGCGCAGGCTGGAGCAGATGTGGTTGCTCCATCCGATATGATGGACGGTCGTATTGGTGCTATTCGCGAAGCCTTAGAAGAAGAACGCTATATCCATACGCGCATATTGGCTTATTCGGCTAAATACGCATCCTCTTTCTATGGCCCGTTTCGCGACGCTGCGGGCTCAGCTGAAAACTTGGGTGGCGGAAATAAATACAGCTATCAAATGGACCCAGCTAATAGCGATGAGGCTCTAGCGGAGGTTGCGTTGGATTTAGATGAAGGCGCTGATATGGTCATGGTCAAACCGGGTACGCTTTATCTAGATATTGTGCGTCGTGTAAAAGATAAATTTGCTGTGCCAACCTACGCCTATCACGTGAGTGGTGAGTACGCGATGTTGGCTGCCGCCGCACAAAATGGTTGGTTGAATGAGCGTGATACGGTCATGGAGACGATGATGTCATTCAAGCGTGCTGGCGCTGATGGCGTGTTGACCTACTACGCTAAAAAAATCGCTATATGGTTACGTGATTGATAGCGATTTTGATCTAAAATGCACTGTCTTGGTGCTATCGCTCGATAGCACAAATTCCCAATAATTTTAGTTGTTTACCTGTCGCATAAATATATTTTGTCCATACCTTAAAGAACTTCGCAAAAAACGCCGATAGCAGCCATATGGAGTACATATGTCTGTATGTAGGGAGCAGTAGCTCTGATTGTGCCAGAGGTCTTTCAGGAGTAGGTCTTTTATGCTAATTATTGTTGGCGCTATTGTCGTAATCGGTGCGGTTGTTGCGGGTTACCTGCTGTCTCATGGGCATCTCATTGCCTTGTTTCAGCCCTATGAGGTTTTAACTATTTGTGGCGCAGCGCTGGGTGCTTTTCTCACCGCAAACCCAATGCCTATTGTGAAGCGAGCAATGGGCAGTTTAATGGCTATGTTAAAGGGTTCACCTTACAACCAGGCTACTTATCTCGAACTATTGTCATTCTTTTTTGACGTATTTAGTAAAGCACGTAAAGAAGGCATGATGGCCATTGAAGGCGATGTTGAAGAGCCAGAAGAGAGTGAAATTTTCAAGAAATACCCGGCCATTCTGGGTAACCATCACGCCGTTGAGTTTATTACTGATTACTTACGCTTAGTTGTAGGCGGAAATATGAACCCGATGGAGCTTGAGAACCTGATGGAAATCGAGCTTGAATCGCATCACCATGAGGCTGAAGCAGCAGCAAGCGCAATTAATTCGGTCGGCGATGCATTACCAGGTTTCGGTATTGTTGCGGCGGTGTTGGGTATTGTCATCACCATGGGATCGCTCGGCGGCCCGGTTGAAGAAATTGGTGCTCATGTTGCTGCAGCGTTGGTCGGTACTTTCCTCGGTATTCTTTTGGCTTATGGTTTTGTTGGGCCTTGGGCGACAGCCATTGGCCATATGAATAATGCTGAAGCAAAATTTTTTGAATGTATAAAAGTGTGCATCATGGCGCAAGTCAATGGTTATGCGCCGCAAATTGCCATCGAATTTGGTCGCAAGACCTTGTATTCGACTGAGCGTCCCAGCTTTTCCGAATTGGAAGAGCACGTCAAGAACAAAGACAAGTAGTCGTCTGACAGCCAATGTCAGCAGAGTGAGCGCTTGAATGGACGAAGCAGAACGCCCGATAATTGTTAAAAAAATCAAAAAAGGCGGCCATGGTCATCATGGCGGCGCCTGGAAGGTCGCGTTTGCTGATTTTGCAACGGCGATGATGGCCTTCTTTCTCTTGATGTGGTTGTTGGCTGCTGCATCACCTGAGCAACAAGAAGCGATTGCTGGATTTTTTGATGCCGAAGCGGAGATCGGAATTGGCGAGGGTGGTGGGTTTAGCGATAGCATGATTGATCTAGGTGGCACTGGTAATACAAGCAAGGGTTCAGAAGGTGATGATTGGGAGCAGGGTGGTAGTTCCAGCAAGGCCGCACAGGAGCTGGCTGAAGAAGCTCAGCAAATGGCAGAATTGCTAGAAGTACTTAAGCAAGCCATTGAGAATAAAGAAGAGTTAAAAGCCTACAAAGACCAACTTAAGATGAGTACAACACCAGAAGGTTTACGTATACAAATTGTCGATAAAGAACACCGACCGATGTTTGAATCGGGTAAGGCAATAATGCGTGATCACGCCACTAAGATCTTGAATGAAATAGCGCCGATAATTGGTGCAGCAGGTAATCGTATTAGTATTACGGGGCACACCGACGCTGCCCGCTTTGTACGTAAGGATGGCTATAGTAACTGGGAACTATCCGCTGACAGGGCGAACGCTGCACGCCGTGCTTTAATTAACGCAGGGATGGGAGAAAAGAAAATTGGCCGAGTTGTTGGTTTGGCAGATTCTGCTCTATACAACAAAGAAAACCCGTTGGATCCAATAAACCGTCGAATCAGTATTGTCGTTATGAATAAGGCGACTGACGAGGCAATAGGCAAAGAGGAAGGTGCTGTGCAAGTGGATGAAGAGTCTGCTGAAACACTTGATTTAGATAACCTAGCGCCGCGTTCAAATCCGCTAGAGGGTATTTCTGATTCAGTTATCGATGGCGCTAAGAGCCTAGAGAGTGACAATATAATTATTGATACTCAACAAGCACCTTCGCCATTGATTAACCCTATCTCTCCAGGATCGGGTGGAGAAGTGATTAAGTTACCATTGTCTGCCAGCGAAATTAATGCAGAGGCTGCGCGCGCATTGCCTAAGCCTATTGAATCAGCGCCGCCTGTGCCAGTTGCTCCAATTTTGCTACCAGAAACCAAGCCGAAAGCAAAGGGTAGTGGCGCTATTCGAATAGATTTAGGTGATCTTTCTGCTGCACCAGCGACGCCTAAAGCGACCCCACCAAGCCAGATCAAACCGGTTGAGGTGCTGATAGCGCCGCCTAAGGCGCCAGCAAAAGCGCTACCACCTACTGCGCCACCTAAAAAAGCGGTAACGCCGGGTGCTGTGCCATTGTCCTTGCCAGGTTTGTAAAGAAAGCTTAGGCAGCCCTGTGATGCTTGCTTGGCCTGGCTGGGGCTAAGCGTTATGATCGCTAGATAACATAATTGAGTGTCTATCGATGTCTCTAGAAAATAAAGCTTGTGTGCCTTGCCAAGGCGGTATCCCTCCCATCGCTGAAGAGGCTGCGCGATCTATGATGGATCAAGTGCCAGGTTGGCGTTTGGCGGACAGCGCACGTAAGCTTGAACGTGGTTTCGAATTTAAGAACTTTGAGTTGGCGATGGAGTTCGCCAATCGTGTTGGCGCTGTTTCTGAAGAAGAAATGCACCACCCGGATATTACGTTTGGTTGGGGTTACTGCATGGTTGTTTTCTATACCCACAAGATTGGCGGTTTACACGAAAATGACTTCATCATGGCGGCAAAGGTAAGTGCTTTAGCAGCGTAAGTATTTTTTCTGGTCTATGCATGCTACTTTTGGTTTGCGCAGTCAATACGCTTTGTAATTTCTATTCGTAATGTAGATTGAATCATGTCCTCCCTATTTGATTTTGAAACACCTTCTAAATACGCTGTTATGGGTAACCCTATTGCGCATAGTAAGTCACCTTTGATCCATGCGGAGTTTGCTAAGCAAACTAATCAGCGTATGCAATATACCGCTATGCAGGTTGATATCGGTGGGTTTGACCAATCAGTTGGAAACTTTCAGGCGAATGGTGGTGCCGGTGTCAATGTGACCGTACCGTTTAAGCAGGATGCTTATCGCTATGCCACGCGAGTCAGCGAGAGAGCAAAGCTTGCAGCAGCAGCGAACACTTTAGTGTTTGAAAGCAACAACGAAGTGTATGCCGATAATACTGATGGTGTAGGCTTGGTGCGTGACTTAAAAAACAATTTACACCTTAATATTAAACAAAAAAAGATATTAATGCTCGGAGCCGGTGGTGCAGTGCAAGGTGTTCTGGGGCCATTGCTTGCTGAAAAACCTTTAAGCATTGTGATAGTGAATCGGACTATAGATAAAGCCTATATGCTTAAACAACGCTTTCAGCATTTAGGGAAACTATCATCATGTGGTTACGAAGAAATCGATAAGCATGAAGCCTACGATATTGTCATTAACGCAACGTCCACCGGTATCGATGGTCAATTGCCACCTTTGGTGGACACCATAATAAATAGTGATAGTGTGTGTTACGACATGTTTTATGCCGCACAAGATACCGCTTTTGTTGCTTGGGCTAAGGAACGTGGAGTAGCGCATGCTTATGATGGTTTAGGCATGTTGGTGGAGCAGGCTGCTGAATCATTTTTGCTTTGGCGTAAACAAACTCCACAAACAGCCCCCGTTATTAGTTTGATTCGCCAGAAAATGGCCGAAAAATGATCAGAAAAAATAGAGAGATTTAGAGATATATGTCATCTCCCATAGTAACGGTAAAGGGATTAACTAAAACATATGGTGATGCGGTTGCTGTTTCTGATCTAAGTTTTTCAATCGACAGCGGTACCATTACAGCATTGCTCGGTGGCAATGGTGCGGGCAAAACAACGACCTTATCGATGTTGTTAGGTTTATTGCTTCCGACAAGTGGCAGTGTTCATTTGTTTGGTACTAACATGGCGAGTGATCGTTTTAAGGTTTTGCCACGCATTAATTTTTCTTCGCCCTATGTCGACCTACCGCAACGACTGACGGTATCAGAAAACTTGCGTGTCTATGCGCGCTTGTACGGCGTAAAGAATATCGAAGAGCGTATTGATGAAATGCTACAGGCCTTAGACCTGACAGCAATGCGTAAACGTCGTTATGGGACTTTATCTGCGGGCCAAAAAACACGTGTAGCAATTGCTAAGGCTATGCTCAATGAGCCTGAGCTATTATTGTTGGATGAGCCGACAGCATCTTTAGATCCAGATAGCGCGGATCGTATTAGAAATTATCTAACAGATTATAAAATCCGTACTCAAGCGACCATATTATTGGCTTCACATAATATGGCTGAGGTTGAAAAAATATGTGATGACGTCATTATGTTGCATCGTGGAGGTATCGTGGTTCGCGGCACCCCGGCAGAATTAATTGCAGAATTTCGACGAGAATCAATGGAAGAAGTCTTTATCGATATCACGCGAGAAACCATTCGTTTTTCTGAGGAAGGCCCCATTGAGTTCTAATCAAGATATCCGCGAGATGGGAAATACCTCGAGTCGTAGCCTAGGTTTGAGTGGGCAACGTATTTACGCGATGTGCCTACGTTATTTATATTTGCTTCGTGGTTCTTGGCCGCGAATTATCGAGCTTGCCTACTGGCCAACCGTACAGATGATTTTGTGGGGCTTAATCAGCCAATTCTTTGCTGAAAATAGCAGTTGGTTGGCGCAGGCAGCAGGCGTCTTAATTGGTGCCGTCATGTTATGGGATGTGGTGTTCCGTGGCCAGCTAGGTGTGTCCTTAGTATTTTTTGAGGAATTACATGCGCGTAATCTTGCACACCTATTTGTGAGTCCGCTACGACCTACTGAGTTGATTACATCGCTACTGTTAATCAGTTTTGTTCGCACTATTATCGGTGTTGGTGTTGCAGCACTGCTCGCGATACCCATGTATCACTATTCGATATTTGATTTAGGCTGGCCGTTGATTGCATTTTTTATGAATTTATTAGTTATGGGTTGGGCAATGGGCCTTGTTGTCTCAGCATTGGTTTTACGTTTTGGTATGGGCGCAGAAAGCTTGGCTTGGGTAGTAGTGTTTGCTATCGCACCGCTGAGTGGTATTTTTTATCCGATAGAGATCTTGCCTCAGTGGGCACAAAGCTTAGCGTGGTTTCTTCCCGCTAGTCACGTTTTTGAGGGCTTGCGCGGTATCATGTTTGACCATCATTTTTCATTTGAGTTGTTTTATACCGCAACATTACTCAATGTGGTGTATTTATTAGGGTCTATAGGCGTATTTCTCTATGTTTTTTCTATTGCGCGCAAGCATGGTTTGCTCATGAGAATAGGTGAATAAACGTGGCTAACGATAGCATTTGTCGTTTTATGTTTGAAAACCTAGGGATTCGTGGCGAGATAGTTCGGCTTGAGGACAGTTATCAAACTGCATTGGATCGACACCCTTATCCGCCTGCGCTCGCCCAGCTTTTGGGTCAAGCCATGGCGGCAATTACATTACTTGGTACAACGATAAAGTATGCCGGTAAATTGATTTTACAAGTGCAAGGTAGTGGGCCGGTTAACTTATTGATTGTTGAATACGATAGCGAGCGTCATATACGCGGATTAATTAATTGGCAAAAAGATGTGTTTTTAGGTGCTGAGATTGCTGATTTGTTTGGCACAGGCCATATGGCGATTACGGTGAACCCACAGGACAAGGCTAATCGTTACCAAGGAATTGTAGAATTGATAGAGCCGAGTTTGGCAGGGTGTTTAGAACATTACTTTAAACAGTCAGAACAGCTTGCGACCTGTTTGTGGTTGGTAGCAGACGCTAATCGCGTAGCAGGCTTTATGTTGCAGCAAATGCCTGGCATCGATGCTGACGGTGATGATTGGCGCAGAATTAAACTCTTGGCAGAAACATTAAGTGATGATGAGCTCTTAAACTTAGACGAAGAAGAATTGCTGCATCGTTTGTTTCATGAAGATGACATTCGATTATTTGAAAGTGAAACTATATGTTTTCACTGTACTTGCACAAGAGAACGCATTGAGCAGATGTTACTGAATTTAGGTAAAGAAGAAATTAATAGTATTGTTGCAGAGCAAGGCAGTATTGAAGTTGATTGTGAATATTGCAATAAGCACTATAGTTTTGACTCTGTCGATGCAGCGCAAATATTTACCGACGGCAATCCGGGTTTTCATTCTGAAACTCGACATTAAGCGAAGTGATTAGGCTTGCTTGATATAGCTTGGCTATTAACTTAATTGCCTATCACTATCAGGCCGCTATTCAGTCGGAGTTTTGTCGCGTTATTAATATTCTTAATACGCTGTATAAGTAATTACAATTTTCTTTATTCCCGCTTCAACTGGATAATGCTCAGCAATGAAGTATTTAATGGCGTAGCAATATGTCTAGGAGTTGAAATGAAACACTTATCTATTGGTTTATTAACCGCAAGTTTAGTTTTGGCAACCGTTGCTGCAAACGCAGGTGATATGGGCCGACTACATGGTTATGCCCAAGGTCCTAGTGCATCATCAAAATCGCTCCCGCTTAGCACAGTAGTAGTGATTGTTGATGATAAAAAGAAAATTCAAAACTATGGTCGTCTTAGCGCATACGATATGCCTCAGAGAGCGACTGCTGGTCAACGCAAGACTATGCCTGTATTAGCCGGTATGAAACAGTTTAAACCTGTTAAAAATACTGAAGGTTTAGGTCGATTAAATGGTTATGGCGAAGCAGAAGATGATTTTTTTAATATCTTCGATACGACTAATATGGCTGTTTGGCATTAATAGTAAGCTTTTTTAAAGATAATCATTTTTCAGCTCAACATAGTGTTGGGCTGAAAACTTTAAGTATTCCAGTTCAGATTCTTTTAGTGGCCTTGCTTGCTTAGCAGGCGAACCCATATAGAGATAACCACTTTCTAACACTTTCCCAGGTGTAACTACGCTTCCCGCTGCGATAATTGTATTGGTTTGCACTAGTGCGCCATCAAGTATCGTTGCATTCATACCAATAAGGCAGAGATCTTCAATAGTGCAAGCATGCAGCACGGCGCTATGACCTACTGTCACATCGTTACCAATGACTAAAGGCTTGCCCCCTGGGACAAAATGGCTATCACAGGTAACATGTAATACAGCACCATCTTGAATATTGCTGCGGTCACCGATAGTGATTTTATTAACGTCACCACGTGCTACTGCCATTGGCCAAAAAGATGCGTTGTCACCTAAGGTAACGTTGCCAATGATGCAGGCTGTTTCATGAACGTAAGCACTGTCGGCAATGGTTGGCGAAATATTTTTATAGTTGCTAATACTCACAGGCTAATTATAACAAGTCTAATAAAGCT
>JAADIY010000046.1 GCA_013151045.1 Gammaproteobacteria bacterium
AAAGATAAAGAGAATGAGCCGGGAGATTTGTTGAGGCACTATATTGAGGGATATAAAAAAATTCTCGTTGAAGACCAAACTATGTGTCTCTGCGGTATGCTGGGCGCAGAACTGGCCTCATTACCTGATTCGGTATGTGACGAAGTGAAACGTTTTAACAATGATAATGTTGAGTGGTTGAAAGTTGTTTATCAGCGACTAAACCCAAAAGATAAAAAGAAAGCAGTCAAGACGAAGGCCTTGCACCTATTAGCCTCTATGCAAGGCGCGATCATTGTCGCGCGGACGATGAATCAACCAAAATTATTCGAGCGGATTAGCCAAGAATTTCTTAGCTAGGATATGTTCCGCCTATTTTGACAGGCCTGCTGCTAACCTAAGCTTGGTTTTATCGTTTTCAGACATGTCGCTCCAATGTATATTTTGGATGGCTCCTTCAAGTGAATAAAGATAGTAGCAAACGGGGAGACGCTGATTAGGTTGTGCTGTTGATAGTTGTTTGTAAGCGTTGGCTGCGCCTATCTTCCTAAGTTCCGTTTCATCGGTAATTCCAATATCGGTTAAACATTTTGCAACTGTATCACCTATATTCTTCAATTCGGTTAGATCTTTTTTTGGCATATTACTATCCTTAATAAAACTTAACGAATGAACTAAATAAATAATATGAGTAATACGACGCCTAAGGCCAAACGATAAACAACAAAAGGCATCAAGCCAATATTATTAATTAGCTTGAGAAAATAGTGGATACAAAGATAGGCTGCGAGGGCAGAGAGAATGGTGCCGATTAACATTCCGCTCCAATCTACTGCAACACTTTCATCTTTAATTAATTTCACCGTCTGTAAACTACCTGCTGCGACGATAGTAGGTATCGAAAGTAAAAATGCAAAACGCGCGGCGGCTTCTCGTGTTAAGCCGAGTAATAACCCAGCTGTCAGCGTAATGCCTGAGCGTGAAGTACCAGGAATCAAGGCCAGAGTTTGTGCTAGTCCAATAATAATAATATCGCGCCAGGTGATTTCAGTTTCTTCACGTGAGTTACTGCCGACACGGTCGCTATACCAAAGCAATAGTCCAAACCCGATGGTGGTGATGGCGATCACTAGTGGGCTACGTAAATAAGTAGAAATGGCATCGTTAAAGACTAAGCCAACAATTGAAACAGGAATAGTCGCTACAATAATACCCCAGGCTAAACGGCTATATATGGAGTGTTGTTTTAAGGTGAGTGATTGCCACCAACCTATCCACAACCGCACGATATCTTTTCTAAAATAGGCAACTACAGCTATTAATGAGCCAAGGTGTACGGCAACATCGAAGGCCAAGCCTTGGTCGGGCCAATTTGCAAGCTTAGGGACTAATATGAGGTGTGCCGAGCTAGAGATTGGTAAAAATTCAGTCAGCCCCTGAACAATTGCCAATACAATAACTTGAATCAATTCCATACTTTTCCATAGACCTAAATAGTGAGTTAGGTATTAAAGCGTGGCAAAGACTTTGTCTGCAGCCGCCAGGGTTTCGTTAATCACGGTTTCATTATGAGCGGCGGAAACAAAGCCTGCTTCGTAAGCAGAAGGGGCTAAGTAGACGCCTTCATTGAGCATGCCATGAAAGAATTTTTGGAAGCGTGCGATATCGCAATCAACGACTTGGTGATAAAAACTCACCTTAGTTTCGTTAGTGAAGAAAAAGCCATACATGCCGCCGACGTAATTAACGGTGAGCGGGATGCTGTGTTTTGCTGCGAGTTCTTTTAAGCCCTCTGCTAAAGTTTTGGCAGCTTGCGCTAAGACATCGTGAAAGCCATTAACATCTAATGCATTAAGTGTTGCTAGTCCCGCTGCCATAGAGACGGGGTTGCCAGATAATGTGCCTGCTTGATAAACCGGCCCAGTTGGTGCGATTTGTTGCATAATTTCTTTCTTGCCGCCAAAGGCGCCAACAGGTAAGCCACCACCAATAACTTTGCCTAAAGTGGTTAGGTCTGGTGTGACGCCATAATATTCTTGGGCACCACCGCGAGCAACGCGAAACCCTGTCATCACTTCATCAAAAATTAAGACAACACCATGTTCTGTGCAAAGCTCACGTAAGCCTTCAAGAAAACCTGGTAGAGGAAGTATGCAGTTCATGTTGCCAGCAACAGGCTCAACGATGATGCATGCGACGTCTTTACCAACGGCTTCTAGAGTTTGTTTTACTTGATCAATATTGTTGTAATCAAGCGTGATGGTGTGTTCGGCTAAAGAGGCTGGCACGCCAGGCGAGGTGGGTACGCCTAAGGTGAGTGCGCCAGAACCTGCTTTGACTAACAGGGAATCAGAATGCCCGTGGTAGCAACCTTCAAATTTAATTAATTTGTCACGACCGGTATAGCCACGCGCAAGTCGAATTGCACTCATGGTAGCTTCGGTACCCGAGCTGACCATGCGCACTTGTTCAACGGAAGGCACCATTTCACAGACTTTTTCTGCAACAGTCGTTTCTATAGCAGTTGGTGCGCCAAAGCCTAAGCCATTTTGTATCGAATCTTGTACTGCTTTAATCACAGCAGGATAGGCGTGACCAAGAATCATTGGCCCCCAGGAGCCGATGTAATCGATATAACGATTATCATCTTCATCGTAAACGTAGGCACCTTCGCCGCGTTTAAGAAATATTGGGTCGCCACCGACACCTTTAAAGGCGCGAACAGGGGAATTTACGCCACCGGGAATAACCTGTTGGGCGTGTTCAAATAAATCGTGCGAGCGTGTCATAGTGTGTTGTCTAACCTATTTGTTTGTTGTGTTACGAAAAATAATTTGAAAGAGTTGTTGCCGTCATTTCAATATCGTCTGCTGCAAATAAACCATTGATCAGCGCTAGTGCATCGGCGCCAGCATCAACGAGAGCTTTGCCGTTATCGACGGTGATACCGCCGATTGCTACCGTGGGCAGCATCAAATGTGTCTTGGCTTCGCTGAGTAATTCTATGGGTGCATTCACGGCTTTTGGTTTTGTTGACGAACTATAGAAGCTGCCAAAAGCGACATAGTCTGCACCGTTTTGTTGCGCATTCACGGCGAGTTGTAGTTGATTGTAGCAGGAAACCCCTATTATTTTTTCTTCGCCGAGTTGTTCTCTAGCTATTTTGAGGGTCATGTCATCCTTACCCAGATGGATGCCATCAGCATTCAGTTTTTGGCACAGGCCGATGTCATCATTAATGATTAAGGATGACTCGTATTCTCTGCATAACATCAATAAACGGTGTCCTATACGTTGGCGCGCATTAGCCGCGTTAATTTTATCGCGGTATTGAATGAAGCGGGCCCCACCGCGAAGTGCAGCGCTGACATTTTCAAACAATTGTTCTTCATTAGTGTCGGTGACATGGGTAATAGCATACAGCCCTTGAACAGGTGGTTTAGTCATGAGGCTGATCATTTTTGCGCCAAAAAAAACGGTCAGGATGTTTCTGGCCTTTACCTAAGGCTTGAGCAAATTTTAGGCTATGCCATGTGTAGTCTTGAGCAGCGTTAACGGCATCAACAACCTCTTTTTTGTTGGCTAGCAAGGCGGCGATTGAAGAAGCTAAGGTGCAGCCAGAACCGTGATATTCGCCTGGTAGGCGAGGCCAGGTTTGTTCATTGATGAGCTGACCGTTGCGGTATAAACGGTTAAAGACATTATCTTTGCTGCTGGGGTCATTGTCATGTGTGCCCGTGACTAATACGTATTCGCAGCCTAACGACGAAATATAGCTGCAAGCATCGGCTAGATTGTTTGCTTTAGGCGCCAGTTTATAAAGTTCAGGTAGGTTAGGCGTGACGATACTGGCCAAAGGTAATAAGGTTTCGCTAAGGGCCTTGGCGAAACCGGCGCCACTTAGGTGGTTACCGCTATTGCTCGCCATGACGGGATCAATAACAACGGGTATGCACGTTTGTTTGATAATGGTTTCTTTTACCACGTTGATGGCAGATATGTTGGCTAGCATGCCGGTTTTTATTGCGTTGATTGGCATATCAGCAATCAGTACGCGGGTTTGAGCGCTGAGATAGTCGGGTTCGATAGCTTGATAGCTCTCGACACCTTGGCTGTTCTGAACGGTTAGCGCGGTGGTGATCGTTACTGCATGGCAGCCCATACTGCTAATGGCTTCAATATCAGCTTGGGTGCCAGCGCCACCGCTGGGGTCAGCACCAGAAAAACAAAGAATAATGGGTTTTGCCATGTGTAGTATGAATAGATGATTAAAACGGTGGTTTTGCGTGATATTCTAACGTGTTAGCGTCAACATTGTTTTGGCTAATGTGTTGAATTTAATTAGTTTCCCCCCAATAATTAGAGTTACATGAATAGAAGGTTACGTTAATGAAGAAGTATATGTGTGTGGTATGTGGCTATGTTTATGACGAAGAGACGGGTTGGCCAGATGACGGCATTGAACCTGGTACGGCGTGGGAAAATGTCCCTGAAACTTGGGTGTGCCCAGAATGTGGCGCCGGTAAAACAGATTTTGAGATGGTTGAGCTATAAGTTTGGCGATTAATACTTAACTTGCAGACACAAAAAAGCCGACCCTTTGGGGGCCGGCTTTTTATTAGGTCGACTAGAGCCTGAAACAGGCGCTAGCTAAGATCACTCTTTAGCCCTTATAGCGCTAAGATGAAATCAACCAATTTTTCAATGTTCTCATCGCTGACACGTGGTGAGTAAGGAGGCATTGCAGCGTTAATACCGGCATCGGCCCATACGCCTTTACCACCTTTAGCAACCTTGGTCAAAAGGTGTGCTTTACCCGCAGCTTTGTCG
>JAADIY010000027.1 GCA_013151045.1 Gammaproteobacteria bacterium
AACCTAGTTGCTCACTAACATAGTGAATCTCACTCAAGACATATAACCCCCTACCGGCTATTTACCTTCTAACACAGAACTAGATTAGTTATTTGGAAATACCAAACAAACTAATTTTGTCACCAAGCTCAATACCTATCTGCTTAACTATCTTATTAACTCGTTCTTCAGAGTACGGTTGATGCTCTTTAACACCCCATACCACATTAGGCCAACAATAATCTTTAGGACTGCGTCCAACAATATGTATGTGTAACTGACTCACAACATTGCCAATCGCTGCTATATTAAGCTTGGAGATATCAAAATTATTTCTTAAAAAAACGGATATCACATTAATATCTTGCAACACACTAACTTGCTTATCATCTGGCAAATCAATTAATTCTATTTCAAGCACCTTGGGCACCAAAATAAACCAGGGTACTAGCGAATTATTCATCAGCAATAATAAATTGTTATTCAATTCACCTAGAATGATGCAATCACGCTCAAGCCTAGGGTCTAATTTAAATTCTTTCATATAGTTATTAACCTACATTGATAATACAATTGGCCGATAAATAGCACAAACGAAAACCCATATCGTGGACCGATAGCATAGATACCGACATCAATTGCATACAAAAAACCACGCATTCACTGTTGAGATAAAACTGTATCTTAATCGACTTTCATGCGAGACTATTTTTATAGAAAAATACATTAAACTTACACGTAAGGCTAAAAATATATGACGCAGGCTAGACGCAGCACCTCATTTTTACCCACAACGGCTATATTCACTTTTCTGCTAACAATAATTTTCAATGGCTTAGCCTACGCCACCACATCACTACCACGAGAAAACATTGTCCCAGGTGGTGTAGCCATCATTGCTTTGCCCCAAGATGCTGATTTCAGTCAGGTCAGTTTCTCTAACAAACGTGTGATGACAGTGATAAATAATGATCAACTCTATGCCGTTATAGGTCTATCATTAAAAACCACGCCTGGCGATCATAAACTTTCATATGCCACCAAAAGCGGGAAAGCCTCAAGTATCGACTTTAAGGTAAAAGACAAAAGCTATCGCGAACAACGCATCACCTTAAAAAATAAACGCAAAGTTAACCCTTATAAGAACGATCTTGATCGTATTACCAAAGAAAGAAAACTCATCGGTGCCGCATTCGCTAAATGGACAAATCGTAGCAATATTAATATGCAATTTGACCAACCTGTTGAGGGTTCTTTTAGTAGCCTATTTGGCTTAAAACGCTTTTTTAATGATCAGCCGCGTAATCCGCACAGTGGATTAGACATTGCCGCGCCAACGGGTACGCCTATTTATACACCCGCTGACGGTACTGTAATAGAGTCAGGCGATTTCTTTTTTAACGGCAACACGGTATTTGTTGATCATGGGCAGGGGCTGATCACCATGTATTGTCATATGAGCGAAATCGATGTGAAAAATGGCGCTCAATTACACCGTGGCGATATCATTGGCAAAGTCGGCGAAACTGGCCGTGTAACAGGCGCGCATCTGCATTGGAGTGTCAGCCTCAATGGTAGCCGAGTTGACCCGATATTATTTCTACCCCCAACAAGCAAAGCAGAATAACTAACTGGCTATCTGTTCTTTGCGTTCTTCTTTACGCGCTTCATCAAACGCTTACGCTTGTATTCCTGTCTCGGTGTTAAGGTATTACGTCTACCTTTATAGGGGTTTTCATGCCCTTTAAATTCGATACGCAAAGGCGTGCCATGCAATCTAAGCACTTTACGAAATGTATTCGACAGATAACGCTTATAACTATCAGGCACACGTTCCACCTGATTGCCATGGACCACAATCACAGGTGGGTTACGTCCACCTTGGTGCGCATAACGTAGTTTAATACGGCGGCTACGCATAATGGGGGGCTGATGCTGAACAACCATGTCTTCAAGCAGCTTAGTTAACAATGGAGTCGGAAAATGCTTCATCGAACTTTCGTAGGCTTTATCAATTGAGGCCGTTAAATCACCAACACCGGTACCATGCAATGCAGAAATAAAATGAATGTCTGCATAGTCGACAAATGTTAGTTTTCTGCTTAAGGTTGTACGAATACTTTCACGCTGATCTTTTGGTAGATGGTCCCATTTGTTTACGGCAATCACCAAAGCTCTACCTGCAGTCAAGGCATGGCCAAGCAAGCGGACATCTTGATCGGTAATATCTTCTTGCGCATCGATAACGCTGATCACGACATTACTGTCTTCAATTGCTTTCAGTGCTTTGACAACACTGAACTTTTCAATCATGTCATCGACACGGCTACGACGGCGTATACCTGCTGTATCGACTAAAGTATAAGGCTTGCCGTCTCGCTCAAACGGTATAGCAATACTGTCACGCGTCGTTCCTGGCATATCACACGCAACGACTCTCTCTTCTCCTAACAAACGATTAATTAATGTTGACTTGCCAACATTGGGCCGACCAACCACTGCTATACGTGGCCCTTTCTCTTCATCTTCATCACTTTCTTCATCGACGGGGAACTGGCTTAATATGCTCGACATCATATCGCGCACACCTTGTCCATGTGCTGAAGCGATAACGGCAGGTTCACCAAAGCCTAGTGCGAGAAAATCGCTAACAGTGCGGTCATAAGGTAAGCCTTCAGCTTTATTGACAACTAACTGAATTGGTTTGCCTCTGCGGCGCAATTGTTGCGCTATCACCTCGTCAGAAGCATTAAGCCCTGCACGACCATCGGTGAGAAAACACACCATATCTGCCTCGTCGATAGCATTCCACACTTGCTCTAACATGAGTCCGTCGACACCCTCTAGCTCACCACTGATACCTCCGGTATCAATAACGATAAAGCTATGCTCATCATGTCGCCCTACGCCGTAAATACGATCACGCGTTAAACCAGGCTGGTTTGCGACCAATGCATCGCGACTGCGAGTTAGGCGATTAAATAAAGTTGATTTCCCTACGTTAGGAGATCCAACAAGGGCGATTACAGGTTTCATAGTTGTAGTTTACCAGTAGACTAACAAACACCATGAAAACCATGGCACTGTATAGCGTTAAGAAGCAGTGCGCAGTTGAATGGCGTTAATACTGCCATTTTTACCAAAAACAAATAGCGTGTCATCAACAACCGTCGGAGTACTCAAAACTCCCTTACCGGCAACACGACGCCGCGCAACAAAAGAGCCGTCAGCTTTATTCATCCAATGAATATAGCCAGCAAAATCACCGACTACCACGTAATCTCCGTGTAGCGCCGGTCCCGTGATAGCACGACGTTTAAGTTTCGTTTGCGTCCATAGTGTCGCACCCGTTTTTAAATCCAAGGCCCAGACACTGTCACCCGCGTCACTGACATATACGGCATTTTCATCGACCGCCAAACCGGCATACGATGACATATCGCGCGACCATAATGGACGGCCACTTTCTAGACTTAATGCCGCAACACGACCTTGGTAGGAAGCAACATAAACCACATCATCGGCAACAATTAAATCACCATCGACATCAACAATACGCTCAAGCTCAGTACGACCTTGTGGCACACCAGCGGTGACACTCCAGACCAATTTACCATCGGCAATATCGAGCATGTCTAAATGGCCACTAGCAAAACCAGAAAGTACGCGATCACCCAAAGGTACTGGCGCGCTGCCGCCTTGCAAAATCAAAGCTGGGGTTTTACGTTGATGTGTCCAAATACGCTGGCCATTATCACTACGGTGACCATAAAGATGACCATCTGAGGTCGGCACCACTACAACACCGTTACCTTCCTGTGGCGCAGCAAGCACTTCACTTGCGACGTTGGTCTGCCAAACAATCTCACCGCTATCACGGTTCAATGCAATAACATCGCCTTCATAGCTACCAACATAGACCTGAGATTCGCCAACACCAACACCACCACCTAAACGCAGCTTGGTATCAACACGCCAGATTTTTTTGCCTTTATCACGTGAGAAAGCAGCAACATAACCAGCCTCAGTCGCAGCAAAAACAGTCTCTTTATCAACTTCCAATTTAAGTTGAGCAAAACTTTTCTTAGCTTTATTCGGTAATGACGATGACCATATTTTTTTAGTATCAACGCTTTGCTGTATTTTGCTAAGCGGCGTAGGCGGCTCAAGCTTTTTACTATTCCCGCAGGCTACCAATGCAATAGCCATAAACAGAACAGCTAATATTTTCAACTGTTTTCACCTTCGAGATTGGCATCATCAGCTGCACCAAGACTATCCAATTTCATTCGCAATTCTTGGCTACTGGCTAGTGCAGCTGGATCTGCTAATGCACCTTGATAAGCTTCACGGGCTTTCTCAACATGACCCTGAGCAATATATATATCCCCGCGTAATTCCTGATAGTGCGCTTCAAACGCCTTACCACCACCATTGACTAACGACAAGGCATCATCATAATTTGACTCAACGACAAGCAACCTTGCCAAACGTAAACGTGCCAGCTCGTCGATACCTTCTACTAACGGTTTATCTATCACTAACTGCAATACCGCTTTCGCGTCGGCAATAGCTCCTGACTCAACCAAGGCCTTAGCTTTTATTAAGCTCGCAAAACCGGCCTGACTATTGCCGGCATACTCACTTAAAATAGCATCAGCTTTATCTATAATACTGCTGTCGCCGCCAACGTTAAGCTCATTTAACAATAGCGACAATTCTGCCGAAGCAGCTTCTGATGTCGATTGCTTATGATCAAACCAAGCGCGACCACCAAACAATACTGCCAAGCCAACAATAAAACCAACAATGGTCACTGTGCCATTTTCAGCCCACCATTTTTTTAGCGCTTCAAGTTGTTCGTCTTCACCGGGATGCGTTGCCACCGGAATCTCCTTAGTGTTTTAATTCTGACCATGTACTCATACATGATCGCCAATAGTGTCAGAAAGCAGTTGAGCTACAGCTGACTGCGCCAATTGCTCCTGCGGTTTATCTTCGCGCAGAAATTTTACGCTAACGGTGCTTGCTTCAACTTCATCGTCACCTAATATTAACGCTACCCGCGCACCTGACTTATCCGCGCGCTTCATCTGGCTTTTAAAACTACCGCCACCACATAAACTTTGAATACGTAAGACCGGTAACTCACTACGAAGCTGCTCAGCCAATGCTAAGCCCTTTGCTTGCACAGCATCGCCTACCATTACCAAACAAGCATCAACTTGACTAGCTTCTTCATCTTTTGTGTTGATTTTTATCATTTCCAAAAGACGCTCTAAGCCAATAGCAAAACCAACAGCTGTCGTTTCACGACCGCCAAGCTGCGCCACCAAACCATCATAGCGACCACCCGCGCAAACAGTACCCTGCGCACCAAGCTGATCAGTGACCCATTCGAACACGGTAGCATTATAATAGTCTAAACCACGCACCAAACGTGGATTCACCACATAATCAATACCGACACTGTCTAGCGCTGCTTTGAATTGTTCAAAATGCTGACGCGATTCATCACCCAAGGCATCAACCAGCTGTGGCGCCCGTTCAATCAATGTTTGCATCTCCGGGTTTTTACTATCGAGAATACGCAATGGGTTGCTTTCCATACGACGCAATCCGTCTTCGTCGAGTACATCTTGATGATCACGCCAATATTGCAACAACTGCTGACGATAGTGCTGTCTTTCTTCACTAGAGCCCAGTGAATTAATTTGTAACTCTAGCCCTTCGATACCCAACTCTTGCCATAAGCGAGCGCTTAACATTATCAGCTCTGCATCGATATCGGGACCAGCCATACCATAAGCTTCAACACCGAGCTGATGAAACTGGCGATAACGACCTTTTTGTGGTCGCTCATGACGAAACATCGGTCCGTTATACCAAAGACGTTGCATTTGGTTGTATAACAAACCATTTTCTATCGCAGCGCGAACACAACCAGCAGTACCCTCTGGACGTAAAGATAAACTGTCGCCATTACGATCATCAAAGGTATACATTTCTTTTTCTACGATGTCAGTGACTTCGCCCACTGCACGTTTAAACAATTCTGTTTTTTCAACAATAGGTAAGCGTATTTGTTGATAGCCATAGCGCAACATCAACTTAACCAATGTCGATTCTAACTTTAACCAGGCTGCAGTATTATCAGGCAGAATATCATTCATTCCGCGAACTGCTTGAATAGACTTAGACACGTATAACCTTATTTCTTATGGAAAAAATTAATACTTTAATTATTGGCTAGCCCAAAAATTTTTAAACTCTTTTGCTTCATTGCTATCTGGAAAATTCTTGTGCAAATTAGTGGCGTATTCGCGCACTTCGTTTTTATTGCCTAATGCATTTTCGATACGAATTGCCAGCCATAAAGACGGAGCGTTAGACTTGGCAACCGAGAAATAACGCTGAATAAATACTTTAGCACCAACATTTTCTCCAGCAATAAAACTCAAATCTGCTAACTGATAAAGAGAACGTGCCCTACGCGCATCATGCTCCACGGCTTGGCGAAAACGCTCAGCGGCCAACTCATTGTCACCGGATTCGCGCGCGCACAAACCAGCATTTTCTAATGCTTCTGCAGTAGAGGTATAGAACTTATCTTGAACAGCCTCAATAAAGTAGCGATCAGCTTTAGCATATTGCTCGCGACCACAAAGATAAACACCATAGTTATTTTTTACCGCCGAATCCTTTGGTGCTAACTTTAATGCCTTTTTAAAGTGCTCATCAGCACGCGCATATTGCTCCAGTTGGCGATACGATTCTGCGGCGTAATGATGCGCATCAGCTAAACGTGAATCCAACTCAATTGCTCGAATAAAATTTGTAAGCGCTAGTTGCGGTCGACCTTGTTGCAAATACCCTAGCCCCAGTCGGACATTAATTTCTGCCGCCGTATTACCGCTAGAGTCAGTGCCATTTTGTGTCGTCGCACAGGCCGACACCAACAAGAACACCACCAGCGTTATCAATATGCGCATCAATCTATCCTTTTGCAGCTATTGCCGCACGTTTTTGCTGGCGACGTGTTTTATCCACTATCTGCCCAGCTAATTGACCACATGCACCATCAATATCATCACCACGCGTCTTACGTGTGATCGTTACTAGGCCTGAAGCAAGCAACACATCTCTAAATCGATCGATTGATGATTTCGGCGAACGCTTATAATCTGCCTCGGGAAACGGGTTAAACGGTATTAAATTCACTTTAGCAGGCCGCCCTTCGAGCAACTTTACTAAGCGCTTTGCCTGCTTCACGCTGTCGTTGACGCCATCAAGCATGACATATTCATATGTCACTTTTTTTCGCGGCGAACCAGAGACATAGGCGTCACAAGCATCAAGCAACTCTTTAATAGGGTATTTTTTATTTAATGGAACCAACTCATTGCGTAACTCATCGTCAGAGGCATGCAATGACACCGCCAAACTGACATCTGCCACTTCACGTAAGCGCTCTAAAGCAGGTATAACTCCTGAAGTACTGAGCGTAACACGTCGCTTTGACAAACCGTAGGCATCATCGTGCAACATAATGTTAATAGCGGTGACCACTTTGTCAAAGTTCAACAATGGCTCACCCATCCCCATCAACACGACATTAGTGATTTTACTACGACCTGACCGTAGGGAAGAAGCACTTAATGATTCCGTAGGAATCTCAGTGTGCCCGTTCTCACGAAAACCAATCACCTTATGCGCAATCCAAATCTGGCCAACAATTTCCGCGACACTTAGATTACGGTTAAAACCTTGATAGCCGGTAGAGCAAAAACTGCATTCCAATGCACAGCCTACCTGAGAGGAGATACATAAGGTACCCCGATCAGTTTCAGGTATATAAACAGTCTCTATGCAATTACCACCATCAAGGCGTAATAACCATTTATAAGTGCCATCTGCTGAAATATGCTCTGATAATATTTCTGGCAAACGTATTTCGGCGGTATTCTCCAACGTGGTCCGTAATAACTTATTGAGATCAGTCATTTGACCAAAATCCGTCACGCCACGCTGGTGAATCCACTTCATTACCTGACTAGCACGAAATGAACGCTCACCCATTTTGACAAACCAATCCACCATCGCCTTATGATCAAGGTCTAGTAAATTGGTTTTCGTTATATCCATCACAGACAGATTTCCCTGCTAAAGTGCGCGTCATGCTTGATGTGTAGCAAGGCAGAATGACGAGCAATAGCTGTTCTATTGCGAGAAATGATATCGCCACTACAAATCAAGTAGAGTGTGCAATCTGTCCGTGATAGGTATGCAGGTGAGCTAGCCATTAACGTGTGCGCGGGCAAACCTCTTCATCTGAGAAGAAGAAGGCAATCTCTTCTTTCGCCGTTTCAGCAGCATCAGAACCGTGGCATGCATTCTCATCAATACTATCAGCAAAATCAGCGCGAATAGTGCCTACAGCTGCTTCTTTAGGATTGGTTGCGCCCATTACATCACGGTGTACAGCAATCGCATTTTCACCTTCAAGCACTGAAATCATCACCGGACCCGATGTCATAAACCCAACCAAATCACCGTAGAAAGGACGCTCTTTATGCACCGCATAAAAATCACCTGCACGCTCATCCGAAAGGTGAGCCATCTTCGCAGCGACTATTTTCAACCCTGCCTTCTCAAATCGGCTATAAATTTCTCCGATTACGTTCTTGCCAACCGCGTCAGGCTTAATAATAGACAAGGTTCTTTCAATCGCCATAAAAAACTCCTGGAAATTCAATTAGTTAATAGATATATCCCGCTATAGAACATAACGGGGAAGCAAATCCCCCCTATTCTAAAGAATAGGGGCACTACTCGGCAATGAAAATGGCAATTAAATCGAAATAAGCACTAAGATTCGCGTACTAAGACTGCCACTCCATAGCTGGAGAAAAACCCACTTACAGCACAATAGTGTCACTTTTGAATTGATTCAAATTGGCATAAACGCGCAACCCGGACTAACTCACACTAAAGCTTTCACCACAGCCACATTCATCAGTGACATTGGGGTTGCGAAATTTAAAGCTCTTATTCAAACCTTCTGAGACATAATCAAGCTCGATTCCTTCGAGCATTTCTAGACTGTCCTTATCGATCACCACAGACGCATTGTGCTGGGTAAAAAGACTATCGTTTTCACCCTGCTCATCGGCAAAATCGAGGACATAGGCAAAACCGGCGCAACCGTTCTTCTTAACACCCAAACGAATACCCACGCCGCTGCCACGCTCTTCGAGCATAGCTTGAATTCGCTGTGCTGCTGACTCAGTTAATGATACTGACATGATAATCCTCTATATTCCTACCAAGCAACAGAAGCCATCTGCTGGCTCATTTTCGTTAATTCTCTAATCGCCAATAGCAATGCATCACACTCCGCGACCGTACTGTCTTTACCAAAACTAATTCGCACCGTACTTTGCGCTAACTCATCGTCTAAATGCATCGCACGTAAAACGTGACTAGGCTCTGTATCGGTACTGGCACAGGCCGAACCACTCGACACCGCAATACCTTTGGCATCCAAACTCATTAGCAAGGTCTCACCTTCAATACCCGGTATCGCAATAAGGGTGGTATTAGGTAAACGCGGCGCCGACTCCGCAATAATGTGGACGCCATCTATCGTTTTCAACGCGTTTTCTAAGCGGTCTCGCAACCCGCACATATGATCACTACGCTGACCTAGTTGCTGCTTCGCTAATTCAGCGGCCTTAGCAAAACCCACTATCGCTGCAACGTTTTCAGTGCCCGAACGCCAGCCTTTCTCATGACCACCACCCAACAATAATGGCGGGATATCCAAGGCCTTATCTATAACCAAAGCACCAACGCCTTTAGGCCCATAGATCTTATGTGACGATAAACTCATCAAATGCACACCCGACGCATTAAAATCGACAGCAATCTTACCCACCGCCTGCACCGCATCAGTATGCACAATAGCCCCGTATTCTCGCGCATTTTGCGCAAGTGATTGCAAAGGCTGTATGACACCCGTTTCATTATTTGCCATCATCACCGACATCAATACCGGTTGACGTTGGAGAATATTGTTTGCCAATGTCTGGTCAATAAGACCATCACCATCCACCGGCAATAACTCTAATTGCCAACCTCTAGCCTGCCAATAACGCGCTGGCTCTAACACCGCAGGATGCTCAACAGCACTGACACAAAATGTCGCCACTTCATGACTAGCCAAAACATTTAAGGCGAGATTATTGGCTTCCGTACCGCCGCTAGTAAAAATCAACTGAGTAGGGTGCGCACCGACCAAATCGGCAACTTGCTCACGAGCACTATCGATTGCAGTTCGCGCGATGCGGCCTGAACTATGAATACTAGACGGATTGCCATGGTGTTCTGCTAGATAAGGCAACATGGCCTCAAGCACTGCTGGATCTAGCGCTGTGCTGGCATTATGGTCTAAATAAATTGCCAAATACTTAAAACCCTAACGCTCTACACCGGCCACTAAGCTGACGATTTTTTGATATCTGAAAGCTGTACGTAGTGTGGCTGCGCAGCATTATCCTGACGCTCAGCGACACTGCGAATAGCCTGACGTTTA
Organism: Gammaproteobacteria bacterium; assembly: GCA_013151045.1. Lineage (GTDB taxonomy): Bacteria > Pseudomonadota > Gammaproteobacteria. Next base: position 10,574 of record JAADIY010000027.1, read on the forward strand.
ACCAAATCACCCAGGCTGATATCACTGAGAAATTTATAAATCTGGTGACTTAAATCTACCCACAAATCATGCGTCAAACATGGTTCACCATGCTGGCAATCCGCACTACCACCGCAACGGGTGGCATCAATGTCTTCATCAATGGCATCTAAAACATGGATAACTGCAATCTCACTCGCATCACGCGCCAAACGATAACCACCACCTGGTCCACGCGCACTTTTAACCAAACCACTGCGACGTAACTTAGAAAACAATTGTTCAAGATAAGACAGTGAAACTTCTTGGCGCTTTGAGATATCGGCCAATGGAGTAGATCCGCTATCAGTATGAAGCGCTAGATCTAACATGGCAGTCACTGCGTAGCGACCTTTAGTGGTTAACTTCATTGATGACGGCTCCTTTTTACGTGGCGAGCTAACTGTCCAACAACAGATATTTCCCCAACGTTGGGTGATTCCTCGAGAAAACTATAGCATAAATTAATAATACCTGACTAATTTAATCAAGTATTATTTTTGCTAACATTCTCTTTATCAGCTACGCTTTGCCCCTTAAGAACACGCTGTACAGCACTAAGCACTCCACGCAAGATATTCACATCCTGCTTATCGGGCTGAGCCTTAACAAACAATCGGCGTAATCGCCGCAGTATATGACCCGGCTGCTGCGGGTTGAGGAATTCAACTTCGATCATTACACGCTCTAAATGTTCAAAAAAGCGTTCTAGATCCTCTACTGGAGCCGGCAATGCGCCACCTTTTACACTAACAGTTGACGCGGCCAAACGCGATTCGTAACACATGATTTGTACAGCCGCCGCAAGATTAAGCGATGGGTAGTCTGGATTGGCATCAATAGATACATGATAATGGCAGATCTCCAGCTCTTCATTAGTCAAACCCGAATGCTCACGGCCAAACACTAATGCAATCTCAGCGTCGCCCTGATCCGCAGAATACTGGGCGCATTCACGCGGTGACATTTGCGGCCAAGGTATCGTGCGTTGCCGCGCGCTTAAACCAAAAACGTAGTGACAACCTGTTATTGCTTGCTCAAGGCTAGAGCAGACAGTGGCATTCGCCAACACATCATCCGCTCCAGAGGCTCTGGCGGTTGCGTCAGCATGCGGATAATGTTTTGGCTCAACTAAAACCAGGTGCTTAAAACCCATTGTTTTCATCGCACGCGCCACAGCGCCAATATTTCCAGGGTGACTGGTAGCAATTAAAACTATGCGAATACGTTCGAAGAGTGAAGACAAAAGATTTTTAGTACTGGTTGGTTGAATACGAAATGACGAGTCGGTGCTAGAATAGCACGCCTTGTCCGCAACTCATTACAAACCTTAAGGAAACACACATGCACCCGATGTTAAATATCGCCGTTCGTGCCGCCCGCCGAGCGGGAGATATCATTAGCCGTTCGATGGACAAGTTGGACAGCATAGACGTTGTTACCAAAGACCATAATGACTTTGTCAGTTCAGTGGACAAAGCCGCAGAGGCCACCATCATTGACGTTATCAAAACAGCCTACCCTGATCATCAAATCATGGCTGAAGAAAGCGGGCAACAAGGTAGCAATGATTACCTGTGGATTATAGACCCACTCGACGGCACCACTAATTTTCTTCATGGCTTCCCGCAATTTGCCGTATCTATTGCCTTACAACACCAAGGAAAATCACAGCAAGCCGTGGTTTATGACCCCGTTAGCCAAGACCTCTATACCGCTAGTCGAGGCGCAGGTGCACAACTGAATAACCGCCGCATTCGCGTCAGCAAACGCAAGGAACTCGCCGGATCACTCATCGGCACGGGCTTTCCTTTTCGTAAAGACCAAGATCTCGACGCCTATCTAAAAACCTTTCGCGCCATAGCGCCACAGACCGCGGGTATTCGCCGCGCCGGTTCTGCAGCGCTCGATCTTGCCTATGTTGCTGCAGGGCGTTTAGACGGTTTCTGGGAATTTGGCTTAAAGCCTTGGGATCTTGCAGCCGGCGCCTTACTTATTGAAGAAGCTGGCGGACTGGTTGGTGATGTATCAGGTGGCAATAATCACTTTGAAAGTGGCGATATTGTCTGCGGCAATGCCAAAGTTTTTAAAGCGCTATTGCAAAATATCAGGCCCCACCTATAAAAATAACCCATTAAAATCAGTCAGTTAAAACCCCCGGCCTAGAGAAATCAAACACTTACACCAACATAAAATATGTGCGCTATTTCACATAATTAACCATCAAGTTTTCTCGCCTATTTCCCGACAACAAGGGTGACACTTTTTGGGAGTAACCATGTCAGAGAATAAAAATAAAACTGGCTTCGGGGACAAGGCGCAAGAGATGCTAATGCTCGATATGCTTGACGGCATGCACGAGTTTTTCACTCAGTCTGCGTACCATTCCTCGCAAGCCAATAGCTTCGAAATTTTGCCTAGCGAAAAAAGCACCACAGGAGAAAATCACACAGACGTCGATCAATACCAAGGCAACAGTGCAGATGTCATCTCATTTAGCGAAGCACGTGCACGCCGTGTTATGCGACAAGACACAAAGGGCAAAGATATCATCGCCCATCGTTCACTCAACAAACTACGATAACCACTTCGGTACTGACTAACCGTCATGGTGTCAGACTAGGCCGACATAGGATGTCGGCCAAACTGAGCCATTAACCACACTCACTTCGCGAGGCTTGACAGCGTAAACGCTGCAACGCAATCATGTTCGCCACTATTTTAGCCACACACTAAAGTAAAGCGACCATGATCAACACACAGCCCTTATTACTCGAACCCAAAGCACTGCAATCACTCATTGGTCATCCGCAAGTACTCATCGTTGATTTATCCGGCCCAGAGATCTACAACAATGCGCATATACCTGGTGCCGTATCGCTAAGTTATAGCGATATCGTCGCCTCTCAGCCGCCTGTTATGGGCTTATTACCCGACGAGCCATCACTGAGCAAAATTTTTTCAAATATAGGCTTAACAGCCAACCACCATGTCGTTGCCTACGATAACGAAAACAGCGCTAAAGCCTGTCGGCTACTATGGACGCTGGATTGTCTCGGACATAAACAACTGTCTTTACTTAACGGTGGCCTCACTGCATGGAATAGCGCCGGCATGCCAACGAATAATCAAGCAGCAAACATTCACGCCAGCCACTACCAAGCAAAAACTGACCAAACCGCCATTGCCGACAAAGTATTTATTCAGCAACACCTTAAAGACCCCGCTGTAGTGCTACTCGACGCACGCAGTGATGGTGAATACAACGGCGAAGTTGTCCGTGCCCAACGCAGCGGCCATATTCCTGGCGCGGTCAACATCAACTGGATTGACACTATAGATAACGATAATGACTTACGCTTCAAAACAGCAAATGAGCTCATAACGTTATATGAAGATGCAGACATCACCAAAAACAAACTAATCATTACCTATTGCCACACGCATCAGCGCTCGGCACACAGCTATATCGTTTTAAAAAGCCTTGGTTACCCCAACGTCAAGGGCTATCATGGTGCCTGGTCAGATTGGGGCAACGACCCCAACACCCTCATCGAATAACAAAACCCTATAAAATCCCTGACGTATGCACTCTTATTTGTCCTAACAGCTATGGCCAACACTGACCTTTCCTCTCATACACCCATGATGCGCCAGTATTTGCGCATCAAACAAGAGTATCCCGACACCCTTGTCTTCTACCGTATGGGCGATTTTTATGAGCTGTTTTTTGAAGACGCCAAACACGCTGCTAAATTACTCAATATCAGCCTAACAGCACGTGGCCAATCGGCTGGCACACCTATCCCCATGGCAGGCGTACCGTATCACGCTGCAGATGGCTATCTAGCCAAACTGATAAAGCATGGTGAGTCTGTGGCAATTTGCGAGCAAATTGGCGACCCAGCAACCAGCAAAGGTCCCGTTGAACGTAAAGTCGTTCGGCTCATCACACCAGGAACAGTGACTGAAGATGGCATGCTCGACGCCGAGCGCGACAACCTATTAGTCGCCGTCTTTATTAAAGACAATAAAGCCGGAATTGCTGCGCTAGATATCAGTAGCGCACGCTTTTTTATCTCACAACTAAACTCTATCAGCTCACTCGCAGATGAATTAGCGCGCTTGCGTCCTGCCGAATTATTACTCGAAGAAAATCAGGCAGAAACTATCGGCCACTTAAAACTTGGCCGAACACAAACTCTCGAAGCCTGGGAGTTTGATAGTGACAATGCCCAACGTTTATTACGCGATCAACTTAAACTACACGACCTGAGCGGCCTTGGCTGCGATGACACACCACTTGCTATACAAGCCGCTGGCGCCTTACTGCAATATGCTCGTCGCACCCAACAAAATTTACTGCCTCATATTAGCAAGCTAAGCGTTTCACAACACAGCGACAACTTACTCTTAGACGCTGCTAGTCGTCGCAACCTTGAAATAGACATTAATCTACAAGGCGGCCGCGAAAACACCTTAAGCTCCGTTATTGATCGCACTGTCACCACAATGGGTGGCCGCATGCTACGACGCTGGTTAAATGCACCTATGCGCAACCATGCATTGCTGCGTAAACGCTATCAATGCATCGACACCTTACAAACACCTGAAACTCATAACCCAGTACGAGAACAGCTGAAACAAATTGGCGACATCGAACGTATTGTTAGTCGCATCGCCTTAAAATCAGCGCGACCACGTGACTTAACGCAACTACGACAATCGTTAAACAGCTTACCGATACTAAAACAACAGCTAAAACAACTCGACTCGCCCTTACTCGACGAGCTTGAAAGTGCTGTAAATGAACACATTGAACTCAATAATTTACTCGGTCGCGCAATTATTGCTGAACCACCCATGCTTATTCGTGATGGCGGCGTTATCGCACCGGGTTTTGATGACGAACTCGATGAGCTACGTAATTTAAGCGAAAATGCCAATCAATTTTTAGTCGACTTAGAAATTAAAGAAAAAGAAAACAGTGGTATTGCCACACTAAAAGTCGGCTATAACCGCGTGCATGGCTACTACATCGAAGCCAGTAAAATTCATTCAGAGAAAATTCCTGATCATTTTCAACGTCGCCAAACACTAAAAAATGTCGAGCGCTATATCACACCAGAGCTTAAATCATTTGAAGACAAAGTCTTAAGCGCTAAAGAACGCGCACTAAGCAGAGAAAAATACCTTTACGAACAATTATTAGAGACCCTAAGCAAAGACACTCATACCCTACAAGATAGCGCAAAAGCCATTGCACAAATTGACGTGCTAGCAAACTTTGCGCAGCGTGCCTGGCAGCTCGATCTATCACAACCCGAACTCAGCGACGAGCCTGGCTTATCGATCGAAGAGGGTCGCCATCCAGTGGTTGAGGCCACGCTCGATAAGCCGTTCACACCGAATGACGCAACACTCAACGACAAACGTCGCATGCTTATCATTACTGGACCCAATATGGGCGGCAAATCCACTTATATGCGACAAACCGCCATCATCACCCTGCTCGCACATTGCGGCTGTTTTGTTCCCGCCAAACACGCGCGACTTGGCCCCTTTGATCGTATATTTACCCGCATTGGTGCGTCAGACGATTTGGCCGGCGGACGCTCAACATTTATGGTGGAGATGACCGAAACCGCAGCAATACTTCATAATGCTAGTGAACAAAGCTTGGTTTTAATGGATGAAGTCGGACGTGGCACCAGCACCTTTGATGGCTTATCACTAGCATGGGCATGCACCGAGCATTTAGCTAAACGAATAAAAGCATTTACTTTGTTCGCCACCCATTACTTTGAGCTAACGGCGCTAGAATCAGAGCAATATGGCATTGCCAACATCCACTTATCAGCCATTGAGCATCATGACAGCATTGTGTTCTTACACAGTGTTAAAGAAGGTGCCGCCAATCGTAGCTATGGACTGCAAGTCGCTGCCTTAGCTGGTGTTCCAAATACCGTCGTCAGCGCCGCGCGAAAACGCCTAGCGCTACTTGAAAAACAACAAACAAGTGGTGACCGCCACCACTCACAAATTGACTTGTTTAACGCACCTGCCAATGTCGAAAACATACCAAATGAAAATACACCCAACCCAACATTAGAATTATTGACCACGATAGACCCTGACGAACTTACCGCGAAACAAGCACTCGATAAACTATACGAATTAAAACAGTTACAAACTAAGTCAGATAACGAGTAATAGCCACATGACCGTACAACCAGAACGCACCTGCAATATCTATCGCTGCTCGCTTAAAGAAGGCATGTATCTATACCTTGATCACAACAGTATCTTAGATGATCTACCTGACGCACTTAAAAAGAAAATTGGTCAACCAGAACTATCCATGACTCTAGCGATCACCGCCGACACTAAACTTGCTAATGCCAAAGCAGCAGCGATATTAGATGCCATTGAAACACAAGGCTTCTATCTACAAATACCAATCAACCCCATCGACTACATGCAAGAAGTTAACAAAGCCAATCATTTTCTCAGCAAAGAATCCATTTAAAGCACCACGCCAATACACCATGTCGAATCAATTTTGGCAAAACAAAACCCTCGCCGAAATGAGTCAAGACGAATGGGAGTCGCTATGCGATCGCTGTGGCCGATGTTGTTTGCATAAGCTTGAAGATGAAGACACCGGTGAAGTTTTTTACACTAACGTCGCATGCAAGCTACTTGATATCGATAAATGCCGCTGCACTGACTATCGCCGACGCCAAGCCTTAGTTAATGACTGTATGGTATTAAGCGCAAGTGACATCAACACATTTCATTGGTTGCCTAGCACCTGCGCTTATCGACTTATTCACGAAAGCAAACCCTTGTTCACATGGCATCCGCTCATCTCTGGCGAATCAAACTCCGTGCATAGCGCCAATATATCAGTCAAAGGTCGCTCGCTGCCCGAATCAGCAGTAGCAACAAACAAGCTGCAAGAACATATCATCCATTGGATTAAATGAGCGCTCAATGACACTAAGACAGCAAGATTTCAGACCACTGTTACATTATAGTAAGCAACCCCTCATAAAATTCGTATTCATACCAGCAGTTAACCAAACCGCATGGAGATAACCGTGAAAGAGCTTGAAATAGAAGATATCCATTTACTGTCCTCCGCCTTTATTTTTATTATTGGCTTCTTACTGTTGGTAGCGTCGATATTATTTGTCATTGATATCACCCAAAGCAAAGATGCGATACGCAGAAATTATCCGGTAATTGGCCGTTTTCGTTATTTATTTTCTTCACTGGGCGAGTTTTTTCGCCAGTACTTTTTTGCTATGGATCGTGAAGAAATGCCCTTCAATCGCGCGGAACGCGAATGGGTTAGCAGAGCTGCCAACAATAAAGATAATACGACAGCATTCGGCTCAACAAAAAACCTTACACCATCTGGAAATATTATCTTTGTCAACTGCCCTTTTCCAACACTTGACGAAGATGCCGAAAAAAGAATTAGCCTGAAAATTGGCCCCTATTGCAAAACACCTTATAACGCACCATCAATATTTAATATTTCAGGCATGAGCTATGGCGCCCTGTCCACCCCCGCCGTTCGGGCCTTATCAAAGGGCGCCAAGATGGCAGATTGTTGGATGAATACAGGTGAAGGCGGCTTATCGCCTTATCACTTAGAAGGCGGCTGCGATATCGTCGTTCAAATCGGCACAGCGAAATACGGTATACGTGACGAGTCGGGCAAATTATCCACAAAAAAACTCCAAGAGATCGCTGCACTCGAACAGGTAAAAATGTTTGAGGTAAAAATCAGCCAAGGTGCTAAACCTGGCAAAGGCGGTATTTTACCTGCTAGTAAAATCACCGCTGAAATCGCAAAAATGCGTGGTATACCGCAAGGCCAAGCGTCTATTTCGCCAAATCGACACCCTGAAATCGACAATAACAACGAATTACTTGACTTTATTAATCATGTCAGAGACCTTACTGGAAAGCCCGTCGGTTTTAAGGCAGTAATTGGCTCTCCTGACTGGATAGAACAGCTATGCAAAGCAATCCATGCTCGTGGCATAGAAAGTGCGCCAGATTTTATTACCATTGACAGTGGTGACGGGGGAACCGGTGCGGCGCCCATGGCCTTAATGGATAATGTCGGCCTCCCTATTAAAGAATCATTACCACTGGTCGCCGATACACTGCAACAATATTGTCTCAATAAGCGCATTCGGTTAATCGCGTCAGGCAAGCTGATTACACCTTCAGAAATGGCTTGGGCTATCGCTACAGGCGCTGACTTTGTCACCTCGGCGCGCGGCTTCATGTTTTCTTTAGGCTGCATTCAATCCTTAAGATGCAACAAAAACACTTGCCCAACGGGAATCACTACACATAACCCACGCCTACAAAAAGGTCTAGACCCAGCCGATAAAGCAGTCAAAGTCGCTAACTACTGCAACAATATGCGTCAAGAGATTGAAGTCATATCGCATTCTTGCGGAGTTAAAAGACCAAGACTGATGCGCCGCAAACATCTGCGAATCGTACAAGACAATGGTAAGTCCGTCCCGATGGATGCCTTATACCCAACACCAACACCCATTGAGTTCGAAAAAGTAAGCTAAAACTGTTTATCGTTAACTCATAATTAGAGTCTCATAATAATAACGGAGTCACAGTAATGAGCCAAAAAGTCATTCATGAAAGCAGCATCAAAGCTTCCGATCTTTTTGTACGCTCATTAGAAGCAGAAGGCGTCGAGCATATATTTGCCGTACCGGGTGAAGAAAATCTCGACATGCTCGAATCATTACGCACATCAAAAATAACACTCGTACTAACACGCCATGAACAAGGTGCCGCATTTATGGCCGCGACCTATGGCCGTTTAACCGGAAAAGCAGGCGTTTGTATGGCAACACTAGGGCCAGGCGCAACTAACCTCGCCACACCTGCCGCTTATGCACAGCTTGGTGGTTTCCCATTAATAATGATCACTGGGCAAAAACCCATCAAGAAATCTAAGCAAGGTCAGTTTCAAATTATTGATGTCGTTGCGCTGTTTCACCCTATCTGCAAAATGACCAAACAAATCGTCCACGGCAACACCATTCCGGCACTCGTACGCGAAGCCTTTCGCACAGCAGAAGAAGAACGGCCCGGCGCAGTCTTACTCGAGTTACCAGAAGATATTGCCGCAGAAGACACCAATGCTCATGTGCTAACACCACATCACCGTCATTACGCAGTGGCCGACGATGCCATCTTAGAAGAAGCTGCAACATTAATCCGCTCAGCAAAACTACCATTGTTATTAATTGGCGCAGGAGCCAATCGCCAACACACGCGATCAGCGTTAAATGACTTTATCCATAGCGTCAAGTTACCTTTTTTCAATACCCAAATGGGCAAAGGCGTTGTCGATGAGCGCTCCGAATTTTGCCTCGGCACCGCCGCATTGTCTGACAATGATTATTTACACTGCGCGATAGAACGCGCCGACCTCATTATAAATGTCGGTCATGACGCCGTCGAAAAACCGCCCTTCTTTATGGAAGAAAATGGCAAGCAAGTTATCCATATCAATTATAAATCAGCGCAAGTCGACCAAGTCTACTTCCCACAAGTCGAAGTCGTCGGCGACATCGCCGGCTCGATTAAACGCTTAAACAATAAATTTACCAACGTCCTCGATTTTGATCGTTCGTATTTTTCACGTATTCACGATGAAATCGAATCACATATCAATGAAAGCATCAACGACCCGCGCTTTCCAATCATTCCGCAACGTCTAGTCTCTGATACACGCAAAGTCATGGGCAAAAATGATGTCATCGCCTTAGATAACGGCATATACAAAATCTGGTTCGCGCGAAACTATAAAGCCTATCACCCCAATACCGTATTGCTCGACAATGCCTTGGCCACCATGGGCGCAGGCTTACCTTCGGCTATGATGGTCGCCATGATGTATCCCAAACGTAGAGTCATGGCAATATGTGGCGACGGAGGCTTCATGATGAACTCACAAGAAATCGAAACCGCAGTACGCCTAAAGCTCAATTTGGTCGTCACCATATTAAACGATGGCTCTTATGGAATGATTCGCTGGAAACAGGCATCAGCCGGTTTTGGCGACTGGGGCTTAGAGTTTGATAATCCTGATTTTGTAAAATACGCAGAAAGCTACGGAGCAACCGGCCACCGCGTTGATTCAGCCGAATCCTTAATACCAACGTTTAACCAAGCCTTCGACGCAGGCGGTGTTCACCTTATAGACTTGCCTATCGATTATTCAGAAAATGAGAAAGTACTGATCGACGAACTCAGAGAAAAAGTATGTCTGCTATGAACTCAGTGACCAATAAAATCCTAAAAGTCGTTAACCCCTATGATTTAAGCCCCATCGGTAGCGTCACATTGACTGACTGGAATACTATAGATCGCCATCTCGATACCGCCTTATCACTGCATAAAGACCATAGCGCCCGGCTACCTAAGCATCAACGTATCAGCATTTTAAAAAATACGATAAACAGCCTAGAACAACAATCCGATGAACTGGCTTTTTTAATCGCCAATGAAGGTGGAAAACCACTCATCGACGCACGAATAGAAGTCAGTCGCGCAATAGAAAGCATACAAATCTGTATCGAAACACTGTCACAGATGGCAGGACAAGAAATCCCGATGGGACACACTGTCACCAGCACTAACAGACTAGCCTTTACCACCCATGAGCCCATAGGCCCCGTCGTTGCCGTCTCCGCCTTCAATCATCCGCTAAACCTCATTGTTCACCAAGTCGCGCCAGCCGTCGCTACAGGCTGCCCAGTATTAGTTAAACCGGCTGACGATACGCCTTTGTCATGTCAACGGTTTGTCGACATATTATATGAAGCCGGCCTAGCCAAAGAATGGTGTCGTTTTGTCCCCTGCGATATACCTACAGCAGAAAAAATGGTCACCGACCCTCGTGTCGCATTTTTCTCCTTCATAGGCTCCGCAAACATCGGCTGGATGTTACGTTCTAAACTGGCACCCGGCACCCGCTGCGCACTAGAACACGGTGGTGCCGCGCCCATTATTATCGACGACAGCGCCAACCTCGATGCAATGCTCCCCGCATTGCTCAAAGGCGGCTTTTATCACTCAGGCCAAGTCTGCGTCTCAGTACAGCGCGTCTTTGCCCCACAACAACAGGCTCAAACCATTGCTCAAGCCCTCGCTGATCTTGCAGACCAACTCATCGTAGGTAACGCTGTTGATGAACAAACACAATGCGGCCCCTTGATTCGACCACGAGAAGTAGACCGCGTCGCGCAATGGGTAGATGAAGCCGTATCACAAGGAGCACAATTACTCTGTGGCGGCAAAAAACTCAGCACAACCACCTACGCGCCTACCGTGCTACTCAACCCACCACCCGACGCCAAGGTTTCAGTGCAAGAAATATTTGGCCCCGTAGTTTGCATATACAGCTACGACTCGCTCGACGCTGCATTAAAACAGGCAAACTCACTACCCTTCGCCTTCCAAGCATCAGTCTTTAGCAACAAACTCGATATCACCATCAAATGCGTACAACAACTCGATGCCAGCGCCGTCATGGTCAACGACCACACCGCGTTTCGTGTTGACTGGATGCCGTTTTCTGGCCGTCGACAGTCTGGTTACGGAACAGGAGGTATTGCGCATACTATGCATGACATGACGCAAGAAAAGATGGTAGTGATTAATGGTATGAGCTAGGTTTTTATATCATGAAAAATAATATCTTTAATGAAAGCTATTTAATAAAACAACAGCCACTGCGTATCAGATTTGTTGTAATTTCCCAAAGCAGGAATATACTCGTTAAAAATCATGGTGTTAGTACGGCACCAT
>JAADIY010000032.1 GCA_013151045.1 Gammaproteobacteria bacterium
TTTACTCTATTTCTTTTTGACGGATTTTGACGATATCGTGTGCCGCTAAATGAACTCCTGTCGAACGCCCGTTCATAAATGAGTGATAGGAGCCCGTTTCCATGTCAGGATCATTATATTTACTGATGTAGTTTTCAATTTTATTATTTTCCAAGATAGAGCCATAGCGACGCCATAGTTTGTTATTGTGTTTCAGCGATTTATTGTCGCGCTGGTTTTCTAATTCTTTTTTTAAGGTCAGGCGGCGCTCTAGTGTTAGCTTGTTCCAGGACTGAATGTAACCGACTCGTGCACCATCGATAAACGCTGACTTATCGCTAGCGTTGGGTGATATCTCAATTTCGATTGCTTTGCCTTTGCCATATTTTGCTTGAAGGCTAAGTTTGTAGTGATCGTCGTTATTGAGATTATTGGGGGTTGATGTGCATGCAGCCATGAATAAGCTTAGCAACACCATATAAAATAGTTTGAGCATGCTAGGTTTTCCTTTTCATTATTGATTCTCCATTCCCTCAAGCGGTTTTTAGCCGCCACCGACAATTCTGATCAAATTAAATTCTAATGTCTAGTGGTAATTCTATTTATTGCGCCATTCCCAAGGTGGGATGCGTTGTGACTCAGGTAATGCCCACAATCCTCGCTTAGCGATTTTGGCTTCGTTTTCTAGTTTGTATAGGTCAATGTCAAAAGAATATTCGCGATAAGCCCAGGCGTGGCCTTGCTTGACCATTTCGGCATTGATGTCGAGTTTGTCGATATAGAGGCGAGCTACTACGCGGCCATATTGATCTATAGTTTGTTCTTCTACTATTACGCGTTTGTTTGCGATGAGTTTAGCGAGCGCCTTTTTGGCTATTTTACCGTGGGGTTGTGAGTATTCCGGCGCATCAATTTCTGCGAGCCGAACTTTCAGTGGTTCGTATCGGGTGCGAACATTCAGAGAGTCGCCGTCAGTGACGCGTGTAACCTTTCCTTGGTAGGTGACATCGGTGCATGATGATAGGCAAAAAATAAAAAAGAGTATGACAGTGTGGCGATGTTTTAACCTGATGTGCATCGGTGGATTATCAGGGGGCGCAGTGTTAATAGGTGATAAAAATACGCGTTGTCTAGGAGAAATATCGGCCTGCTGACGCAATCACGACTATGACTAGTCCTAATATTAGGTTAACGCCTATGAGCTTTCTGATTTGATTGAGTTTGGCACCACCCGCTGGCCAGTTTTCTGTTGCAATGGCGGCATGTAGGTGGCGGTAAGGTCCGTAGTACGCGTGGGCGAATATCACAATCATGACTGCTGCAAGTGCGATCATCGTATGCACGTGTATGCCGACGGCGCTAAAACCGCCAAAATGTGCGAAGACCATCCATAGGCCGGATGTTAATAATATGATGATTGCCATCCACACCCAGGGGAAGAAACGTTTAAAAACTTGTGCCCACAATGTAAGGCGTACAGGTGGTTCTAATAGGGTCGCGGCAACGGGGCGTAAGACGATATAAGCGAAGAACATGCCGCCTACCCAAAGTACGGCAGCAAGCAAATGTAGGCTGATAGCAATAGCCATTGTGTTTTCCTTGTTTTTGAAATGGTTTATTGGGTTGCGTATATCACTCTAATAAATAAAAAGGCAAATAAAAAAGGCCCCAGATAGGGACCTTTTTTGCGTAAGCATGTTGCCTAAGTATTAGGCATCGCTTTTTCTTACGTGGTGCTACGTGTACCTCGGGGTGCGAATAGCGCTAGCGCGACATAGACTACGACAAAAAACATTAGCGATAGCGTAACAAACCAGCCGTTATTATCAAGTCCAGCAAAGCTCGCCATGCCCGCAAAAAATACGATTCCTAGCAGGAATGCGAAGTGATCCAGTTTACCCATGGTGCTTCTATCCTCATCAAGATGTATATGCTTCCCCAGGTGCTTTCCTCTGGGTAGGCTGGAATTCTATCATGAACTGATGGGAGACGATTAACGAGGTGATGCTTTCTTATTGATTTAATTGAAAATCAATAAGTTATGCGGGATTTTTTGTGGCTTGGCTAGTGGTCGCAGCGAACTAGAGAATAAGTTTCTGCGAGCTGGATATCGGCTTCTTCGATAATTGATTCAAGTAGCTCGACGGCGCAGCCAGCGCTGTCCCAGGCTTTCTCGTCAAGTGGTGGTATCACTTCATCATTGCACGATTGTAGTGCTGTAGTAATGAGGCTGGCGAGATGAACAATGGCGGTGTCGGCACTGTTGTCCAAGCTATCAGCAGGAAACAGGTGGTGTTCTACTGCGCTTTCAAGGCTTTTCGGTAGTTTCCATTGGCGCATGAGTTCGCCGCCTACGTCGCTATAGTTAAAGCCGATGACATCATTTTCCGCTCGATGGAGTATTTCATGATTGAACTGGACTCGGCTGATGGCTTCACGTGATAACTCAGGTATTTTTTTGTAAATAATTAAGGCGCCGATTTTATGCAGCATGCCGGCAACAAATAAACGTTCTCTATTTTGACCACTACAGTGACCTGCAATGGCACGCGACACTAAGCCACAGTAAATGCTCTCGCGCCAAAACTGTGCCATATTGACTAAGTCATTAGGCAGGCCAGTAAACATGCGTGTGACAGAGGTTGCGAGCACAAGGTCGCGTAGTTCTCGCATACCAATAATGGCGATTGCGCGTGATACGGTAGATACCTGTGACGGAAAACCGTAGAACGGGCTATTGACCAGTTTTAATAAGCGCGTTGTTAGGCTGGGATCATGACTAATAATTTTGCTGATGTCGTTGACTGAACAATAAGGGTCGTCAACCAGGTCGTTAATTTGACTGTAAACCTCAGGCAGTGAGCTGAGTTCAACACTGCCGACAATGAGTTCGTGTGGATTGAGTTGAGCCATTATTTTTTAGTTGCCTTCTTTAGCCAGATTTTTTTTAACTCATTAATAAACGGGTGATCGCCGTTTTCACGAAACCGTTGTGTCATCATTTCTAGTAATTTTGGGTCGATGTTGCTACTTTCATTAGGCGACGTTATTTCATGTATATCGACTTTGGTGACATCACGAGTTTTTAGTAATTCTATGTGGCGTCCAGACAGCTCTGAGCCGGCGGTGACGAGCACTTTGTCGCCTGGTCCTATGACATCGGCGGCTAATACCATTCCTGGTTCTGCTTTGGTGAGTTCTATTTGCGGCATTGGTTAATCACATGCATTATGATTTGAGGTTGGTTTTTTATTAGGTTCGTATTTCAACTGGATTTTTCTTCAACTCAATTAGCATAGCTGATACTGGTATTATCGGGCGAGTTGACTGAAAACTTGAGTGATTAAGGGTGTAGGGAGAACAGATACTTATGAGTTGGTGGGGAAAGATTGTTGGTGGCGCCTTTGGTTTTGCGCTCGGTGGGCCCTTAGGTGCATTGCTAGGTGTCGCGTTTGGTCATAATCTCGATCGTGGGCTGGGTAAATTTACCGTACTTGAAGGGGGGTTAGACGAAGCCTCAAATGAGCGTATTCAGATGGCTTTCTTTACCGCTACATTTGCGGTAATGGGGCATATCGCCAAGGCAGATGGTGAGGTTTCACGCGATGAAATAGAGATGGCGAATCAAGTCATGGAGCGCATGAACCTCAAGGATGAGCAGCGCAAGTTAGCCCGTGATTTATTTAAGCAGGGTCGTGATGACACTTTCCCGCTTGATGAGGTGTTAGAACAGTTTCGTCAAGAATGTCACCGTCGTACCACATTGCTACGTATGTTCATGGAGATACAAATTTCGGCGGCGCATGCCGACGGTGATTACAGCTCTTCTGAGCGGAATATGTTGCGTCGAGTGTGTAAAGGTATTGGTTTTTCGGATCATGAGTTTCTTCATCTTGAGAGCATGGTCAAAGCGCATTTTGGTTCATATGCTGATGGTGCGAGCACTAGTGGGCCTGTGCGGCCGACAGTGGCGGATGCTTATGCGGTGCTTGATGTCGCCTCTGATGCCAGCGACGCCGAGGTAAAAAAAGCCTATCGTCGTTTAATGAATCAACATCATCCGGACAAATTGGTGTCTAAAGGTTTACCCGAAGAGATGATGAAGCTGGCTGCTGAGAAAACAAATGAGATTAAGCAGGCTTATGAAGCGATAAAAGAGCAACGTGACATACGTTAAGCAAAGTGTTTGCGCTCGATGAGCTATAATGTGAACTGATATGTTTTTTTATAGAGATAATTGAGGGAATGCATGACTTTGGCACTTAGCAAACGGCCTGGGATGACGCTGTTTTGCTATGCGTTATGTTGCCGTTGTCACCGCACACGTTTAGCGGTAGCAGAAAAAAATATCGCTATTGATGTGGTTGACGTAGATGATGGTAATTACCCTGAGGATCTTTTAGAGCTTAATCCTTATCAGATGATGCCAACGTTGGTAGATCGTGAGCTGGCACTTTATGATTCGCGCCTGATTATTGAATATATCGACGAACGATTTCCTCATCCGCCGCTAATGCCTATTGATCCGGTGGCGCGAGCTAAGGCGCGACTGATGCTTTACCGAATCGAACGAGATTGGTATTGTGCTGTTGATAAGCTTGAACGGGGTGAGCCAACGGAAGTGGCCGAAGCGCGACAAGCAATCGGTGATGGTTTGGCGGTATTAGCGCCGATGTTCAGTCAAGCGCCTTACTTTATGAGTAGCGAGTTTACTATTATTGATTGTTATCTGGCACCTTTACTCTGGCGTTTGCGTCATTATGGGATCAAGTTGCCGAAGTCGGCATTGCCAGTTTTAAAGTATGCCGAGAGACTATTTGCTAGGCCTGCTTTTCAGGCTAGTTTGTCAGAACAAGAACGAGAATTACGCTAGTGAGAATAGTTTTATGACAACAGAAGCCATGACATCGTCACGGCCCTATCTTATTCGGGCGTTATATGAATGGATTAGTGCAAACGACTTGACGCCGTATGTCCTAGTTAATGCTGAAGCACCCTCGACAATTGTCCCGCAAGACTATGTTGAGAACGGCAAGATCGTGCTTAATATTGGTGGTCAATCTGTGCAGGGATTGAGTCTAGGTAATGAAGTGGTTGAATTTAGCGCCCGTTTTTCTGGCGAGGCAACGCCAATTAATGTTCCAGTCAGTGCGATATTGGCCATTTATGCGCGTGAAAATGGTCAGGGTATGGTCTTTAATGAAGAAGGCGACACTACACCGCCGTCTTCACCAGGCCCACCGAAACCAACTAAGCCGCATCTCAAGCTGGTTAAGTGATTTGAATAGCCTTGTCAATCGAGGTATTCAAAAATCTTGACGACGCGTTTCACTCCTTTGATTTTGCTGGCACGTAGTGCGGCGCGTTGTCCTTCGTCACGCTTGACTATGCCCATTAGAAATACCGTGCCTTTTTCTGTGACAACTTTGACATGAATAGGGTTTAAGTCTTTTTCGCCAGTAATTGCGGTTTTAACTTTGGTAGTAATCCAAGTGTCGTTAGAGCCTCTACCGAAAGACTTGCGGTCACCTACCGTTATTTCGTTATGTACGCGCGACACTTTGTTCACTTTGCGCGCGATAGATGCGGCGCGATCGCGAAGATTTTCATTGGGTGTTTCGCCAGTTAATAGCACAATATTGTTGTAACTGGTTGCGCGGACACGTGCGGTTTCTTTAAGGCCTTCATCTTTGCCAAATAAATCATTGATTTTGAATTCGATCGTTTGGTCTTCAATAACAGTGCCTGGTGTGCGACGCTCTATGGTTGCAGTCGTGACGCCGGCAGCGGCGCCAACAATAATTAATGGTGCGCAGCCGTACTGACTGGCAGTCAATAAGACAATGAATGTGGTGGTAATGATTTTGTTCATGGGCCGAAGAGCTCCTTTGCGATAACGGTCTTGGTCGAAAGAGATAATGTTTATATCAAACTTGTTAGCTTTAAATTACCGTTAATCAGATTAATGGTTGCTTAATTAACATGAGCATCAAAAGCATTTTGTATCCAGCTGATTTTAGCATTGTTACATGATGTATGTTTGTTCTCATTTTCAATAAGCACAACATCAAAACGCATTGCCATTTTCTCATGGAGACTATTGTCTTGAATGTAACAAAGAGCCGTGCGTGAAATGCGTTGTTGTTTACGTGAATCTATCGATTCGGCAGCCGAGCCGAAGTCGCTGCGGCTACGGTACCGTACTTCGACAAAAACCAAAGTCTTTTTATCTTGCATGATGAGGTCTATTTCGCCCCAGCGGCTATGATAGTTTTGTGTTACCAGGCTTAAGCCGTGTGCTAACAGATGCTCGGCAGCATTGGCTTCGGCATTACGACCGAGTTTTTGTGTGTTGCGTTTTACCCGGTTTGCAAGTGATCGTATCAAGGCGTAATCAACGGCGTTGTGGTGACCTCTGGGCTAGCGAGTTTTACTGGAATACCGTTGTTAATTTTGGCCCAGGATAATTGTCGCCTTAGGCGTCTTTGGTTATCCATGCTGAGTATGCCTGTTTGTCCTTCGTAAGCGTAGTACTCAGATTGTTGTAGCTCGTTGATATGTGGAATCAGCTGGAAAGTATCTGCGCCTAGTGCATAAAGGCGTATTTGGTATTGGCTGTTTTGTGGCCATAGTGACGTGACTTGTTGACGTAGTGCTGAGGATGCGGGGTCGATAGTCCATAGCGTGTCGCAAAAGATAACGTCGTTGATATCACGGTCGGCTTCAGCATCAATCGTACCAGTAAAGATATGCGAGCTAGCATAAACCGGTAAATTGCTAGCGCGATGGAATTTAAGTTGAGGTTTTAGTAAGCGACCTTGGCGAGGGAATGCAGCAAGAAAGACAAAGTCAGCATCATGGCGGCGGCGTGGCTCAAAGTGCAACTCTAGCCCCATTTGCTGCTGTAGGCTGCGTTTGCGTGTTTGGCTCAAGTTGAGTTGTAGCATGCTGCGTAACGGTCGTGAGAAGTCGCTGCTATTAGCGTCATATTGCCTGCTTTCGACAAGGATGCCGCCTAGCGATTCCCAATGGTCAGCAAAGGCGGTTTGCATACGTTCTCCCCAGTCACCTTCGGGAGTTAATGCAATAGCTTGGCGATGACCATCTTGCCAGGCACGCTCGGCGACTTGGCGTGCTTCATCTTCGGGTGATAAGCCGAACTGAAAAACCAGATCGTTGGGTTGTCTTTCACCACTGATGTAATTGAGTGCTAGTAGAGGTGTGGATAGATCACTGCGAAAGGCGAGCGAATCAATCGCGTTTTTGCTTAATGGGCCAATAACAAACTCAGCGCCTTCGTTAACCGCGTTTTGATAAACCGTATAAACGTCATCACGAACTTGTCCGTCGGCATTGGTGACATCGTAGATGCGTATGCTCGGTGTTGAGCTATGGTCGCCTTGATAATAAGCAGCTAAAAAGCCGTCTCGTATTGCTTTTGCTGCGTTCGATAAAGGCCCGTTGAGAGGCAGTAATAGAGCAATGCTTGCCGGGCGATAGGCTGCGTAATTTTGTCTGGCTAGTACGCTATCAACGATCAACTGGTCAGCAGGGTGTGAAGGAAAAAATTGTAGCCATTCATTAAGACTGCGGCTTGCCTGCTGTGCCGGTCGCTTAGTAATAATAGCCAGTTGTAGCCAGCCTAAGGTGTCATTATCAAACGCCTTGGATTGTGCCATCTCCAGGTCTTCAAGTGGTGCAGATTGTAGCAATTGCCATAGCGTTTGTTGGTTGAAGTGTTTTATTTGCTGATTGCTTAGCAGGGGGGCAAGGGCGACATGAGATTTGGCAGCATTAATGCGTTGGTTGAGTGCATTGGCAATCACGATGCGTAATTTATGAATTTTTATTCTGGTTGCAGTGTCGGTTTGCTCGGGTATATCGAAATTAAGGGCGATTTGTCCCCGCTCATAGTCGCGCTGTTCAATAGCGAGTTCGGCGACCAGTATTTGTCGTTGTAGTAATTGCTGTGTGGTTAAACGATTGATATCCAATTTTGCCAATACTTCTGCGCTGAGATCATTTTGGTTGGCTTTAAAGTAGCTTTGTGCTGACTTAATGAGCCACTCAAATTTAAGGCCTTCATCATTGCTGGCGGCTGCAAGTTCTTGGTAAAGCTGTGCGGCATCGTCGAAATTTTCGGCTTGCACGGCGTTAAAAGCACGCTGTTCTAATTGTGTTGATGGTTTATCGGGTCTAGGTGCGGTACCGGTGCACGCGCTTAGCAATAGCATGCTGATTGCTATAATGAATAAGGGCCGGTGTAATACATGTTTAAAAAAGCCGGAAACACATTTTTTGCTAGATTTGGCTTGGTGAATACGTCGTAATTCGTGCACACTGGTTCCTATTTACTCAAATGCTAAGGGTTTCTGCCACGTTAGCTTGCAGGGGGTTAGAGTGTCAATTGCTGCCAGTACCTTATATGTGGTTGCGACGCCAATCGGCAATCTAGATGATATCAGTGCCCGCGCTTTACAGGTGCTGAATGACGTTGATGTTATTGCCTGTGAGGACACGCGACATAGCGCGCGTTTGTTGCAGCACTTTGGTATCACAACAAAAACGATTGCTTGTCACGATCATAATGAACGTAATGCTAGCGCGGGAATAGTGGCCTTATTAAAGGATGGTAAGGCAGTGGCATTAGTGTCCGATGCGGGTACACCTCTAATTAGTGATCCCGGCTATATAGTGTTGCGAGAGGTCCGCAATGCAGGGCTAAAAGTGTCTCCTGTGCCTGGCGTAAGTGCGTTGGTGGCGGCCTTAAGTGTCGCAGGCTTAGCGACGGATCGCTTTGTTTTTGAAGGTTTTTTACCTGCTAAGGCTGCTGCACGACAAGAACGGCTAAGGCGGGTAGTGGACGAGCAGAGAACCTTGGTGTTTTACGAGTCATCGCACAGAATTTTGGCAAGTTTAGGCGATTTTTGTCAGATCTTAGGCGCAGATCGTGATGTCACCATGGCGCGCGAGATTACTAAGAAATTTGAAACCATTCACAGTACAAATTTAGCCGCTTTAAGAGCTTTTGTTGAGGGTGATCCGCAACAACAAAAAGGCGAATTTGTCTTAGTCGTGAGTGGCGCCAAAGTTGTCGCTGATAGCATCGATAGCGATCATGTCTTGGCGCTATTATTGGCCGAATTGCCCTTAAAGCAAGCGGCTGCTTTGGCAAGCAAAATTACTGGTGCGAATAAAAATGCGCTCTATCAGACCGCACTGGCCATGAAAGAATTGGGCAAGGAGGCAGGAGGAAACGTCCAGGGCAAAGCGGATGACAACTAAACGTCAAATGTAAAAGCTATGCTTGCCAGCGTAGTGTAGAGCGCTTAAGCTAGCCGCGGAAGTCAGCCAGGCAATCGCTGTATCGCTTGCGATATGGAGGAAAGTCCGGGCTCCATAGGGCGGGATGCCAGGTAACGCCTGGGCGGCGCGAGCCGACGGAAAGTGCCGCAGAAAATATACCGCCATCATTGCTTGCAATGGTGGTAAGGGTGAAATGGTGCGGTAAGAGCGCACCGCGCTGTTGGTAACAACAGTGGCAGGGTAAACCCCATCCGGAGCAAGACCAAATAGAGGAACATTGGTGTGGCCCACACTGTTCCTGGGTAGGTTGCTAGAGGTGCGCGGCGACGTGTATCGAAGAGAAATGATTGTCCACGACAGAACCCGGCTTATCGGCTGACTTCCACCTTTTTCCCTTCATTTTTAGGCTATTTTAGCTTCTTAAAAACATGTTAAGTCATTGATTGTTAGTGGCGTCATTTCGTCTGCAAAACCTGCCTTTTTTTATCTCGTGCGAAAACGCTGAAAACCTGTAACTACGCTACTTGACAGTCACATCTATAGGTATATAGTGGCTAGAATGTGGAGAATAGTGGTAAATAGTGGGAAAAGTGTAAGGATTGCGCAATGTTTTTCGGCGTAACCCACATAAATCTCGATACTAAGGCGCGTTTGGCGATGCCAACACGCTACCGCGCTTTGCTCGAGCAGCACTGCTCCAGCCAGGTTTGTATTACTGCTGCGGTTAATGATCGCTGCTTACTGATTTATCCGCAACCGGAATGGGAAAAGCTTTCTCGTAAGTTATCGACTATGCCGACCGTGTTCGACGATACGGCACGAAAAGTCGGCCGTAGATTGATGGGTTATGCCGAGGAGCGGCAGCTCGATAGTCAGGGGCGTATTTTGCTGACCGCGGGACAAAAAGAATATGCCGGCATTAGCAAGAGCATTGTCTTGGCTGGCCAGGGAAATAAATTCGAAATTTGGGATGAAGAAAGCTGGAACGCAGCTGAGCAAGAATCATTGTCCAGTGACTTATCAGCAATTGATCCTGAAAAATTGCCTGATTATTTAAAAAACTTGTAATGACAGTACTAGCAGCAGCTGGGCATTACTCAGTCATGCTTGATGAAGCAATAGAGGGCTTGGCAATTAAAGCAGATGGCGTATATATCGATGCGACTTATGGTCGCGGTGGCCATAGTCAGGCGATTTTGTCGCGGCTAGGGCCGGATGGGCGTCTGTTGGCTTTTGATCGAGATAGCGAAGCAGTTGCCGATGCGCGTCAACGTTTGGCTGATGACCAGCGTTTTGAGATTGTTCATTCTGCCTTTGGTAATTTGTCTGACGTTGTGCAGCAACAAGGTTTGTTGGGCAAGGTAGACGGTTTGTTGTTTGATCTTGGCGTGTCCTCGCCGCAAATTGATAGCGCTGAACGTGGTTTTAGCTTTCGTGCTGATGGCCCATTGGATATGCGCATGGATCAGAGTCAGGGTCAGAGCGCAGCGCAATGGTTGCAAGGCGCTGAAGAGAGTGAAATCGTTCACGTGCTGCGTGAGTATGGCGAAGAGCGTTATGCGCGTCGTATAGCAAGATCCATTGTCGCTAGAAACGAGCAATCGCCACTCACCACCACCTCGCAACTGCGCGACTTGATTATCGAAGCATCACCAAGACAAGAGCGTCACAAAGACCCGGCAACGCGTAGTTTTCAAGCTTTACGTATTCAAGTAAATGATGAGCTTGGTGAGGTGAAGCGTGTGTTACAACAGGCTTTGTCAGTGTTAGCTCCTGCTGGCCGTTTGGTAGTGATTAGTTTTCATTCGCTTGAGGATCGCATTGTAAAACGCTTTATGCGTAAGCATTCGCGTCAGGTCGACACCATGCCTCGTGATATTCCGTTTTCGGCGCCTGCCGAACCTAATGCGCTTAAACTGATTGGTAAAGCGTGTAGCGCGAGTAAAAGTGAGTTGTCAGAAAACTCGCGTTCTCGCAGTGCCATATTGCGTGTCGCTGAGCGTTGCCCATGCTGAGTCGTGATCATCTTGCAGTTATTATTGTCGCGTTGTTGGTGATGATTAGTGCTATTGCCATAGTGCTTAGTCAGCATCACAGCCGAAGTTTGATTACCGAATTGCAAAGCCTCTATGTTGAGCGTGACAACTTGGACACCGAGTGGGGTCAATTATTATTAGAGCAGAGCACTTGGGCAACACCGAGCAGAATTGAATATTTTGCCGGGGATAAGCTCGGTATGCGAGTACCCAGCTACGATAACTTTGTGGTGTTAGTCCGTGAGTAATAAGGCAAGAACAGCATTGCCTTATTCATGGCGCCGTTACCCGGTTATGTTTGCGCTGTTTGCGGTGATGGCTGTGCTCGGTTGGCGAGCTGTTGATTTGCATGTGTTTGAAAGAGAGTTTTTGCAAGCTCAAGCTGATGCAAGACATGTGCGTACGGTTCCGATATCGGCACATCGCGGTATTATTTCTGATCGTCGTGGGCGACCATTGGCGGTAAGTACACCGGTAGATTCAATTGTTGTGAATCCCAGGCAATTGCTAGCTGAGGTTGATGATTTTGCACCATTGGCGGCGGCGCTAGAGATTAAGCCAAAGCGCTTGCGTAAATTATTGCAAAAAAATGGTGAGAGAGAATTTTTCTATTTGCGTCGCCATGTCAATCCAGCGGATGCGCAAAAAGTTGCTGATCTTAATATGCCTGGTGTTGATTTACAGCGTGAATACAAGCGTTATTACCCTGATGCGGAGGTCGCTGCCCATGTTTTGGGTTTTACTGATATCGATGATGTTGGTCAAGAAGGCTTAGAGCGCGCTTATGATGATTGGTTAAAAGGTCGAGCGGGTAAAAAACGAGTACTTAAAGATAGATACGGTCGTGTTATCGAAGACCTCGGTTATATCGACGAGCCGCAAGCAGGTAATAATTTACAACTCAGTATTGATCGTCGTTTACAGTATCTTGCTTACAGAGAGTTAAAGCGCGCGGTTAAAAAACATAAAGCGCGTTCTGGTTCCGTTGTTGTGCTTGATGCGCGTACGGGTGAAGTGTTGGCGATGGTTAATCAGCCTGCGTTTAATCCTAACGACCGTAGCAGCATGCGCGGTGATTGGTATCGTAATCGCGCGGTCACAGATGTGTTTGAGCCAGGGTCCACGCTAAAACCTTTTACTGTTGCTGCGGCATTAGAATCTGGTTTATTTGAAGTTGAATCGCAAATTGATACGACGCCAGGCTATTGGCGTGTTGGCTCTAATACCATACGTGACACTATTAATTACGGCATTATTGATCTTCCTACCTTGATTCAGAAGTCTAGTAATGTTGGCGCAAGTAAGTTGGCGTTAGCCATGAGTGCTGAACAATTATGGAGCACGCTAGATGCATTTGGTTTTGGTGAAGTTAGCGGCAGCGGTCTTCAAGGTGAGTCATCAGGTATTCTTGGAGAGCCATGGCGTTGGCGTGATATAGAGCGTGCAACGATCGCTTTTGGTTATGGTGTTGCCGTCACACCATTGCAGTTGGCGCGCGCCTACAGCGCACTTGCCGATGATGGAATATTAAAACAAGTGAGTTTTTTGAAGCTTGATGAAGCGCCGATAGGGAAGCGCGTGCTCGCTTCTGAAACAGTGTCAGATGTGCAAGACATGTTGGCTAAGGTGGTGCTTGCCGGTGGTACCGGTACTTTGGCTGCTGTGCCAGGTTATCAAGTTTCCGGTAAAACTGGCACGGTTAAAAAAGCAGTTAACGGTGTTTATGGTAGCGGTTCTTATCTTTCTGTATTTGCTGGTATGGCGCCGGCGAAAAACCCACGTTTGGTTACTGTTGTATTGATTGAGGAGCCTAGGGGCGGGGAATATTACGGCGGTAAAGTTGCTGCGCCAGTGTTTAGTGCCGTGTCTGAAGGAGCGCTACGCCTACTTGGGGTTGTGCCCGATAATATTACGACCGTTGCAGAGGTTGATGGCTGATGGCTGTCATGACTTTGCAAACATTGCTTGACGGAATAGCCGTTGTTGATCGCGCAGCAGATTGCTCAATATTTGGCTTATCTGATGATAGTCGTGCCGTGACCCAAGGCCAGGTGTTTTTCGCTTATCCAGGTAGCGATCATGATGGTCGTGATTATATTGAAGCCGCTATATCTGCTGGTGCAGTGGCGGTAATTTATGATGATAATAATTTTGATGTTCTAACGCTTTCCAGCCCAGTACCAATGGTCGCCATTGAAGCGCTGCAATCGAAGCTTGGCAGTATCGCAGCGCGATTTTTTCGCGCCCCTTCGCATGATATGAATATTTATGCAATAACGGGTACTAATGGTAAAACTTCAGTCGGTCACTTTTTAGCGCAAGCATTAAACGGTGAGCGATCTATAGGTGTGATGGGGACGCTTGGTAATGGTTTGTGGGGAAGTCTAGCGGACTCTTCATTGACGACACCCTCTGCGCTTAGTGTGCAAAAAATGTTGATGCAGATGCGAGCTGATGGCGTCAAAGATGTGGTGATGGAGGCATCATCACACGGGCTGCATCAAGATAGATTATCTGCTGTTCAAGTTAATACCGCAATTTTTACCAACCTTACTCAAGATCATCTCGATTATCACAAAACAATGGAAAGTTATGCTGCTGCTAAGCGTAGTTTATTTGAAATTGATGGCCTGCAAAATGCTGTTGTTAATGTCTATGACGCGTATGGAGCTGAGTTAGCTAAACGTTTGTCTGAAAATGTGAATTTATATAGTTATGGCCTTGATGATGTTAGTCGTTGTAGTGCCGCAAAACCAATGATTCGTGGTGCGATAAGAAAGTCTGATACCTCTGGTTTAGAGATCGATATCAAAAGTGTTTACGGTAGCGCAACACTCACAAGCAAAGTGATGGGGCGTTTTAATGCAGAAAACTTATTGGCCGTATTGGCAGCAATGTTGGCTAACGATATTGGCTTTTCTCAGGCTATAGAAAAGTTATCGCAAGTTCATGCGGTAATTGGCCGAATGGAAAGATTTGGTCAGCCTGATCAAACACAAGTCTTTGTTGACTATGCACATACCCCTGCAGCACTAGAATCTGCTTTAGCTGAATTAAAACCAAGTTGCCAAGGTAGGCTTTATCTTGTCTTTGGTTGTGGCGGTGGTCGAGATAAAAGTAAGCGCGCAAAAATGGGCGCCATTGCCGAGCAATACGCTGACGTTATTGTGGTGACGGATGACAACCCACGTTATGAATCGGGCGATGAAATAATCAGTGATATTTTGTTGGGTATAAGCACTGATAAAGAGTTTTATATCGAACGTGATCGAGCTAAAGCGATTATTTATGGCCTAGAGCAGGCTGGGATAGGTGATGTTGTCTTAATTGCTGGTAAAGGACATGAAGATTATCAATTGATTGGTGACCAAAGAGTTGCTTTTAGCGATCGTGATTTTGTTCATAAGTTTATGGCGCAGGCAGCTTGAATGATCGCGATGAGTTTGAATGATGCTATGACAATCATCCAGGGTGAAGAATGTAGTGATGAGGTGACATTTTCTGGTGTCAGTATTGATAGTAGAAAGTTGGAGCCAGGAGAATTATTTGTCGCAATAGAGGGGCCAAATTTTGATGGTCATGATTTTGTTGACGTTGCGCACCAGCGCGGGGCGGCTGCAGCAATGGTGAGTAAAGCCGTAGAGTGTTCAATCCCGAAGTTGCAGGTTGCCAATACTCGCAAAGCATTGTCTTCTCTATCTAAAGGTTGGCGCCAGCGTTACAGCTCGCCGCTAGTCGCGTTGACGGGTAGCAATGGTAAAACCACAGTGAAAGAGATGTTGGCAGCGATATTAGGTCAACATCATCGCGTCTTAGTGACAAAAGGCAATTTGAATAACAATTTAGGTGTGCCGCTGACTTTGTTAAGGCTGTCTGATTTAGATGATTATGCAGTTATTGAGTTGGGTGCGAACCATCTAACAGAGATCGAAAACTTAAGCTTGTTAGTCGAGCCTGATGTTGCTTTGATTACTAATATTGGTGTTGCCCACCTCGAAGGTTTCGGCAGTATTGATGGAATTGCTCAAGCCAAATCAGAAATATTTCGTGGTTTAAAGAAAGACGGTATCGCTTTATTGAACCGCGATGATAAATATTATGAATATATGTCAGAACAGGCCAATGATTATCGCCAAATCAGTTTTGGCGGCAATAAACACGCCGACATTCGTTTGCAGAAAGATAGCTTAACGAGTTCGCTCGATGAGAATGCTTGGAAAACGTATTTTGATGTAGCCACACCGCAAGGTGATATGAATATCCAGATGTCGCTAGCCGGTCGTCATAATGTGCAAAATGCCTTGGCAGCAACAGCGGTTGCCGTTGCATTAGAGATTCCTCTGGCTGATATCACAAGTGGCTTAGCATTAATGTCGCCGGTGTCGGGGCGCATGCAGGTAAGAAAAGGTATTGGTGAGTGGTCGGTGGTTGATGATACTTACAATGCTAATCCAGTATCGCTTAACGCAGCGTTAGAAATGTTGTCGACTTTGTCAGGTGCAAAAATAGTCGTAATGGGTGATATGGCTGAGCTAGGTGATGATGCTGTAGCTTTGCATGAGCAAGCGGGGCGTATTGCTAGAGAGCATGGGATTGATAAGCTTTATGGTGTCGGCCCTCTGTGTGTTAATACGGTAAAGGCATTTGGTGCCGACGCAAAACATTACGATAGTCAGCTCGAACTCATTAATGACCTGATCACTGATCTACATAGTGTCTGTACTTGTCAGGCCAACACTATTTTGGTCAAAGGTTCTCGCGGTGCTGGTATGGAGCGCATTGTCGCTTCGCTAGTAAGCGATGTTATCGATTCGCCAAGCATGGCCATGGCGAGATAGGTGATACGCTGATGCTACTTTATTTAACCGAATATTTATCAGAGTTTTACCGGCCTTTCGGTGTCTTTCAATATTTGACATTACGTAGTGTCATGGCCGTGTTAACGGCATTAGTCATTTCATTTGTGTTTGGTCCTTATGTTATTAAAAAATTGTCGTACCAGTCGGCAGGCCAGCCTATACGAGACGATGGGCCAGAAACGCATTTGATTAAAGCGGGAACGCCAACAATGGGTGGTACGCTTATTTTGATTGCGGTGATATTAAGCACATTGTTGTGGGGAGACTTAGAAAACCGCCAATTATGGGTGGTTATCTTAGTAACGGCTGCGTTCGGAATAATTGGTTTTATTGACGATTATAAAAAAGTAGTCCTTGGTAATAGTAAAGGTCTTTCTGCTAAGTCTAAATATTTGTGGCAGTCAATTGCAGCGTTAATTGCAGCATTAGTGTTGTTCTATAACGCCAGCTATTCTGCCGAGACGGAATTGATTGTTCCCTTCTTCAAAGATGTGGCCATTCCGCTTGGCTGGGGTTTTGTTGTACTGACGTATTTTGTCATTGTTGGTAGCAGTAACGCCGTTAATCTTACAGATGGTCTTGATGGTTTAGCGATATTACCAACAGTGTTGGTTGCTGCCGCATTGGGTATTTTTGCCTATATTATTGGCAATACCAATTTTTCTGATTATCTGGGTTATCCCTATATCCCGGGTGTTGGTGAGCTCACAGTTTTTTGCGGTGCGCTAATCGGCGCGGGTCTTGGCTTTCTTTGGTTTAACACCTATCCAGCACAAGTGTTTATGGGGGATGTTGGTGCGCTGGCTTTGGGTGCAGCCTTGGGAGTTATTGCGGTGATTTCACGTCAAGAGCTTGTGCTGTTGATTATGGGTGGTGTGTTTGTCATGGAGACGGTCTCGGTTATTTTGCAAGTGGCCTCATTCAAGCTAACGGGGAAACGCATTTTTCGTATGGCGCCGCTGCATCACCATTTTGAGTTGAAAGGTTGGGCGGAGCCAAAAGTTATCGTTCGGTTTTGGATAGTTACCGTGATTCTTGTTTTAGTCGGCTTGTCGACTTTGAAGTTGCGGTGAAATTATGCATGCTGCATCGAGCTATCAAGAAATTGCAGAGGAGTCAGAGATGAAATCATCTTTTGATTTGCCCTCAGGATTAACTCTTATCGTTGGTTTGGGTGTTAGCGGTTGGTCTTGTGTGCGTTTTTTAGTGCAACAAGGTCAGGCTGTAGCAGCAACCGATAGTCGCGATATTGCGCCGTATAGCGGTGATTTGCGTGAGCAATACCCGGATATTCAATGTTCTTTGGGTGGGTTCGATAGCGCTTTATTTGGTGCGGCAGACGAGATTATTGTTAGCCCGGGAATCGCCCTAGATACTCCAGAGATAGTGTCTGCGAGAGAGGCCGGTAAACGAATTATCGGCGATATAGAATTATTCAGTCGTTATGTTTCTGCGCCAGTAGTGGCAATTACGGGTTCCAATGGTAAGAGCACAGTGACCACTTTGTTGGGTGAGATGGCTGCGGCAAACGGCACTCATGTTGCGGTTGGCGGTAATATTGGCACGCCTGCGTTGGATTTGCTTGACGATGATGTTGAGCTATACGTATTAGAGCTGTCGAGTTTTCAACTCGACTTAACTGACTCTTTAAAAACTGAAACTGCTGTTGTTTTGAATGTCAGTGCAGACCATATGGATAGGCATGCTTCCATGCATGAATATGCGCAGACTAAATTCAAAGTTTACGAAAATTGTTCGCATCCCATTGTTGATAATGACTTTATTTCGACTGCGCAGCAGTTGTTGCCATTGTTGTCGCAGAATTTGTTAGAAAGTGCAGTGAATTATTCTTTAGCAGAGCCAGTATTTGATGCTGATTTTGGTGTGCGTGATATAAATGGCCAACAATACTTGGCGCATGGACGAAAAAATTTATTGCCACTCATTGAGTTAGCTATGAGTGGGCGCCATAATATTTCAAATGCATTGGCTGCTCTTGCTATGGGTTCAGAGCTGGGTCTATCAGAAGAAAAAATGCTTGCAGCGTTGAAAGTGTTTTCTGGTTTACCGCACCGTTGTCAGTTTGTCGCGGTAGTAAACGGTAGAAGCTTTGTTAATGATTCAAAAGGGACGAATGTCGATGCATCAATAGCGGCGATTCTATCAATAAATACGCCAATTGTGTTGATAGCCGGTGGTGACGCTAAAGGCGCAGATTTATCGGCTTTGCGCGATGCCGCCATCGGTAAAGTGAATGCCGTGGTTACGCTGGGTCGTGCTGCCAAAGAAATAGAGTTTTTGTTTGCAGGGCACGCTAATACGCGGCGCGCTGAAGATATGTTGAGTGCTGTTAAATATGCATTTGATTTTGCTGGTGAAGGTGAGACGGTATTGTTGTCGCCTGCATGCTCAAGCTTGGATATGTTTTCAAGCTACGAGGCGCGCGGTGATGCATTTGTCGATGCTGTTAAAATTTTACAGTGTGACACCGAGGTGCAGCAATGAGTGCGGCGACTCAAACTCGACGTTATGTTAAAGGTGGTGTTAAGCGTGTGGATAATGCGTTGCTCGCACCGATTGATCTATCGTTACTGGTGGCAATGGCAGTCATTATCGGTTTGGGTTTGGTTATGGTGGCTTCAGCGTCATTGAGTATTGCAGAGCACCAGACCGGTAATGCGCATTATTTTTTAACTCGGCAAATAGCTCTAGTAGCGATTGCGTTAATCGTAGCTTATATTTGTTTTCAGATACCTATGTCGCTTTGGCAGCGACTTGCTCCGTGGCTATTGGTGGCAGCATTTATTTCGTTAGCTTTGGTGTTGGTGCCAGGTGTTGGCGTGACGGTTAATGGTGCCCGACGTTGGGTAAATTTAGTAGTTATTCGTTTACAGCCTTCAGAGTTTGCAAAATTGGCATTTCTTATTTATCTCGCAGGATATTTACAATGCCATCAAAAACAATTAGGTGGTTTTGTTCAGGGCTTTGTTCGGCCGCTGGCGATTTTTGTGGCTTTTGCTTTTTTGCTGTTATTGGAGCCTGATTTTGGTTCAGTGGTGGTATTGGCCATTGCTTCATTTGGGCTAATGTTTTTGGCTGGTGTCAAGCTGTATCAGTTTGCGATATTGTTGTTGATTGGTGGCGCTAGCCTCGGTTCATTGGCTGTCTTTTCGCCTTATCGTTTGGCACGGTTGACCTCATTTTTAGATCCTTGGCAAGACCCATTTAATAGCGGTTTTCAGCTGGTTCAGGCATTGATCTCCTTTGGTAGAGGCGGTTGGTTTGGTGTTGGGCTAGGTGGTGGTGTGCAAAAACTATCATTTTTGCCCGAAGCGCATACCGACTTTCTTTTCTCGGTGATGGCGGAGGAACTTGGTTTAGTTTCTGTCCTAATAGTGATAGGACTGTTTGGCTATATTGTTCTGCGTAGCTTTCGTATTGCTTATCGTTGTCAGATGTTGTCTATGCCCTTTGCGGCTTATGTCACCTATGGTATCGCGTTGATGTTAGGCATGCAGGCCTTTATCAATATGGGTGTCAATATGGGTGTGTTGCCGACCAAAGGTTTGACGCTGCCGCTCATGAGTTATGGTGGTTCCAGTATTTTAGTGACCTGTGTTTGTTGTGCTTTATTGTTGCGCGCTGATTATGAGATGCGTCAAAAAAGCAGAAAAATGAAGCAACAGATATGGTGATGCGCGTGATGATTATGGCAGGCGGTACAGGGGGGCATGTTTATCCGGGGCTTGCTGTTGCAGATGAATTAATGGCGCGTGGGGCTGAAGTGATTTGGTTGGGGACGAGAGAAGGTATTGAGTCCCGATTAGTGCCCGCTGCAGGAATTCCTGTGGCGTGGATATCGATTTCCGGTTTGCGCGGGAAGTCATTAGCGAAGCGGATCCTCTCCCCGTTTCGCCTTGCCCTGGCGGTGATGCAAGCAGCAGCTGTGTTGTTACGTCATCGTCCGATGGCCGTATTGGGTATGGGTGGGTTTGTTTCAGGCCCAGGCGGTCTCGTCACGTGGTTGTTACGTAAGCCATTGTTGGTGCATGAGCAAAACGCGGTAATAGGTATGACTAACCGTTTATTGGCACCGATGGCAAAACGTATATTTGAAGCTTTTCCGGGCAGCTTCCCGCGCCGTTATCATGCAGTATCGGTTGGTAATCCCGTTCGATCAGATATTTGTCAGATCGAAGCGCCTGCCAGTCGTTTTAGCAATAGAACAGGTCCATTACGTTTATTGGTGGTTGGTGGCAGTCAAGGTGCTCAAGTTTTTAATAAACTCGTTCCCGAATTGTTAGCTCAGTTTAAAGGAGTTGATAGTTTGTTAGTGAGGCACCAAACGGGAGAGCGTCATTATGAAGCGACCATGGCTAATTATCGTGAGCATGGTGTTGATGCAGACGTGTCCGCCTTCCTTGAAGACATATCGCAATCTTATGAATGGGCTGATGTTGTGTTATGTCGGTCGGGTGCTTTAACTGTTTCGGAAATCGCCGCCGCTGGTTTGCCTGCTATATTTGTTCCGTATCCTTATGCAGTTGACGATCATCAAACTCAAAATGCACAATATTTGGTTGAGAAAGGTGCCGCATATTTATGCAATGAGAAAGAAATAACGATTGATTCGCTTAAATCGGTAATGGATGAGTTTATTGTTGATGCAGAAAATCAACGCGAAAAATTAAGTGCCATGGCAGTTAAAGCCAGAGAGCTTGCTTTGCCGCAATCAGCTAAACAGGTGGCTGATGCTTTTATAGAGGAGGCGCTGCGTGGCTGAGTCATTGTCTTCCAGCATGGGCCATGTTGTATCGCCGCCGGTGATGGGTCGTATTCGTCATATGCACTTTGTTGGTATTGGTGGTGCGGGTATGGGTGGTATAGCAGAGTTGGTTCATAACCTAGGCTACCAAGTAACTGGCTCGGATGTATCAGTCAATAGTATGGTCCAACGCTTGTCGGGCTTGGGTATACAAATACAGCAAGGGCACGATACTAGTTATGCTAAAGGTTGTGATGTGCTTGTGGTTTCTACAGCCGTTGATGCCAATAATCCCGAATTAATTTACGCGCACGAACAACATATTCCTGTTGTGCCTCGAGCTGAAATGTTAGCTGAGTTGATGCGTTTTCGTTATGGAATTGCTATTGCTGGTACGCATGGTAAAACGAGTACAACAAGTCTGGTGGCAAGCGTACTTGCAAAGGCTGGTCTTGATCCTACGTTTGTGATTGGTGGTAAGTTAAACAGTGTCGGTGCGAACGCACAATTAGGTGGTGGACGCTATTTGGTCGCTGAAGCAGATGAGAGTGATGCGTCATTTTTACATTTGCAGCCGATGATGGCTGTGTTGACCAATATTGATCACGATCATCTGTCGACCTATGGCAATGATTTTTCGCGCCTACGCGATACCTTCTTAGAGTTTCTGCATCACCTACCTTTTTATGGTTTGGCAGTTGTGTGTATTGATGACTTAGAAATCAAAGCGCTGTTGGATGATATTCAGCGACCGGTTCTTAGCTATGGTTTTGATGAAGCGGCGCAAGTGAGAGCCAGTGACTTGCATCAAGAAGGCAATACCACTTATTTCAAGGTTGCCTTGCCTGCGCAAGCCACTGCGCTTGAAATGCAATTGAATATGGCTGGTAAACACAATGTGCTCAATGCATTGGGTGCGATTGCTGTAGCGTATGAATTGGGTGTGTCGCTGGATGTTATGCAGGATGCGTTGGCAACATTTCAAGGCGTGGGCCGCCGTCTGCAGCAATATGGTTTGATGGAAGTTGGTAGTAGAAGTGTATTGATGATGGATGACTATGCGCATCATCCAACCGAACTTCGTGCAAGCATTGATGCAGTGCAACAAGGATGGCCAGAGAAACGCTTGGTCCTTGTTTTTCAGCCACATCGTTATAGCAGAACCCATGATTTGTTTGATGATTTTGTGCGTACCTTAGCTGACGTGGATGTGTTGGTTTTATTGGAAGTATATCCAGCAGGCGAAACACCGATTAATGGTGCAGATAGCATCGATCTTTGTCGTAGTATTCGGGCGCGTGGTGGCGTTGATCCGATATTGGTTAAAAATATGGATGAGTTGGTAGCGACAC
>JAADIY010000010.1 GCA_013151045.1 Gammaproteobacteria bacterium
CATTAACGACTTAAACCCTTAAGCCACTTACTCTCAATATGTACTGATTTAATAGAGCCCGGTAATCCCCCCCTTTTTAACTGACGCCAAAAGCAGAGGTTATGCTGCACTCAGCATTCGATTCGGCGGCAAGCCACCATTCGCCTTGTTGGGCCGTTCATGATTGTAAAACCAAAGCCACCCAGTGGCATAGTCCTGCACCTGCTTGATTGATTCAAACAGATATTGGCTTAGCCAGCTGTATCGTACCGTGCGGTTGTAGCGTTCAACGTATGCGTTCTGTTGTGGATTGCCAGGTTGGATAAACTCGAGCTGAATGCCATGTTTGTCGGTCCACTTTTCCAGGTCCTGGCTGATAAACTCCGGTCCGTTGTCGCAACGCAGTCGCTTGGGTTTGCCTCGCCATTCAATAATTTGATCAAGCGAGCGAATAACGCGCACCGCAGGCAGTGAAAAATCCGCCTCAATGCCCAATCCCTCACGATTAAAGTCATCAAGCACGTTGAACAGGCGAAACGATCGACCGTCGCTCAACTGGTCGTGCATGAAATCCATTGACCAAACTGTAAACCTCCCCTTATTAGTACCAGCCTAAACTAGAGACTTCGGGGTGATGAAAGAGTAAAAACTCCTTCGGAGTTGAATCATTCAACGAGTCATGTGGACGCTCCTCGTTATATCGTTGCATCCATATTTCCGTTCGTTCACGCACCTCACTCAGTGTTTGGAATACATACATATCCAAGACGCCTTCTCGGTAACTGCGATTAAATCGTTCAATAAAGCCATTCTGCATCGGGCGCCCAGGTTGGATAAATTCCAGATCAACGCCATGTTCTTCTGCCCAGTCTGCTGTCACTAATGCAATAAATTCCGGGCCATTATCCATTCTCAGCTGGGTTGGATAACCGCGCCATGCGGCAATTCGATCCAAAACCCGAATAACCCGCTCTGCTGGAAGATTGAGATCAATCTCAATGGCCAACGCTTCCCGATTAAAATCATCCAGCACATTGAACGTTCGAAAGCGACGACCACACCACAAAGAATCGCTCGTAAAATCAATGGACCAACAGCCGTTCATTATTTCACTCACCGCCAGCGGCAATGGATAGCGATTGGGTAGACGTTTCTTGCCGCGGCGACGCTTATTCAGCTTTAATGCACCGTAAATACGGTACACACGCTTGTGATTCCAACGATAACCCTGTCGCCTGAGCATCTTGAATAGCTTTCCAAACCCCAGTTCGGGGTGTCGGTCTGACAGTCGCATCAGGGCCTCAATGACAACCTGATCGTCTTTTAACTGTGGCTCATATCGGTTTACCGATCGTGATATTGCCAACACCGTACAGGCGCGCCGCTCGCTGAACCCGTGCTCCTGCCGAACGAATGCCACTAGGTTTCGCTTCTCGTTCGGCTTCAGAGCTTTTTTGCAATAACATCCTTTAAGGCTCGATTATCCAGGCTGATATCGGCATACATCTGCTTCAGGCGACGATTCTCGTCTTCCAGCTCTTTCAATCGCCGAACGTCCGCGGCTTCCATGCCACCGTACTTCGACTTCCATTGATAGTACGTCGCATCACTGATGCGATGCTCACGACACACTTCCTTGACCTTACGCCCCCCTTCAACTTCTTTCAAAATCCTGACTATCTGACTTTCACTGAATCTGCTCTTGCGCATTGCTCGATCTCCTCTATAGGCCATAATATGCCCAAAGACCTCTAGTTATGCATGGCCCTATTTTAGGGGGAAAGGTCAAGCCTTATCCTGGATAACAAAATACCAAGAGGAAGCCAGAAGCGAATTAGTGATGGAGCCGGATAAGGGCGTACTCTTTTTGACGGATTATGGCGAAGCCTTTCAACGTGACCCTTTGAGCAACCTGGTTAAGCGTTATCTCACCAAAGCAGGGATTACCACCATAGGCTCGTGTCATCTGTTTCGACACGCCTGCGCCACGCATATGCTGGAGAATGGCGCGGATATCCGTTTTATCCAGCAACTGCTGGGCCATGAAGACTTAAGTACCACACAGATTTATACACAAGTCAGCATTGATAAATTGAAAGCGATACATCAGGCGACACATCCGAGTGATTTAGATAAAAAGGCAACAGAATGGACTTAATGATTTCCCTTGTTATGACCGCTAAAATGAACTATTGTATTTACAATAGTCAATACATATAGCGATATGAAATTTGAATGGGATGAGGCTAAAAATGCCGTGAACCTACAAAAGCACGGGATTGATTTTGCCGACGTCGTCGAGATCTTTGATGGCGTGATGCTCGTGCAACGTGATGAGCGTGAGGATTATGGAGAAGAACGGTGGATCGGGATAGGCCCAGTGCAAAGCAGTCTGCTTGTGGTCATTTATACCGAGAGACATGGGGATACCCTAAGATTGATATCGGCAAGAAAGGCGACCAAGTACGAGGTGAGATGTTATGAAGACAGACTCCAAAGGTAAAACTAACTGGAAACGAGTGAAAGCAATGAAAGATAAGGCGATTGATGTCAGTGACATCCCAGAGCTAGGCGACGATTTTTTTAAGAATGCTGAATTGCGTTTGCCGCAAAAGCAAACCGTTACCATCCGATTAGATAATGATGTTTTGAGCTGGTTTAAGAGCCAAGGTAAAGGCTATCAGACGCGAATTAATAAATTGCTGCGCTCGTACATGGAAACACATAATCATTAAATAGTTATTAATTTTTGATGAGTCCAAGGACAGTGAAGTCGAACCGCCTATCACGGCGCTTGCATCATCACTCCGTCTTCACAACATCATCGTGCTGGCAAGCACCGCGCCAGGCTCTAGCGTGCCATTTTTTATTTAGCTGCTTTCGTTACAGTGCAGTGCACCCAAGTGGTATCACAGAGGCTATCGCCCCTGAGTCAGTCATCAGATAAAACAAAGAAGGTTACGCACGCTACCGCGAGCGTTACTGAATTTAGATCACCCCCCGTCCCCCTCAAGGGGGCTTGAGACGGGCAAGTAACATAATGTTGGTAATTATGCGCAATAGTCCCGTTGCACAAGCCCACAAACCGCGTGGGCAGCGCACCGTGCCTACTGCGCACAATTAACACTATGTATAAATGCCCGTGCAGTGACATCGCTATCGCTCAGCCACTGTAAGGTGTGCAAGCACGTAAGAGCATCGATGCCCACCCGCCAGGTGTTAGCTAAAACCGGCTCGCACTGCGTTGCTCGTCCCGGTTTTAGCTAACACACATCCCCGTGCTCGTTACACTCGCTCTTGCGGCTAAGGGCGGGATTTGAGCTGGTTTTTGTGAGCATCAGTGGCTAATATGTGTCGATGGGATACGCACTACACAAGGAAAAACTGCGTCTAGGGCAAAAAGTAGCAGATGTCGATTTGCGCCTGGAGAAAATCACGGTAAGTGATTGTTGCGTCAAGGAAAAACGCGCTGCAAACGATGAGCTTGCGTCGGGGGTAGTACTTCCGGGCCAGTATTTCGATCAAGAGACTAACTTACATTACAACCATCACAGGTACTACGACCCAGAACTTGGCAGGTACATTACCTCTGATCCGATTGGACTTATGGCAGGGCTGAATACGTATAGTTATGTAGAGCAAAACCCGCTTTATTATTATGATCCGGATGGATTGGCTAAGAAAAAGAATAAGAATCCCCCTAACCCAAATACAAAAAATAAGCAGGATGCTGGGAAAAGTGGTACTGGCACTAAGAAGGGTGATGCTGGAAGACAAAGGAATCAAGGTCACCCTAATGCTGAAGAACACAATAGAGATAACCGTGGGAAAAGCGGTGGGAAGTCGAAAGGTGGTTTTCCGTTCCGTATACCTCCTATATTTGACTCTATAATTTGTGCTGAAAACCCGGTGTTATGTAATCCATGCTTTCCATTTGATTGTGAAGATATGAGTTGCTGATGAATATATTTTTACTTTAATGAAGCATGATTTGGAAAATATTGAGTTTTAATATTGATAGTGGATTTATTTGATAAAATACATGAACTCTTACGTCATGGAATGCGAAACGAAGCATTAACTAGAATATATTCTACGGAGGATGATTCTTTAAAGCCTCCATATGATATAGATCCTAACCATGCTTGGTACATTGTTGGCGACATCTTATTTAAGGCAAGTAATTTTGAAAAATCCGCATTGGCATTTGAACGGTCATGCAGCTATCGAAGTGATGATATGGAATCTCTTATGGCATTAGCAAATGCACTTACCGAGTGTGAAAAACCAGATCTTGCTGAGCAAGCTTTGTTGAAGGCGTTGACTCTTGACCCTACTAATGATTCATTGTTATATAATTTAGGTAATGCTCTTTTTGATCAGGATAAATATGTTTCAGCCATAGAAAGCTATTCTAAGATAAGCGATTCTGATGTTGAGTTAAAAGAGATTACCTTGAAAAATATCGAATTAGCTAAGGAAAAAATAAAGCCAGCTAGTTTGTAAGGAGCTTTAGATTTGGCGTAACCCCAAAGAAAACAAAGGGGGCAGCAACTGTCTTGAGCAAGTTGTTCATTCCATAGTTTATTGTCCCTAATCATAGAAAGAAACAAAGGTGTCAGGCCCAATTAAGGCTACTTTTCCAGGTTATTGATTGTTTGATGTTTGTGTTGGAGTAGGGAAGGTCATTCATTTTTAATGATAACGATGCAGTGATGCATGACCCTGACAGAGACATTTTCACCCGCTTGAAAGCCAGCCTGCGCTAGCCACTTTCCTTTAAGCACTATTTCCGTAATCTCAGCCAGCGTAGCCTGTAAGGAGCTCTAAAGGATTTCCGTTGGTCACGTTAGCGTATTACGGGGATTCTTTTCGGGTCAGAACGAGACATCCCTGCATAACTCTTACGGTAACGGCTTGCCCAGCCTGAAACCCCGCCTTAGCCAACCAATTTCCCTTTAGCAAAATCTCAGCAATCTCCGTTTGCTCTTTATAGTCATACTTACTTTGATAAGCATAAAAGCCTCTTTTTACCGTTAATTGCCGTTGCTGTGTTTTCACTGCACACGCAGCTCGCGTATGATCGCCCTTAGCCATTGATGACTCCTTGTAAGTCGTTGATGGTGAGCTGATCTGTGGTGCTAGAACACCGCAGGTCAGCGTTTAATAAACGCCTTATTCTCTGCTAGAAACCTCTCTACCCGAATCCCAGCGCCGGGATTGGTATTTGATAATCATGCCATCGAGTAACTCTTTGACAATTTGTTTCTCGTCAGAAGTTAAATGACTAATCGCTTCAAATTGAAGAGAGATTAGGGTCAGGTCTTTGATTTGTGATCACCTAGAATAGTTTATTCATCGCCGATAATTTTAATTGGCAGAGGTTTTGATGTGGATAGTACCTTTAACGCTGCAATGATAGGAGCTACTGGTGGTATGGCTTCTTCATTAGCTTTGGCTATGAAATTCAGTGCCAGAGTTGCCATTAGTGTGGCTGCGGGGACGGAATTTTTAGGTAATATTGGGCCTGCGGGTGCTGGGGGTGGCTCATTTTTACCACCTCCCTCACCCTTTCCAGAACCACCCTCTTCTGAGCCTCCGTGCCAATAAAATAATAGCTATAGATATGTATCCGCCCGTTAAAAATAAACGGATATTTTTACTCGTTAAATACCTGGTAACAATTTCATTATTATTAGGATTTGCTTGGATTGACGGTGAATGGTTAAGACACATAATTCCCGAATGGTTAAATGTAGTATTAGTTTTACTTGTATGTTTGGCTTTTCTTTTTCTATATCGATTATCTCGGCAATGGATATTTAATGCTGATGAGGGAGAAGTGAAGGTTGTAGTGAAATACAATATGCTGGCATATGTTTGGATTGATGTTTATATTGATGGTCAAGTCATCTTTTCTGTAAAGAATTGGAAACCGAAATCGATCGATATTGAGAGGGTTGTGAAATATAAAGGAAAAGAATTACTCGTCAAGCTGCATATTGTGAAATCAGCGGATGGGCATAACAGCCCGGCTTGCTCTATGTCTATTGACAATGTCAAATTAGCGCCACCGAATATTTAAGCGAGCAGACGAAACAGTTTTAAGATACAAAGTGGATAAACGGATAAAGGGGGCAGCTTGAAGTGTACGTGGGCGAAACGGCCGCAAAACGGGGCGGATACGGGGGTAAAGCGCCCCTGTGATATTGCCCCTATGAGTAGTGATAATGCGGCTTTAAGCACATTGAATAGTACGGCGCTCAAAATGGATATATTAAGGGTAGCGATAGCGCCTCATCGTACACACAGACAATCATTGCTGTTAACTAAGATGCCGCTACGTAAAAAGCGCAATACCCGTATAGCCAACCAAGTACGACAAACCATCAGTAAAGCGCTAGCGCATAACGGGTTTTATCATTACTATCGCGCATTCCTCAATGATACCGAAACGACGTGCAGCCCAGATACATTAAAATGCCGAGAGTCTGCCTTAAGACGGTTTATGTCTGGTGTGAAGAAAGAGAATTACAGCAGCCACAAGACATCACCAAACCGATTTTAGAGCGTTACAAACGCCATTTGTATTACACCCGTAAAAGCAATGGTGACCCGCTCAGTACCGGCTCCCAGCACACCCTGTTAACGCCACTGAAGACCTTCTTTCGTTATCTGGCCAAAGAGAACCATATTCTCTACAACCCCGCCAGTGAATTAGAAATACCCAAGAAGCCTAAGCGCTTACCGAAAGCGATCTTACATCAAGACGAAATTAACGATGTCTTAAACAGCATCGATATCACCACCGTCTCAGGTGTCAGAGACAGAGCCATGATCGAAACCTTATACAGCACCGGCATGAGAAGAATGGAGTTAGTGAACCTAACGATTTATGATATTGATCATCGGCGCGGGGTGATCTGAATACGCCAGGGTAAAAACCAAAAAGACCGATTTATCCCGATAGGCGATAAAGCCTTATCCTGGATAATGAAGTATCAAGATGAAGCGAGAGCTGAATTAGTGATGGAGCCAGATAAGGGTGCCCTCTTTTTGACAGACTATGGTGAAGGATTTCAAGGCGATCCCTTAAGTAATCTCGTAAAACGCTATCTTAAAAAGCAGGCATTACCACGCCAGGCTCGTGTCATTTATTTCGCCATGCCTGTGCGACGCACATGTTAGAGAATGGTGCTGATATCCGTTTTATCCAGCAACTGCTGGGCCATGAAGATCTGAGTACGACACAGATTTACACTCAAATCAGCATTGATAAGCTCAAGGCGATACATCAGGCGACACATCCCAGTGATTGCAAGGCAGAAAAGCCCAATGATTAAGTTGACACCATACGCCAATGGCGTATATTGTGAAAAATGCTGATTATTGAAACCACCGTTTTTAGTCGCCTTATTCAAGAGTTAATGAATGACGACGACTATCGCAAGCTACAAGAAGCCTTGATCACCCGCCCTGAGATGGGGGATTTAATCAAAGGCAGTGGTGGATTGCGTAAGGTGCGTTGGAAATTAGAAGGCAGTGGTAAGAGTGGCGGAGTACGCGTGATTTATTACTGGGCAGTATCGGCCGATCAAATCCGTATGCTGTATGTTTATAAGAAATCACGTCAAACAGATTTAAGCCCAGATCAGGTCGTAATATTGAAAGACATAGTAGAGAGATGGTCGGATGGATAATAAAATGTTTACTGAACTATTAGGTAGTGTGAAAGAGATGGATCAGATTGCGCAAGGCAAGAAAAAGCCAGCGCGAGCCATCCATTTTCCCGAACCTGAAATCAAAGCGATACGAGAAAAGACCGGTTTATCGCAATCAAACTTTGCCTTATTGATTGGTGTCAGCAAACGCACCTTAGAGAACTGGGAACAAGGACGACGACATCCGACTGGCCCAGCGAAAGTTTTATTGCGTTTGCTTAATGATGATCCTAAACATGCGATTGAAACCTTGCATCAGTAACATCTGACCGCCTATCACGGCGCTTGCACCATCTTCCAGTCATCAACCCACTTGCAGCCAGGCAAGCGCGGTGCCAGGCCGCATTGTGCCATTTTTATTTAGCTGCCTTCGTTAAATTGAGATGAACCCATGAGGTGTCACAGAGGCTAACGCCCCTGAACTGATAGTGAGATAAAAACAAATAAAATTACGCGCGCTAACGCGAGCGTTAGTCAATCTAGGTCACCCCCCGTCCTCCTTGCAGGGGGCTTTAGCCGGGCAAGAAACATAATGTAATCATGCGCAATAGTCCCGTTGCACAAGCCCACAAACAGCGTGGGCAGCGCACCGTGCCTATTGCGGACAATTGCTCTCCTTGTCGGTCAGCGTCTGTTTTTAAATGATGATAATAATTATTTATCCAATCTCATTTTGCCTTATCCTGGTACGCTTGTAACTTGAGTCTAAGCTGACACTTTGTTTTCCTTATTCGTGGAGCGTTTGATTGGTCTAAGGTATATCGAATACCATCGAGGGTTTGAATCCCTCTCTCTTCGCCATTTATTTTCAATAAAGGGTATAGATGGCCCAAAGGGCGAGCACAGCAAGTAATCTTGCTTACAGGCAATAAATATCTACACAGATAGTACGTCTTTACCCTGGCTAGAAAAACACTGCACTAACGTTAATATGTATCTTTGTTATCAATCGCTAGGCTAGCTATAGGTTTATTATTGAAACCGTATATTGCATGTTACAAATCGATACACACTGTTACCGTACTGCAAAGCTTTGTTGAACGTTAGTGGTTACTCTAAACCTGTTTTTCAAAAACAGGAATAAATCATGAATATCAAAAAGATTGCTGCAATATCAGTGGTGAGTTTGTCATTATTAGGTGCAGGCAGTGTGGTCGTGCTTGCTGATGGTGGCTGGAAAAAAGGTGGCAATTGTCACAATGGTCATGTTGCTAAACGTATTAGTAATAAGCTTGATCTAAATGAAAGCCAAGCGGCTGAATTAGATGAATTAATGGTGGAATTTAAAGAGTTTCGTCAAGCCATGTTCAAAGGTAAGAAAGAGGCTAAGTCTGAGCTTGCTGAATTATTAAATGCGCCACAATTTGATCGAGAAAAAGCATTGGCATTGATGGTAAGCAAGGCGCAAAACAAGGCTGGTGTGGTGGAGAGCCAAGCGCCTGATTTGATTGATGCTATAGCAGAATTCACGGATAGTCTAAACCCTGAGCAGCGTGCTAAAGCTGTGAAGTTCATTGAACGTAAAATGGGTCATGGCCACGGTGGTAAAGGACATCATAGTGGCGAGCGCTCCAGCTAAGCGATAAATTCGGTATTATCCGTATATTAGCAAAGACAGGCCCGCCTTCATTTGGCGGGTTTGTTGTTGTGCGAAAACCATAAGGTTGCAATGTCATTTTATGCATAAAATACTACTAATCGACGATGATGAAGCTCTGGTTGCTCCACTGACAGAGTATTTGTCTCGTTTTGATTTCGCCTTGTCGGCAGATAGTCATCCACAAGAGGGTTTGGTACGACTCAAGGATGATAATTTTGATGCGGTCATACTTGATGTGATGCTGCCGAGTATGGATGGTTTTGAAGTCTGTAAGGAGATCCGTAAATTTAGTTCCATACCGATTATCATGCTGACTGCGCGAGGTGATGTGATGGATCGTGTAGTTGGACTTGAGCTAGGTGCAGATGACTATTTGCCAAAACCTTTTGAACCTAGGGAGTTGGCGGCAAGATTACAAAACATTATTAAGAGATCGCCCGCTAACGATGGTAAAGACGATCTTGTTTTTCATTTTGATGGTCTAGAGATAGATACGCAAAGACGCAATGTAATAGTGCAGGGTGAAATACTCAAGCTCACAGGGAATGAATATGAGTTGCTGCTTATGTTTGCTAAAGAGCCAGGTAAAAAATTTCATCGAGATGAAATATTAAATCAGTTGCGTGGTATGGATGTTGATATTTTGACACGCGCGGTAGACATTTTAGTCAGTCGCTTACGTAGTAAGCTAAAACCCCTAGATTATATAGAGACTATTAGGGGTGTGGGATATACCTTTAATGGTGTTCGCCAATGAGTATTTTGAGAGAAGAGGTGGTCAGTAATAGTGTTTGGGCAAAACTCACTCGCTCATTGAGTTTTCGTTTGGTTATATTGTTTACGCTATTTACAATTACTATATTGGTTACACTAAAATTGGCTGTGGGTTTTGCTCTAGATAGTCAATTTAAAGAGAATATCCGGCCTCATGTTGCGCAATATCTTGGTTATATAAGAAAAGAGATCGGTAACCCCCCTTCGGTTGAAAAGGCGCAGCAGTTAACAGACAACCTACCTATAGATATTGCTATCGTGGGTAAGAATGATAGATGGACCAGTTTAGAGAAATCTATCGATTTTAAATCATTGAACTTTCATACACACAAGCGGCATGGCGGCAAGGCTGTGGAAGTGACTCGTTTTAAAAATAGATTTATTTTGAAAACGACAAGCCAAAACCA
Source organism: Gammaproteobacteria bacterium (assembly GCA_013151045.1). Lineage (GTDB taxonomy): Bacteria > Pseudomonadota > Gammaproteobacteria. The sequence continues at coordinate 10,482 of JAADIY010000010.1, forward strand.
TCAATTATTTTTGCTGATGCCTGAGCGCCCTAAATTCGTTGAAAGTATCACGGCCGTATTGATAACCGCTGGTTTGGTTATACTGCTAATCTATTTATGCTACCGAATTATTCGATGGTTGTTTAATCCAGTGTCAGATATTCAAATAGGTGTGGCAAATTACAGTGAAGGTAATTTTGATCACCATATTCCAGTCCGGCGCAATGATGATTTAGGCATGTTGGTAGAGCGGATTAATACCATGGCCAGCGATATCAAAAATATGCTTGATGCGAAACGACAGTTAATGCTGGGTGTGAGTCATGAATTGCGCTCACCTATTACTCGAGCTAAAGTCAATGTCGCGCTGTTAGATGATTCACCCTATAAAGAAGCGCTTGATAGTGATCTGACTGAGATGGAAGCAATGATCAGTGAGTTATTAGAAAGCGAGCGGCTCAATACATCGCACCGTTCTTTAGACTTGGCGATATGCGACTTATCAATGCTGGTTGAGGAAGTATTGGTTGAAAGTTTTGCGGGTGAGAATATTTTATTTGATAATAAATTGAACTCGGTTAAATTGAACCTTGATGCTAAGCGAATTAAATTATTGCTGAGGAACTTAATATCGAATGCTTTACGCTATACCTCTGATGATGGTGCCCCTCCAGAAATACAAATATCTCGTTTAGATAAAAAAATCACATTGAGCGTCAGAGATCATGGTATGGGGATATCACCCGAGCATATCGATAAGCTTACTGAGCCATTTTATCGTGTTGACAGTGCTCGAGCACGTCAAACTGGTGGTTATGGCCTGGGTTTATATTTATGTCGCTTGATTGTTGAGGCCCACGGTGGTGAACTGTCGATTAACAGTAAGCACGGCATTGGCACTACGGTGAACTTTACTCTTGAAGCGTGATCTGTTTTACATACTATCTATTATATATTAAGCATGGGTTCAAGCGTGTTGAGCTAAGTTTTCTTAATCTATTTCTCTGTGCCTATATTCACCATTTTTAGTTTAGAAAATTATTAATTATTTGGAGTTATCAATGTTTAAGCCGTTAGTTTCTATTCTCGCTTTCACTTCACTTGTACTTTCTAATGTATCGGTAGCGCATCATGTCAGTGATCATAAAGTGGATGATATTTTGCTAACAAAAGGGCATGCACGCGTGATTGTTTCCGTTAGTGGTAGCAGTGTTGAGGTGGAATTGTATATTCCGACGGTGAATATGGTGTCTTTTGAAGGTGAGCCTAGCGATTCTGCGCAGCAAGCGGAATTTGATAGTGCGTCGACATGGCTTGCTGAGGCGAATAATGCGCTGACATTTTCGGCTGAAGCGGAGTGTGTAGCTGTGGTGTCTGAAGTTAATATATCAAATATCGATGGTAAGGCGAAAGCAGACAATGCGGCGCTTGCAGAGTTTGATGCTTATTATATTTTTGAGTGTGCTAAGCCAGAAGAATTGGGGCAGGTAACAGTGAATTTGTTTGAGCATTATCCAACGCATAAAGAAATTTTTAGCAAAAGGCAGGGTATTGGTAAAACTAAGCGTGGTAAGTTGAGTCCTGCAGAAAACAAAATAGGCTTAAGTGAATAGGTCCATTTCAATCTGATTAAACCCAATTAAATAGGGGCAGGGCACTTCATTGAGGCTGATGTTTTTACGCCAACAAAGTGCCCTGTCTATGGGTTTATTTGATGCCTTCTACTTCAAAAGTAAGTGTCATTGAGTCACCAATTGCTGGGCTACCATAGGTAATGCCAAAATCAGCTCGACTGATCGTTGCTGATGCGTCGAAACCACACACTTCCTTTTTGTTAAAAGGATGAACTCCGCAGCTAATTTTGCTGACATTTAATGTTACTGCTTTGCTTGTGCCGGCAATAGTCAGCTCTCCTTCTACCGTAGCAGTATTCCCATTAATGCTGACTTTCGTTGATTCATAAGTGATTTCAGGAAATTCCGCTGCATTAAGAAAGTCAGGTGAGCGTAAATGATCATCGCGTTTTTTATGACCAGTATCGACAGATTCAGCATCGATAATGATCTTTACGGAACCTGTTTTGGCTTCCTGATCAATAACAATGCTACCTTCGGTTTTGTTAAAACGACCATGCATGGTTGAAAACCCAAGATGGTCAATAGCAAAATGTGGGTAGGTATGTGTTGGGTCTATCGTGTACGTTACCGGTGCAGCAATAGTGATTATGGGAAGAATTAGCGTGCTGCTAATAATAATTTCTCTTAGCATGATGTACTCCTTTTCATGGTTAAGTGAGAGGTTAAAAAATGAATAATATTTAAAAGGGAATTGGGCCGGCAGCCTGCTCGGTTAGGAATACAGCGATACCTGCAGGAATTAGAAGCAAAATACTTAATTTGATAATGCGTAGCAAACCGTTTTTATAGCGCCATTCGAATAACATGGCGGCGAGTGGAATGCTTGCTAAGGCAATTAATACATGCCAAGGCACCTTGGCGTATAAAACAGAAGCGATGCCAATCAGCGCGCATAAAACTGATACGGAAAAGTAAAAGCCGGCACTATGATCGATTCGCCTGCTTAGGCCATACAGAGAGATGGCAGCGGCGCTGGCGCCAATAGCGATCCCGAGTTCGCCGAGTAGGGATGACGCCCCGACCAAAGCACAAAGACCGGTAGCGAACCCCAGTATTGTCGCTGAAATACTGCTTGCGATATCTTCGTCACGTAGTTGATGAAAGGCGAAAGTTAACCATATCGCATAGATAGCTGCTCCGCCGCCCATAATTAACTGCTGTGTAATATCAAGACGTATTAACCTTGGCCAAATCAACCAGCCTACGGCTATAACGGCAAGAGTAATCAAAATTCTTTGTAGGGTGGCAGCAGAGCAGCTGAGGTGAAAGATAACACCAACGATAACAGCACCCATGCCAAGAATAACCAATTTACGTGAGCTGCTAAGTGGTGTCAGTCTGCCGTCTAGAATAAGCCATGCAGCAATAAAATAAGCGATTGTAAAAACAATTGTTGACCACCAGGCATAACGTTTTGGCAATATCGCTCCAGCGATCAAGGCGATGACGAAAGGTACAATTCCCGCTTCTATTACGGGATGGTTAAGTAACTCGTTTTGAAGTAATGCCTGCATTAAAGCTCCCTGAATTGATAGCTAGTGTAACGGTTACTGTGACTCTGATAAATCAGCTAGGCGTAACATTTTGTTTCATATAGAACAATGAATAGTTTTCTAGCATGGTAGCAGTTCGTCAAGGCTGCGATGGTTGATAAATTGATTAGTTTGACAGCCTCAATGAGGCGATGTGGAGTTTTGGTTTAATCTTGTTTATGTTGATAAGCCAAAATGCGGCTAGCGGGGGTGCGTAGTTGTTCGTTTAAATAGACGCAGAAGTCAGCTTGATAGTCTTGTTCACTGATGGCAAGGCGCATACATTCCAGCCATGCTCGCGCATCAGGATCATCGATAGGAAAGGGCGCATGAATTTTAGGGATATTAACCGCGCCATATTTTTCTTTATACAGACGAGGGCCGCCTAGCCAACCACAAAGAAACAAGGATAATTTATCAATAGATGAAGTGAGATCATCTGGGTGCATACCGCGGATTGTTTTGGCGAATGCTAAGGTGTCCATTTTATGATAGAAATTTTCGACAAGCCTTCGAATACCTTCGATGCCGCCGGCAGCAAGAAAAGAGCTATCACTATTTCCGTATTGAGTGGGTGATGTCAAAGTAACTGGGCCGAATATTTTTAATAATTAAATTATTTAGTAGGCAAAAAGCACCCTCGATAGTATACATCGGGGGTGCTGCCATGTGGCGTTGTGACTTAAGTGAGAGGTGCTAATTTTTCACACGTAACAACATATTTTCTGGGTTGCCACGACCAAGTTCTGGATTGGCATCAGGCTTATTCATTAAAATAGTGATTGCCCCACGCATGGCTGAACTCATATTGTGATCAACAATGGCATTGTTAGTAGGACGATCAGCCGGTGAAACAATGTCGTAACTGGCTGAGCCAGAAACAGGCACTAAGTGGGTCTGCATATCGTACATAATGTTTTTAGGGCTGCCATTAACATAGACACGATCCCATATGCCAGCAATTGGGTGCATGCTAGCGACGTTGTTAATATTGGCATTAACATAGTGTAGGCGTACTAACTCGCCAGGTTTAGCTTCTAATACTAGCTTAGAAGCTGGGTCATGTACCGGTGTGTAATGAAAGGCTTTACCGTTAATCAAGGTCTGAGTCCAGCCAGTATTTTCCATCATACCTTCAACATTTAAAGGATCAGGCCAAAACTGTGATTGCACAAGGAAGTATTCGCGATCTGGTTTAGGGTAGCTTTTGGTAAAGCCTTCTTTAGGATCAACCATAATGACGCCAAACATACCGCGAGAAATATGCATAGGCATGGGACTTGCGCCACAGTGATACATAAATAAACCCGCATAGCGAGCTTCAAAAGTAAATTTCTTGGTTTCGCCTGGGTTGGCAGCACCAAATTCATCTAGCACATCGACCACAGCTGCATGGAAGTCCATAGAATGGGGGAAGGCATTCGTTGCTGGGTTGATTAAAGTGAACTCAATGATATCGCCTTGAGTTACGCGTACAACAGGGCCAGGCATGGTGCCACCAAAGGTCATTGCCGCATACTTTACTTTGCCCGCGTTATCGACTTCGACTTCATTTTCCATTGCGGTCATGGTGATTTGATGAATAGTTTTTCCCTCTTTTTTTATTATGGTGTGGCTGAAATGCTTATCTTTATGGTGTCCATCACTAGCTTGCGCTAGGGAAGACATCAGCATCAATGACATAAATGCTAACATCGCAGTGATTGCGAGAAGAAGGGGAAAACTCTCAATTGTGTTTTTTTCTTTAAACATACCGAATGCCTCGTTGTATGGTTGTAAAGACTATTTTAGTTATGTTATTGGTTGATAATGAATTTCATGGATGCGCTCATTTGTAACTACTTTGAAATTTTTTTTTCATTAAAATAAAACAAATTAAAACTCAAAATAAAAGAGCTAAATTATATATCTATTAAAAATAGATAATATATATATCTTAATGTAAGTCAAGTTTAAACTGATGTAAAATGTATGAAATAGTCGATTGTGGTGCGGCTAAAATATATATTCAAAGAGGCTTTAGTGGTAGCATTGAACTGTAGGGGCATGTAGGGCCTAATTCGGCATTGTCATATAAATATTTTAAAAATTGGCGCGAAAGGTAAATGCAGCTAACTCAATACACTGACTATTCACTTCGTACCCTTATTTACTTGGGTTTACGTAGAGAGGGGCTTTCTACTATTACTGAAATATCAGATAGCTATGGAATATCACGCAATCATTTGGTTAAAGTCGTACACCAACTTGGTGCGCAAGGCTTGATTGTAACGGTGCGCGGAAAGGGTGGTGGTATTCGGCTTGCTAGCTCGCCTGATGAGATTAATGTTGGTGATGTGGTTAGGCGTTTTGAAAATTTAGCTTTGGTGGAGTGCTTTTCTGATAGCAATACTTGTGCAATTAGCCCTTCGTGTCGTTTGCGTGGTGTGCTGCAAGAGGCTATGCGTGGTTTTATGGAGGTATTAGATAGATATACCTTGCAAGACTTGCTTGTCGGCAAGAAAAAAATGAAAGGTCTACTGAGCCTGGCTGACTAACTGCCCAAGCAATTTTTTCATTAAGGTATTTGAAGTAGCGTAATACCCAGTAGTCTTAGTAATAGTGCTACCGTCTTGAGTATAACGACCATCGGTTAATTCGTCTGCGCAAAACTTAACAATATTATCTGTGCTTGTAGGTGTCATTTCTAAATGAAACTGCAGTGCAAGCACGCGATCTTCAAAACTAAATGCCTGGTTCTTACAAGCTTCACTCGTTAACAATGGTGTTGCCGTATCAGGTAGGTCAAAGGTATCACTATGCCAGTGAAGCGCGGTGAATTGCTGAGGCAAGTGTTTTCCAAAGACACTGTCGTTGGCTTTATCTGTTTTATCTAAGTTAAACCAGCCAATTTCCTTTTGTGTATGTGCATAGACTTTTGAGCCTAGTGCGTCAGCAATGAACTGTGAGCCTAGACAAACGCCAAGTACGGGTTTTCCATCTTCTATAGTTTGTTTAATGAATTTTCGTTCTAGTTGTAACCACGGATATTGCTGGTCGTCATAGATGCCCATGGGGCCGCCCATGACAATGAGCACATCAAATTCGTCAGGTTGTGGTAAATGGCTATCTTGATAAAAATATGTCGTGCTAACTTGATGCTCGGATTGTTCTAGCCAATTGCCTATATAAGCGAGTCCTTCGAACGGGACATGTTGTAGAGTGTGGATACGCATTGGAAGCAACCCTACTATGCGTTAAAAATATAATCAATATCCATTTAATTGCAGCATGGTTTTTGTTTGCCATATCGTTGTAAGATATGATGGATGTCTATTTAGCTGGCGTAACGCCAGCGTGTCCCGTCTTTGGTATCTTCTAATTCGATATTGGCTGCAGTAAGTTCATTGCGTATCTCATCAGCACGCGCATAGTTTTTTGCTAGTTTGGCAGCATCACGTTCGGCTAGTAAATTATTAATGGTTGTTTCGTCTAAACCATTATCAGGGCTTGATCCTTTAAAATACACATCTGCATCACGTTGTAGCAAACCCAAAAGATAACCGCTGTTAATGATTTTTGCTTTGAGTTCGGTTTTTTCTTTTAAGTCAGTCGATTTGTTGAGTTGGCGCGCGCATTCATGGAGGGCGCTAATCGCTAACGGTGTGTTGAGATCATCTTCTAAAGCGTCTTGTACCTTTGCGTCGATAGCAGTGATATCGGCGGCCTCATGATCACAGCTACGCAGAGCTTGATAAATAGAGTCGAGTCGGTTGCGTGCCTGGACAATTAAATCTTCTGACCAATTTAGCGGAGAGCGATAATGTGTCGAAAGCAATGCTAGGCGCAGAACTTCACCGTCATGATCTTTTAGCAATGCGTGAACTTGGCGCACATTGCCGATCGATTTCGACATTTTTTCTTCGTCGATGGTGATGTAGCCATTATGTACCCAATAGCGGGCATATTGCTCGTTGTCCGCACAGCAGCTACCTTGGGCTAATTCATTTTCATGATGCGGGAAGGTGAGGTCTTGTCCGCCACCATGAATGTCGATAGTGCCACCGAGATGTTTACGAATCATTGCTGAGCATTCGATATGCCAACCAGGTCGGCCACGACCCCAAGGGCTATCCCAGCCAGGTACATTATCATCAGAGGGTTTCCACATGATAAAGTCGGCTGGATGTTTCTTATAGGGAGCGACTTCAACACGGGCCCCGGCAATCATATCGTCCAAGGAGCGTTTTGATAGTGCGCCATAGTTATCATTGGAAGGAATATGAAAGAGCACATGGCCTTCAGCTTCATAGGCATGACCACGTTCAATCAAGGACTCAATCATGGAGATCATTTCGTCGATGTTGTCGGTCGCTAGAGGCTCTAAAGTGGGTTCTTCGTTATAGAGTGCTTTTAAGTCATCGTGATAAGCATCGCTAAAGCGTTTGGCAAGAACTGCTATGTCTTCACTATTCTCTTGTGCTGCGGCAATAATTTTATCATCGATGTCGGTGATGTTGCGTGCATAAATTACGTTAGGGTAATGCTGTTTTAAAACGCGATTTAATACATCAAATACGACAGCGGGCCGAGCATTGCCAATGTGAATATAGTTATAAACCGTTGGGCCGCAGACGTACATGGTGACTCGACTAGGATTGAGAGGTTCAAAGACTTCTTTTTTTCCGTGTAGGGTGTTGTGCAGTTGTAATGACATATTTATGTAATTATTGGATTCGTGTTATTTATAAAGGGAATCGGGGTCGACCATGGGGGCATCATTGATCGCAACCTTATTGTTATCGACGACGAGATAAAAGCAGTGACGTCGCGCTGTGTGGCAAGCGGGGCCTTGTTGGTCTACGCTTAGTAGCAATGTGTCACCATCACAGTCAATTTTCATCGATTTTAACGTTTGCCAGTTGCCAGACTTTTCGCCTTTGCGCCAATAGTCTTGACGTGAACGCGACCAGTAGCAGACTTGACCCGTTCTTAGGGTTTCTTCGATGGCAGCTTGATTCATCCAGGCCATCATTAAGACTTCGCCGCTATCATGCTGCTGAGCGATAGCCGGTATGAGGCCGTCACTATTGTATTTGAGGCTAGCTAAGCAGACGTTCAAGCTGATGCTATCGCCACATTGGGCGCGTTCTAACTGCTTGAAAGAAATTTTCTGCGTAGGCGCTGAGTTTTTGGTCACGGTCAACCCTTCAAAAAACGATATAGTATAGTATAGAACTAGGTATATCAGCGCCACGTTTGCTGGTATTGGCGGTTGCTGGAGTTTGGGAGTATAGAAATGAGTTCGTTGTTAATTGTTAATGCTACAGTAGTCAACGAGGGGGAGAAATTCCCAGCTGATGTCTATTGCCGTGATGGTCGGATCGAAGAAATAGGTGCGGCACTGACGCATCGCCAGGCAGATACGGTGATTGATGCCAAAGGCAAGTTGTTAATGCCAGGTATGATCGATGGTCAGGTTCATTTTCGTGAGCCTGGATTGACTCAAAAAGGCGATATGGCGACTGAGTCACGGGCAGCTGTTGCAGGCGGCATTACCACGTTCATGGAAATGCCTAATGTCAATCCGCCAACGATCAACTTGCAAGCATTAGAAGATAAATATGTGCGGGCAGATGGGCGTGCAGCGGCCAATTTTGCTTTTTATCTTGGCGCGACTAATGACAATCTTGAGGATATACAGCGCTTACCAAAGAATAAGGCCTGTGGCGTAAAGATATTTATGGGCGCTTCGACCGGGAGTATGTTGGTCGATAACGTCGAGACATTGGAAGGCATATTTGCCGATGCGCCGATATTGGTGGCCACGCATTGTGAAGATACGCCGACCATATTACGTAATGAAGAATTAGCACGTCAGCAATATGGTGATGATGTGCCGATTGCGATGCATCCGAAAATACGTTCTGAAGAAGCGTGTTATTTATCGTCGTCATTGGCGGTATCACTGGCTAAACGTTTTGGTACTAAATTACATGTTTTGCATCTTACGACAGCGAAAGAACTAGAGTTGTTTGCGCCGGGTGATGTGGCTGATAAACAAATTTCATTAGAAGTCTGCGTTCATCATTTGTTTTTGTCTGAAGAAGACTATGAGGCAAAAGGTAACGGCATTAAATGTAATCCTGCTATCAAACGCACAGAGGATAGAGCAGCATTGTTGGCGGCGGTTAATAATGATGTGGTTGATGTCATCGCAACAGATCATGCACCACATTTGGCCGAAGAAAAGGCATGGCCATTTATGCAGGCTCCCGCAGGCTTGCCTTTAGTGCAGCATGCGCTGCCGATATTGTTTGAGCTTTATAGCGATGGTTTGCTAACAATTGAAACCATTGTAGAAAAGACCAGCCATAATGTTGCTAAGCGTTTTAACGTTGTAGATCGTGGTTATATCCGCGAAGGCTATTGGGCTGACCTAGTTTTGATTGATACAGAAAGACCGCAACTCGTCACTGCAGACAATGTCTTATATAAATGCGGTTGGTCTCCTTTCGAGGGTGATAGCTTTAGGACTTCAGTTGATACCACGATTGTAAATGGTGAGGTGGTTTATCAATATGGCCGTTCAGAGCCTATGCCTATCGTTGGTCGTAGAGTGGATTTTTCACAGTAGAGCCTTGTGCTATGGAAATAGGTCTCATCATAGTTGGCGATGAAATCTTAAGTGGTCGTCGCAGTGACAAACATTTTGCTAATGTTGTGAGCTTGTTAGCAGAGCGTGGTTTACGATTGTCCTGGTGCCAAATACTCGCTGACGATGTATCGCAATTAACCCGCTCATATCGTAATGCCTTGGAATCAGGCGATATTGTTTTTAGTTGCGGTGGGATAGGCGGCACACCAGACGATCTGACGCGCCATGCCGTTGCTCAAGCGAGTGAGCGAGCGTTGATTCCCCATGCTGAAGGTTTAAATATACTGCGTCAGCGGTTCGAAAGTTCAGATATTACGCCTGCGCGACAGCGAATGATTGAATTCCCGACTGGTGCGCGTTTAATACCCAATCCAATTAATCAAATTCCTGGTTTTAGCATCGATTGTATTCACTGCGTGCCAGGCTTTCCAAAAATGGCAACCCCAATGATTAAATGGGTGTTGGAAAATGAATACGCACATCTGGAAAATAAGCCACAGCTTGAACATGCTGTCAGAATAAGTGGTGCGCGCGAAAGCGATTTAATTCCACTGATGGAATCTATTTTAGAACAATGCCCAGAGGTAAAAGTATTTAGTTTGCCAAGGCTCAAGAAGAAAGAATGCTGGGTGGACTTGGGTGTCAAAGGTGATAATTATGAGTCAGTGGATTATGCTTTTCAGTTGTTGGTTAAAGGCTTGGAAGAGATTGATCTTCACTGGCAAAGCATAGAATAAATACCGCATCGTAGGACATAAATAATATATGTGACGGGGAAGAAATATGAGTGCTGTTATTTATCAGGCTCCGGAGTGGAGCATTAGTCAGTGGTTTAATACCGCAACACCGATTACTTTAGCGCAGCTACGTGGAAAAGTAGTAGTGCTTCATGCTTTTCAGATGTTATGCCCGGGTTGTGTCAGTCATGGCATACCGCAAGCACAAAAACTCTATGATTATTTCTCCAAAGATGATGTCGCAGTCATTGGTATGCATACGGTGTTTGAGCACCATGACGCGATGACGCCGACATCACTCGAAGCATTTTTATATGAGTACCGAGTGAAATTTCCGGTCGGTGTAGATATGGCGAGTGAGGGTGGTGGTGCTCCCGTGACTATGGCTCGTTATCAAATGCGTGGCACGCCAACGTTAATATTGATTGATCGCGATGGAATGCTGCGCTCTAATTATTTTGGTCGACCTGAAGATCTACAAGTCGGAGCAGAAATTTCCGCCCTGGTTAATGACTCCCACATAGACAATAAGTCCGCAGTTGATAGTGATGCAACGGGTGAAGGTTGTAACGATGACGGGTGTGCAATTTGAATATGTTGACGTGCTTTTTGTAGAGTGTTTTATCGATGGTACGGTATAGAATAAAATTGATCGCTAATACCATTGTAGTATTAATTTTATCTAATGGTTTTCTAGCGTACGGCGACATTTATTGTCGGCAGTGTTGATCGTGTTGGTTTATCTGTTACTAAGTTACAAGAGACAGAAAATTTTCTCGTAGATGAAGTTGGCTCGTATTTAGGTTCGTTTTATTCAAGTGTGGCTGCAGCTATCACTTTTACAATTGCTGTGGTAATGGTTGGGTTTGCGACTTTTTTGTTTGGTCGGTGACGATATTGTTGGGTTTTTATTCGGTAAGCCGGTACAACAAAAAAGTTGATCTCGATAAGCAGCGACATCAAGAGACTGTGAATGCGAAAAGTGGCCAATAATTACATATATTAGTTAGTTATTTATTTTCTGTAGCCTGTGTTGTAGCGCTGTGGTTCGTTGGTCTCCACGACTGCTATTGATCGCTGTTCTTAAGGCGTCTTCTTGTCCAATTAAAACAACCAACTGTTTGCCGCGTGTGATTGCTGTATAAATGAGTCTTTTGTTGAGTAATATAGAGTGTTCTTTGGTGATAGGAATCACGACCGCTTTGTATTCGCTGCCTTGTGATTTATGAATGGTTAGTGCGTAGGAAAGCATAAGCTCACTGGCTTCGTTAAAGCTATACTCCACTTCTACACCTTCTATTGATGCGATGAGTGTTTTCTTTTTTTTGTTTAGCGCGACAATAATGCCATTGTCACCATTAAAGACTAATTTTTCATAATTATTGGATATTTGTACGACTCTATCGCCAACAGATAAGTGTGTATCACCTTGCTTGAGAAAGTTGGGATTATCTTTATCAAAATTAGGATTAAGTTTATTTTGCAATTGTTTGTTTAATTCGTTTATGCCAAGCATGCCCTTGCGCATAGGTGATAAGACTTGGATATCGCTGAGTGGGTCTAGGTTATAACGTTCTGGTAGTTCTTCGCAGACGAGGTGCTGCAAACGTTGAGAAATTAAGTTTGCGTTGTTTTCGACAATAAAATGAAAGTCTTCGTCAGCATTATTGTTTGATATAGGCATTTGCCCATGATTAACGCGGTGGGCGTTGGTGACGATGCTACTGTTTTGTGCTTGACGATGAATTTCAGTGAGCCTGACCACTGGGACGGTATCTGAATTAATGATATCCATTAGTACTTTGCCAGGCCCTACGCTTGGTAGCTGATCAGCGTCGCCGACGAAAATGACGATGGCTTCATCGGGTATAGATTTTAGTAGGGCGTTGGTGAGCTCGATATCAACCATCGACATTTCATCGCAGAGAATTAAATCAGCATCAATGGGATTGTTTTCATCATGTGTAAAGCCCATGCCTGGCATGCCTTTTAATAGGCGGTGTATGGTGGTGGCGCTACGTCCGGTGGCTTCGGACAGTCGCCGTGCTGCACGGCCTGTGGGCGCGCATAAGACGATGCTTTCGACTTTTGTTTTTAACATGGACAGCACGGTTTTTGCCAAAGTTGTTTTACCGCTACCAGGCCCGCCAGTCAAAATACATACTTTGTGATTTGCCATGTCGATGGCTGCGCTTCGCTGTGAGCCCGAAAGCTTGACACCGAGTTTTGATTCAATTTTTTGTAAGGACTCTTCTATATTGAATGGCTTCCAGGGTAATTTTCCTTCGGTGAGTTTGGTGAGCCTTTTTGCAACGTCAATTTCAGCATCACGTAAAGTAGGGAGATAAATGAGTCTCTCATCATTGATGATATCTAACTGTAATTGATTGCTATTAATAGCTTGCTCTAAACCTGAAGAGATTGCATCAATATTAAGTTTTAGTAGTTTGATGCCATCGCGAATCAGCTGCTGTTCGGGTATCGCACAATGTCCCCATGCGCTTTGTGTTTGTAGCACGTGATGTAAGCCGGCGATGATACGTTTTGGGTTGTCTGCTTCGATATCTAAGCTGCGTGCCGTTGTGTCGGCCAATTGAAAACCTATACCTTTGAAGTCTTGGGCAAGGCGGTAGGGGTTTTCATTAATGATTGCCGCGGCTTTGTTGCCGTAACGACGCTGAATATGTGCAGCACGTTGTGGGCCCATACCGTGAGACTGTAAGAAGATCATAACGTCACGGACTTCTTTTTGTTTGGCCCAGCTAGCGGCTATTTTTTTACGGCGTGCGCTACCAATACCGTCAATTGCTTCGAGTCGTTCAGGCTCGTGCTCCAATATGTCGGGGAGTTTGTCACCGAAGGCGTCGATGAGTCTTTCGGCTGAAGATTTGCTCAGTCCTTCTACTGCTCCGCTACTGAGGTAGTGTGCTAATGCATCCGTAGAGTTTGTTTGTGTTGGAATAATGGCTGATGCTGAAAATTGTCGACCAAATTTTGGATGTGTCTCCCATGCCCCTTGGCATTCGACAGTTTGCCCGGCATGAATACCGTGTCCTATGCCGGTGACTTTGTGTATTTTGTTATCTTTGTCTTTGACCGATAGTACGGTCCATCCGCTGTCTTCGGAATAAAAGCGTACGGCATAAACACTGCCGCTAAGTTGTTGAGTTTGCGTATTATTCGCTTGATCAAATAAGTCTGCCATTGATACTTAGTTCGATAAGGTGAGTGGGCTGCCTATTGTACGTAATATGGGAGCGCAAAAACGCTTTAAGCGAATTTGTTAATTTAACCAATTATTTGGTAAAAAACGACTCTATTAGGGTAAAATGAGCGGTTTTCTACTTGTAAAGCTTCATCAATATCAGTGGCATGATTATTTGTTTATGCTGTGGAGTGAATTATGAAACCAAAAGTCGCGATCATTATGGGATCGAAGAGTGATTGGCCTACTATGCAAGCTGCTGCTGAAGCGCTTGATCAATTGTCTGTGTCCTATCACGTTGAAGTGGTGTCGGCGCATCGTACACCTGATCGTTTGATGGATTTTTCTGCTGGTGCGGTTGACGCGGGTTTTGAAATCATTATTGCCGGAGCCGGTGGCGCCGCGCATTTGCCGGGCATGGTTGCCTCTAAGACGCGTTTACCTGTGCTTGGTGTGCCTGTACAAAGCAAGGCGCTAAATGGTATGGATAGTCTTTTGTCGATTGTACAAATGCCTAAAGGGATTGCGGTAGGGACTTTAGCTATCGGCGTAAGCGGTGCTTACAATGCCGGTTTGTTAGCCTGTCAAATGTTGGCGAATAATGATGTTAATCTCGCTGGCCGTTTAGATGAATTTCGCGCCATACAAACAGATACTGTTTTAGAGCAACCGGATCCTCGAGACTGCTGATGTTGGAGCCTGTGTGCATAGTTCAGATCATAGTGTTACTCCCCAGATTCGGCCAGGCTAGGTGCGAGGATGGAATTTAGTGGTTCTCAATGAAAGACGAGCAACGATGATTGGCCAAATCTGGGGAGTAACTCGAAGGGAAGAGGCTATTTTCCCGCACGCCTACGTTGCACCCCAAGGGCACGTTGCACCCCAAGGGCACGTTGTACCTCTCTTATGGATATTAAGTAGACGATGGTCGTTACGCCTTGGCGGTCGAAAAAATAGTCGTCTTCGCTGTGTTATGAACTATGCACACAGGCCCTAAATTGTGGGTGTTGGGCAATGGCCAGCTCGGGGCCATGCTCAAGCACGCTGGCGAGTCTATCGATATTGAGGTGATTCCGCTTGCTATCGACAGTGATGGTAAGCCACCGGTCTTAGATTCTGCTGATAGTGTTACGGCCGAGCGAGAGCATTGGCCGGCTAACCCTATTGCCGACCAGTTATTTCAACATGCAAATTTTTCTAGTCGTCGAGCGTTTACTGAAATTGCTGATCGTTGCAATGAAAAAACTTTGTTTGACCGTTTAGGTCTAGCGAATACACCTTGGTGTTTGGTTAACGATCAAACTAGTGTTGGTGATTTGTATGAAAAGTTAGGTAATAAAATTGTATTGAAGCGTCGTTCTGGTGGTTATGACGGTAAAGGCCAGCAATGGCTGCGAGCAACGGACAACGACGATATTCCAGCAGACTGGCACGGTAATGCTATAGCCGAGCAAGCAATTGCGTTTGATGAAGAAGTATCGTTGATTGGTGCGCGCAATGCTTCGGGTCAATCTATTTTTTATCCTTTGACTCTTAATTTGCATCAAGACGGAATTTTGCTCGCTTCGTTGGCACCTCTTGATCGATTGCAGCCTTATCAAGACCAAGCAGAATTCATGCTGGCTAAGTTGATGGACGAGCTTGATTACATTGGTGTGTTGACCATGGAGTGTTTTCGTTTAGGTGATCAGCTGATGATCAACGAGGTGGCGCCACGGGTTCATAATAGTGGTCATTGGACAATGGATGGTGCTTCGCTAAGCCAATTCGATTTGCATGTACGTGCGGTGATGGCTTTGCCTATTAGTCAGCCAGATATTATTGGTAAATCAGTCATGATCAATCTCTTGGGTTTAGAATGGAACCCGCTTTGGTCGACTGTGCCGTATGCTTCGGTTTATTGGTATGACAAAGAGGTGTTGCCGGGCAGAAAGTTGGGCCATATCAATTTGAATGTTCAAAGTCGTACTCAGCTTGATGATGCTTTGTCTGTGCTTAGCGGTTTGCTAAGTGACCGTTATCATCCTATATATGATTGGCTAAGAAGCAATTTTTAGTCTAAATCACGGTTTTAAATCACTATTCTAAATTATTGGTGCTGATTACTTTCTTGGCAGTCATGGCAGACGCCATGCAATTCTAAGCTACGATCATTGATGAGAAAGCCATATTGTTTTGCGCTTTCTTCCATGGCAGTGAGTTGCTCAGGCTTAAGTGTTGTTTCTGCAACCGAACCGCATTGGTCACATAATAAAAATTGCGTGGGTTGATGTGCGTGTGAGCATTGAATATGGTCGCAAGCAATATAAGTATTATTGGCTTCGATTCGATGAATGAGACCACTATCGCTAAAGAATTCTAAGGCACGGTAAATGGTAGGTGGCTGCGCGTTAGGCAGGTCATTTGTTTTTAGCAAATCTAATAGTTGGTACGCCGTCATTGGTGTGTCTACTGACAATATTAATGAAAGAATTTGTTGCCGTTGTTGTGTAAGACGTTTGCCTTGGTTCTGACAGTGGTTGGCGGCGGCTTTTAGTGTCTTGTCTATATCTATTTTTCTACGCATAAAATGATCTAAAACTAACGAATTAATAGTGCGCTCAATACCCGAGTACAGTGTTAATACTAACATGACTAGAATGTGGGAGCGTGTAGCTAGCTCTAGCTAGATAGATAGTGTGTCTACGGATGGGGGTGGGATTTACCGGGTGGGATGTGATTATGCTTCCACCTCTGACCTCGAAAGAGGTCAGAGGGGTCGCTGCTTGGACTTACTAGAAGATCCGTTATGCTGTTGTCTGTTTGCTGTCTTCGTGATGACAAGCAGTCAGACTGTGGTCGTATTCATAACCCTCGTCAGAGATTGGGTTGTGACCCAACATGGCATCGATCTGATATGGGAAGGTTCCGCAACGGTTACGGTCCGACAGATCACAGGTCTTTGTATGGCCAACGGCATACACAGGATCCCAGCCAAGCATACCCGTCATTAACGGGTAGATAGCGAATAGAGCGACATACACTTGCCAAGTGACTACGCTACTATTCAGAATACTGGTGATGGCGCCTCCTACCAGCGTTGCACCAAGCAATATACGAGCGACTCGATCGATAAGACCGATGTTATGGACTTCGGCTAGCCTTGCTAATGCCTGTTTCATATTCCAAGCTTCCTCGGGCGCTACGTTTGATGCTTTCGGTTCTGATTTAAACGCAAATAGTAGGAGAGTTCAGTGACTTAATCACATAGCTTCTTCGTTAGCGATTTCATGTAATTTTTTCTGATCGAGTAATTTAATCCAGCCGCGATGGAGGTCGACATAATGGTGATGTTCGAATGATTTTAGCACGCGACTAACGACCTCTCTTGCAGTACCAAGTTCTGTTGAAATGTCGCTATGGGTAGCATGAATACAGTTAGTTTCGTCGCATGCGCTGAGTAAAAAATGCGCGAGTCGTTGGTCAATATGATGAAATGCAATGGTTTCAATTAAATGAATGAGTTCGCTAACGCCTTTTTCAAGTGAGGAAAAGACAAACTGTTGAAAACAGCTGGATTTAGCTAATGTTTTAGCAAAGACTTTGGCGCTAATGTAGATAAGTTCACTATCGGTTTCGGCAATAGCTTCGCCGGCATAACGTTTGTTGGCTAATAAAGATAAGGTGGTGAGTTCGCAGGTATCACCCGGTTTTAAGTGATAAAGAGCGATACTATGCCCATTGCTTGTATTTTTCTGTACGCGTATTGAGCCTTTGAGTAGGAAAAAATACCAATGGCATTCGCCGTTGTCATGGAAAATAATATCGTGTGCTTTACTATGATGCCGCTGTGTTTTATCTAAACACTTTATCCAGGCGTCATCCTGAATATTCTCTAATAAGGGGTAAGACTGAAACCAGGATTGTTTGGTTTCTGCATCCATGTGAGTACTCTAGTGATTGCTTTCCAAAAATTTTTTATTTAATTTAACCCTGTCGAGATAGGCCTGCCTTGCAATAGCAATGTCTTCGAGAAAATAAGGCAGTTCTTTTAGTAGCAACGCTTGCGGTCCGTCGACGAGAGCTTTTTCTGGTGCAGGATGGAAATCAGCTAAGATCATATTTGCGCCAGCAACAACGCCTTGTGCTGTGACATGTGAGATATCTAATATGCCGTCTGAGCTGGCGATGCGTGTGCCGACTGAATGCGAGCAGTCAATACAAACAGGCATGCGCGTGAGACGTTTCACTACAGGGACATGAGCAAAATCGACGAAATTACGATGTGGGTCGCCCAGATGTGTCTTCATGCCGCGAAGACAAAATACGATGCGGCTATTGCCTTCGCTGGCAAGATATTCTGCAGCGTTGAGCGATTCTTCTAAGGTAATACCAAAACCGCGTTTTAAGAGTACGGGGTATTCATTTTGTCTGCCCACGCTTTTTAATAATTCAAAGTTTTGAGTATTACGTGTGCCTATTTGTAGTATGACGCCAGTCGGGTTTCCTGTCTGATTAAGTGCCTGATGAATTTCTTCGACGTGTGATTCGTGAGTGACTTCCATGGCGATGACTTTGATACCGTACTTGCCAGCCAGCTCAAAGACATAAGGCAGGCAGCTTGCGCCATGGCCTTGGAATGCATAGGGGCTGGTACGTGGCTTATAGGCGCCCATACGTGTGCAGTGTTGGCCGTTTTCTTGTAGTGCGCGCATCATGGCTTCGACGTGTCCGGGTGTATCAACAGCGCATAAGCCAGCAAATACGTTGAGTGTGTCTTGACCAAAAGTGACACAGTTGTATTCAAAGTTGGCACCGCGAAGGTCGTTGGTGTGCCGACCTAGTACGCGGTATTCGGCAGAAACACGAATAGCATGTTCGACTCCGGGTAATGCTGAAATTGTGTCAATGGGTAGAGGCTTGGTATCACCGATCAAATAAATCTCAGTGAGTGATTGCTGCTGACCTTTGACTTCATGCGTGCGGACTAGAACGCCAGGGTAGCTGTTAAGGTGGTCAACAATTGTGCGGTAGCGCTGATCATCCGTACTGAGATTAGGCTCGAGAATAACTATCATACGTCTCTATCTTCTCGTTTTGTTTGCCAAGTATTGTGGCACAGTTGAGATGATAAAGGGTATTGTCTTTTTAGTAGAAACTGATGTTAGGCGTACTAGTAGAAGCGCTTGTTTCCAAGAGAGCTTTTCGCTAGCTAGTAATCACGCTGTGAATGACATGTTGATGCTCAAAATACACGGTGAAACCATCATATTTCCAACGAGTGATCGGTGGATTACCAATACTAGGCAATGATGCGTCGGCACGACCGAATTTATTTTTGACTTGTTCCATGCTCATGCCAGTGCTGGGTACGGTTATATTGGAACGGTCTCGATAGATACCTTCATCGGCGAGGACTGCACTGCTAGCGATGAACCCGAACGCGTTAAGAAGGATAATTATTAGTAGTAATTTGCCGCGAATCATAGCCTAACCTATTTGTTAATGATCATAGTTGGTTTAGCGGTCATTTTCGGACTAATCTGAGTTGAAATATGACGATTATTTCTCAATTTCGCTTGTTTTATTGCTGCTGTGATTATTACTAATGCGCCGTGGCTTCTGCGAGTTCTGTTTTTGAAATACGTTTGCTGCGGCTGACTTTTGTTTTCGTCAATTTTGCCGCAGAGGGCTTGTTGACCGCGGCAGTTTCTGTTGACTCTAGGTCGCTAGCATAAACCTCTGTGCGATTTCTTCCCGTACGCTTAGCCTGATAGAGTGCGGCATCTGCTTTTGCAAACAAGCTTTTACCGTCATCTAGTTGTTCAAAGCTGGCAACTCCTAGGCTGGCACTGATATTAATATCGCCATCTTCATGCGGTATGAGTTGATCTGCAATCGTCTTACGTACGCGTTCGGCAAGAAGGTGCGCGCCATGTGTATCGGTATTGCTTAAGATGACGACGAATTCTTCGCCACCGTAGCGGAATACGATGTCGCAGCTACGGACTGCGCTTTGTAAGGCATTGGCAACTTCAACAATGACTTGGTCACCGGTTAAATGACCGTAGTTATCATTAATCTTTTTAAAATGATCAATATCTAAGGTGATTAATGAGAGGGTGGACCGGCAACGTTTTGCCAGTTCTACTTCGCGCGATAAAGTGGCTTCCATAGCGCGACGGTTATTTAAATTAGTCAGTGGGTCTCTTAAGGCTGCTGCTAGGGCTTCTTGATATAGCAGCGCATTATTTAATGGATTAACTAAGGTGCAAAGCAAGTTTTCGAGCAAGACAATTTCTGCCTTAGTAAAGCGTTTGCGCCGAGAAATCGTGATTTCGCCTAGTGTTTTGCCGTGTAATGTCAGTTGGTAGTTGCAGCGATGGCGACCAAGAATGCCATGAACAAGGTTTATTTTGCTTTCTTTATGGCTGTATTCCAGCGAGCTGGAGCCAAACATATCTAACAGGCCATCATAGAAGGCTTGTATCACTATATGAATATCAAGGCTGGTCTGTAATGCCCCTGATATTCGGAAGAGTGCGGCAAGTGCTTTGTCTTCAGTCTTCCGTGACTGCTCTGCATGCTGATCAAAAAGTGCTTGGTCAGCAGTTACCTGTCGCATGGTATCGCTAATTGGCTGCTGTAATGACATTGGTCCGTGGCTCCATAAAGTTACGTAGTGTGTTATGCGATATCTATGCCATGATTATTTGGCTATATACATAGGGAGCTATATCACTAACTGTGTGAATTCACGTATAATTTTGTTATAAATTATGTCAATAAATTGACAAAACCTGTATTTAGATTTTTTTTGTTTACTCTATGTTCATCAGATCAGCGTCAAAATGCTGGGCTAATTGCAGATTGCGCAGATATATAATGGACACTGAGATTATTTAAATGTTGATGATGACGGAACATGTAGTCAAGAATGTTGATGACTTAGCAAAGGTTATCGACAATAAATCATCTCCGCAGGCTATGTACCTCGGTGAGGTATTGGTTAAGTCTAGTCATATCTCAGAAAAACAGCTGGAAGTCGCCTTAGCTCAGCAAATCAAGGAAAACGGCAAGCATATTGGCCGTATATTGGTCGAAATGGGCATGGCGACCCCTGAGCAAATTAATTCGGCTCTAGCAGTGAAGCTCAATATCCCTCTGATTAAACTTGAAGGTTACGAGGTACCGCCCGAAACCCGATTAAATGTGCCTACTGATCTTGCTATGCAATACAACATCTTTCCTCTGGGAATTATTGATGGCAAGTTGATAGTGGCAATGGAGAACCCACTCGATCAGCAGGGTATTGATGCGCTTCGGTTTAATACCAATCAGCGTGTTGAAGCGGTGATGGTGTCACCAGAAGATATGGCTTTGGCGCTGAGTAAGTTTTATAGCGAGCATGAAGAAGTAGAAGCCATTGAAGATATGGCATTGGATCCAGTTGAAGATGCCAACGCTAATGAAGCTGTTCATGTCATAGAGCAACAGGCCAAGAAAAAACCGATTGTTCGCTTGCTCAATGCTATTGTCTTACAAGCAGTGACTCGAGGGGCATCGGATATTAATGTTCGTCCAGAGCGCGACCGCGTTAACGTCTATTATCGCATCGATGGAAAAATGCAGTTTTCCCGAGCTTTACACAAGTCATTGTTACCTGCGCTAGTGAGTCGAATAAAAATTATTGGTCAGATGAATATTGCTGAGCGTCGACTAGCGCAAGATGGTCATGCACGTTTAGTGCGTGGGCAAAAAGTCATTGATTTACGTATCTCTATTATTCCCACCGTACGTGGTGAGAGTGTTGTCATTCGTATCTTAGACAAAGATGTAGGGCTTAAATCCCTGGTTAAGTTAGGGTTGCAAGCCAGTGAGCTAGCGGCAATACGGTCGATGTTACATCGCCCGCACGGTTTATTTCTGGTAACTGGCCCGACAGGGTCGGGTAAGTCAACAACTATGTATGCATTGCTCAACGAAGTAAAACAACGTAACCCTCATATCCTGACCGTAGAAGATCCGGTTGAATACGATATTGATGGCATCGAGCAGGTTCAGGTTAATAACGTGAAGGGCAATAACTTTGCCACGATCTTGCGACATTTTTTGCGGCATGATCCTGATGTCATTATGGTCGGTGAAATACGTGATGCAGAAACCGCTGAGATATCAACAAAAGCATCGCTAACCGGACATTTGGTGTTTAGTACGTTACATACCAATGATGCGCCTAGCGCTGCAACGCGCTTAATTGATATGGGTGTAGAACCTTATTTGTTAGGTTCGACGTTAATGGGCGTTATGGCGCAACGGTTAATACGCGTTAATTGCCCTAAATGTTTATCAGAAGAAGATGTTAAACCAGCTATTAGGCGGTTATTGAATTTACCACTTGACGAAAAATTTTATAGTGGCCAGGGTTGTTCTTCTTGCGGGTATTCAGGTTTTAAAGGGCGTACGACAGTATGCGAATTGATGGTGGTGACACCAGAGATCGCCGCATTGATTAGCGAAAGCCGACCTTACAAAGAAATCGCAAGCATGGCCTTAAAGCAAGGGATGCATCGACTAGGTGACAATGTCATTAAGCTTGCCAGGATGAAGCGTACATCCATTGAAGAGGCAATGACGATTCGAGTCGAGTCTTAAGATAAAGTTTTTAAGATACTCTTTACGCAATTTACGCCGCTGCGCACAGCACCTTCAAGAGTCGCAGGATAACCTGTATTGGTGTAGTCCCCAGCAAGCCACATATTGGATAATGCTGTTTTATTTTCGGGTCGATAACTATTAATACCTGCTTCACATAAGAACGTTGCGCGTTTTTCTCTTACTACCGAGACGTCTATAGGTTTGGGCCAGTCAGGATAGAGCGTTGCGATTTCTTTGGTTGCTTTATCTGCAAGTGACTCTTTGCTTAGCTGCATATGTGGGCCATCGCCACTAATGATAGCAGCAATTACGCCGGGCTGATTGCTGCTGCTACGGTCTATAAGCCAATCTAGTTCGCCACCACTGATGCCTACCATGTCTTGTCCGAGACTAATGTGTTTTGGATAGGAGCAATAAACTGTTGTGATGGGTGATATTTTAAAACGTGCGAGTTTCTCATGTAACGATTTTAGTGTTGTGATGTGTTGGGTTAGGTTAAGACACTGTTTTGGTGGTACCGCTAAAATTACTCGCTTTGTATTAATCGTTTTGTCGCGCAACTGTATAGCGAACCGGCCGTTGTTGATACGTTCAAGTTTTTTGACGCGTTCACCGGTCAATATCTTTACGCCAGCACTGTTCAAGTAGTTTTTTGCGGGTTCGGGAAACAGTTTGCCAATATTGTGCCGAGCAAAAAGAAAATCGGAATAATTACGCTGTAGAGTAAAACTATCTTTTAATACACGCAAAAAAACTTGACATGAAGCAATTTCAGCAGAGGTGTTTAATATTGATAAACATAAGGGTTGCCAGAACTGAGCGATTATTTTTTCACTTTGCTTATTGTTTTTCAACCATGATAGTAGTGGCTCATCTTTTTTAATTGAAAAATTGATGAGTCTTAAGTTGATACAAAGTTGAATGATATTTTTTTTCTCTATTAAGCTGAAACCATGGGCTATAAGTAGACCTACTATAAAGTGGATGGGTGCGGCGATATGAGGAAGTGATAAACGAAAACCGGGCAGTTTATGGGTACGACTACTTAGAAGTGTTGGTCGTCGTTTAAATAAATCAGACTCATGATGACCCATTAATTTAAGGAGTCGTAATGTTTCGCTGTACGCACCTATTAATAGATGCTGGCCATTATCGGTTTCTCGATGGTTAATGGATATTGTTCGGCCGCGTCCTCCAAGTTGCTGATTACTTTCTATCAGTGTCACGGGCACTTTATTGTGACTGAGCTCGATTGCCGCTGCGAGGCCTGCCCACCCGGCCCCAATAATGACGATAGGCTCGGGTTTATGCATTATTGGTTTTTTAAAAGGCGAAGCCTTTTTTTCTCAGCTTTATGTTCTTTGCGTGAAGTTTTCCAGGCAATCCACAGTTTTCTTAGTGGTGTTAGTGAAGTGCGATGGCTGAGTACACGAAAACCATCATTTTCAACTTCATCTAGCGTGGTTTTATAAATTGCTGACATAATTAAGCCGCATCTTTGTGTATAGCGATCTTCATTTGGCAGCGAATTATGCGCTTTTTCATAATAACTGGATGCGCGTTGTGCTTGTGCTTCAAACAAAGCGCGCATGTTATCGGAGTATTTATGGGCAAATATATCTTCTGCAGGAACATTGTGTTGTTCGAGTTCATCTAATGGAATATATATTCTGCCGCGATCGGCATCTTCTCGCACGTCACGTAATATATTAGTTAGTTGAAAAGCAAAGCCTAAATCGCGGGCATAATCGAGTGTTTTTCGGTCTCGGTAACCAAATATTTCCGCAGAGAGTAAGCCAACAACACCCGCTACACGATGGCAGTAAAGACCGAGTTCTTTAAAACTTGGGTAGGCCTCGTAATCGAGGTCCATTTCCATGCCATCTATAATTTCTTGGAAATACTCTTCTGCAAGATCAAAGTGCTGTAAAGAACTTAATAAGGACTTGCTAACGGGGTGGCGTGGTTCTTTTGCGAAGAGTCTGGATATTTCCTCGCGCCACCACTGTAATTTGGTGCGGGCAATACTTTCTTCAGTGCATTCATCGACGATGTCATCGACTTCTCGGCAAAATGCGTAAAGCGCAATCATCGCTTGTTTTTGTTTTGGGTCTAAAAACAAAAAACTGTAATAGAAGCTTGAGCCGCTGGCAGCGGCTTTTTCCTGGCAAT
This sequence comes from Gammaproteobacteria bacterium, assembly GCA_013151045.1. Lineage (GTDB taxonomy): Bacteria > Pseudomonadota > Gammaproteobacteria. Next base: position 35,018 of record JAADIY010000010.1, read on the forward strand.
ATTTATCAGGATTCATAGGGTACTATAATATTTTATTACTGATCGGAAGTGTAGCTTACGTGAAGATAGCGCGGCTTGCTATGGCTAGCCAATCTGATAATTGTAGTTTTGGTTGCATAAACACATCACCACGTTTGCGCAGAGCATTAATGACCTGTAAGCCGCCATGTATTGTCAATCTGATTTCAAGGCCGAGTCGACCAGGAAGATTCCTGCCAAGTGGCTTACCTTCTAGCAGCATATGGTGCGCCTTATCGATCTGCTGATTGACTAATGCTGTGAGTTGCGGAGAGTTCTGTCGTTCTGCGATTTGTGACGTATTTACCGAAAATTCGGCCATATCCTCAAGGGGAATATACAGGCGTTTTTTTTCTTGATAATCAATGTCAATATCCTGCAGAAAATTAATTAATTGTAAAGCACTACAAATAGAGTCTGAGTAAGCGACATTTTGCTCAGTAGCGTGATTGCTTAATAATAAGATTAGCCTGCCCACTGGGTTGGCTGAATTGCTACAATATTTGAGTAGCTGATGAAACGTTTCATACTGTTTGGTGGTAACGTCAGAGCGAAACGCGATCAATAGGTTGCGTAATGGTTGTAATAAGCGCGGGTCATTTTTTATCACGTCCGCGAGTGCGATAAATATAGGGTCTTGATTGGGATGACCTTTTGCCGCATTTAGCAAAAATTTCTCATAGTCATCTAGCTGAGATAGGCGGGTTTCTGCAATGGCATCTCCCTCGTCAGCAAAATCATCAGCAGTGCGGGCATAGGCGTAGATGACGCTGACAGGTTGGCGTAAGGTTTTTGGCAATAGGCGTGATGCGACAGGAAAGTTTTCATAGTGTTCACGCGCCATTTTTTGGCAAAAAGCGTAGGCTTGGAGAATTTTAGAAGAATCAGACATTTATATAGTGGTTTTGAATAGGAAGTGCTAAAGAATAGCTTAGCTGAGCCGAGTTTAAAATGATCATCTATCGATTAGTTTAAGATAGTTTAAATTTTGGGAGTACGATTGTTTGAGTGATTTATCTAGAGCACCACGAGTGCTGGTCGTTGGTGGTGCCGGTTATATTGGCTCACATATGGTCAAGTATCTGGATAAAAAGGGTGCTGAAATCACTGTATTGGATAACCTGAGTACAGGTCACCGCGATTTAATTACTGCAGGTAAATTCATTGAGGGAGATTTGGGTGATACAGAGTTGCTAGACAGTATTTTCGAAGAAGGCAATATTGATGTGGTAATGCATTTTGCTGCGTCGTCATTGGTTGGTGAATCAGTTGCTGATCCACTCAAGTACTATGTGAATAATGTATCGCGTACCGCTAACCTACTGTCTGCTATGCAGCATCGTGGAATAAAAAACTTTATTTTTTCTTCTACCGCGGCCGTTTACGGAGAGCCTGATACGCTGCCGATTACTGAAACCACTAGAACTAACCCGACTAACCCTTACGGCGCGACAAAACTTGCTGTAGAGCGGATGTTAAAAGATTGTGATGCAGGCTTTGGGCTAAAATCTATTTGTTTACGTTATTTTAATGCCTGTGGTGCTGACGAATCGGCAATAATTGGTGAGCGGCATCAGCCAGAAACACACTTGATACCATTAGTGTTGCAGGTTGCAGCAGGTCGGCGAGAACATATTAGTGTTTTCGGTAATGATTATGAAACCAAGGATGGAACGTGTCTTCGTGACTATATCCATGTTAATGACCTTGCGCAGGCACATTATTTGGCTATGAATGAACTGTTAGATGGGGCTGATAGCAGCATTTATAATCTTGGTAATAGTACGGGCTTTTCTGTACGTCAAGTGATAGATCAGGTGCGCCTAGTTACCAATGAGAAGATTAATGTGATCGATGCTCCGCGACGTGTTGGTGATCCTGCGGTGCTTGTCGCAGATTCAGCTAAAGCTAGACAAGAACTGGGTTGGCAGCCCCAATATGAGTCTTTAGCTGTGATGATAGAATCGGCATGGGCATGGCATCAGAGAGATTTCTCTGAAATTTCCGAAAATAATTAAATACAAAGATTGTGTTTTTTGTGACGATATAGAATGAATATATTAAAGCTAGATCGCAGGCATTTCGCTGTTGGGTTTTTAATTTGGGCGGGGTTGATATTTTGGTCGGCGTCTCAGCCTGGAAGCGGACAAGCACAAGCTTTCGAAGGGCTTGATAAAATACAGCATTTTTTTGCTTACGGTGTTTTGGCATTTTTGCTGGCGAAATCAATTTATCGCCATTTTGGTTGGAATAGTTTAGTCATTGTCGTGATGACCACGATATTATTGGGTGTTTGTGATGAGCTTTACCAAGCGACGATACCCAATCGTAGTTCAAGTATTGCTGATGTTATTGCTGATAGTATAGGCGCAATAATGGGTTTTTTGTCCGCTTGGATGTGGCAAATTTATAACAATATGAAGAGGAAAGAATAGTGAGTCAATTGCCGGGTGAAGGGAAAGTTGCGTTAATTACCGGGGTCACTGGGCAGGACGGTGCCTACCTTGCGGAGTTCTTGTTAAGTCAGGGCTACGCTGTGCATGGTATAAAGCGCCGTGCTTCGTCATTCAATACGGATCGTATTGACCACCTCTATAAAGATCCACATGAAACTGGTCGAAAGTTTGTTTTGCATTACGGTGATTTGACCGATTCAACTAGCTTAATTCGCATTGTTCAAGAAGTGCAACCGGACGAGCTTTATAATCTCGCTGCACAGAGTCATGTGGCTGTGTCTTTTGAGACACCAGAATATACCGCAAACTCAGACGCCTTAGGTACCTTACGTATACTTGAAGCAATACGTATTCTTGGCCTGGAAAAGAAAACGCGTTTTTATCAAGCATCTACGAGTGAAATGTTTGGTAAAGTTCAAGAAATTCCACAAAAAGAAACGACGCCATTTTATCCTCGTAGCCCCTATGGCGCAGCAAAAGTTTATGGTTATTGGATAGTAGTTAACTATCGTGAGTCTTACGGTATGTATGCGTGTAACGGCATTTTGTTTAACCATGAGTCGCCTTTACGTGGCGAAACCTTTGTGACTCGTAAAATCACCCGCGCTGTTGCTAGGATCAAGCTGGGATTACAAGACAAATTGTATTTGGGTAATCTTGATTCTCTTCGTGACTGGGGGCATGCGCGTGACTATGTCAAAGCGCAATGGCTAATGTTGCAACAAGATGTTGCAGAAGATTTTGTGATTGCAACAGGTAAACAATGGTCTGTTCGTCAGTTTGTTGATGCAGCATTTGCTGAAGTGGATATCCAATTAGATTGGCAAGGTGAAGGCGTTAGCGAAAAAGGAAGCAATACAGCTGATGGTAAGGTTTTGGTCGAAGTCGATCCTAGGTATTTCCGACCTGCCGAAGTGGAAACTTTGTTAGGTGACCCAACTAAAGCGAAAGAAAAATTAGGTTGGGAAGCGGAATGTACGTTGGAAGAGATGGTCAGCGAGATGGTGCGTGGAGACTTACGTATTGCTGAAAAAGATGAGCTTTGTAAGCGCGAAGGCTATCAAACTTTTAGTCATTACGAATAATTAGTGAAGTTATCTCTATGACAACATTATCTCGTGATGCGGTTATTTACGTCGCAGGCCATCGTGGTTTGGTTGGATCTGCAGTTGTCCGTAAGCTTCAAGCTGATGGTTTCACTAATATTGTTAGTGCGACAAGTGCTGAGGTTGATTTGCGTGATCCACAGGCAGTAGAGTCGTTTTATGATAAGCATAAACCGACACACGTGGTTGTGGCTGCTGCAAAGGTGGGTGGCATTCACGCCAATGATGTTTACCCCGCAGAATTTCTCTATGAGAATCTCATGATTGAGGCAAACTTGATTCATGGGGCTTATAAAGCAGGCGTGGAAAAATTATTGTTTCTTGGCAGTACCTGTATTTACCCGAAGTTAGCAGAACAGCCTCTTAAAGAAGACTATTTATTAACCGGGCCACTTGAACCGACTAACGAATGGTATGCCATTGCAAAAATAGCGGGTGTGAAACTATGCCAGGCCTATGCTAAGCAATATGGTTGTCGATTTATTTCTGCCATGCCAACGAATCTTTATGGTCCTGGCGATAACTTTGATCTTAATAACTCGCATGTGATGCCCGCTTTGATGCGTAAGTTTCACGAGGCAAAAGAGAAGGGTGATTCAAGCGTAATGGTTTGGGGTTCTGGTAAGCCTAAACGCGAGTTCTTGCACGTTGATGATTGCGCTGCTGCCTGTGTCCATTTATTGGAAAATTATGAGAACACTAATGAGTGGGTCAATATTGGTGTAGGCGACGATATTAGTATTGCCGACCTTGCTGCTTTGGTAAAAGAGGTGGTGGGTTATGAGGGTGATATTGTTTACGATAGCTCAAAACCTGATGGTACACCGCGTAAATTAGTCGATGTCACGCGCATCAATAATAGCGGCTGGTCGGCAAAAATAGGCCTTAAAGAAGGTATGACTGCAACGTACCAGTGGTATCTTGATAATTATTAGGAAAACTATTCATCGGTTTTTTCTGGTTGATCAGTCGTCTTATCATTCTCATTGTTATTAGGTGTTTTGACGTAAATTTCTATACCTTCTAAATCGGCCATTTCTTTTTTCTCGATCACGCCCATTTCAGTAAATTTACGTGCTCCTGGCAATAATTGTCGATCAAACGAGCCGACGGCCTTGTTGTAACTATCGACACTGCTTTTTAGCGAGCGTCCTAGTTTTGCTAAGTGGTCGCTATAGGTTGCCATACGTTTGTATAGCTCATCACCAACTTCGCGAATTTTGTCAGCATTTTGTGCTAACACTTGTTGACGCCAACCATAAGACACAGCACGCAATAAGGCGATTAAGCTGGTTGATGTGGCCAGCAAGACTTTCTGCTGAATAGCATATTCGAGTAAGTTGTAATCATGCTCTAAGGCGGCATCAAGAAACTGATCGCCTGGAATAAATAAAACAACAAAGTCAGGTGTGTTTTCAAATTGAGCCCAATACGCTTTACTTGCCAATTCGCGTACGCGTTGTTTTACTTTTCTTGCATGCCCAATAAGGTGTTGCTGACGTTCTTCATCAGTGACGCTCTCAATTGCGTTGAGATAGCTATCGAGTGGTGTTTTGGCATCGACAATAATATTACGCGAGCCAGGTAGGCGTACAATCATATCGGGTCTTGAAATAGTATCGCCGTCGTCATGACTCACCTGTAGTTCGAAGTCACAGTGCTCAGACATGCCGGCAAGTTCGACTAAACGTTTAAGTGTGGTTTCGCCCCATTGCCCTCTTACTTCAGGGCGACGTAAGGCCTGTACTAGGCGTCGTGTTTCTTGTTGTAAATCACGTTGAGACAGCATCATAGTTTCTAAATGCTTGTCTAACGCGCCATAGGCTTGCTTACGGTCAAGCTCTACATCATGTAATTGTTTGCTGGTTTTCTCTAAAGCGTCTTTAATAGGCTTTACTAGGTTAGCAACGGCTGCTTCTTTTTGCGACAGAGTATGCTCGGCTTTGCTTTGATGTTGTTTTAGATTCTCTTCAGCAAGCTTTAAAAAAGCATCATTATTGTTTTTTAACGCGTCCCGAGATAGTGCGGCGAAGGTGTTGGCGAGCTGATCTTGTGCGACATCAGCAGCTGTAATTTGCTGCGCCATGGATTGGCGCTCAACTTCAAGGCGAGTATTAATTGCAATCAACTCTTCTCTTAGTTTAATTACATGGCGCTGTGCACGTAAGTAACCAATAACCCAGCCCAAGGCGAGCATCAGCAGTAGCAAAATTGCGCAGCTAACAACAAAGAACATTGGGTTTTCTGATGCAAGTTTTGACAGTGTATTAGCTAACTCAAGCAATGCGGTATTTAGTGTTTGAGCCAATCAAGTATCTCCAAAGCTGAATTTATAATGCCATCTGCACCCCAGTCTTCGATATTGTCGTGTTTATCGATGTAACCGAATGCTGCAGCCAAGGTGGTCATGCCCGCGTTACGGCCAGCCTCAATATCGCGTTTAGCATCACCAATATATAGACAATGCTTAGCATCGACACCCATTGTTTTACAAGCGTGAAAGAGTGGAGCAGGGTGTGGCTTGCTATGTGATGCTGTATCGCCACTCACCACACAGCTGGCTCGTGTATCCAGCGATAGCGCTATAACCAAAGGTGTTGTTAAGTAAGCAGGTTTGTTTGTGACAATGCCCCATGGTATGAGTTTTTCCTCAAGGTGTTCGAGTATCGTTGGCATGCCATCAAACAATTTTGTGTGTGTGGCAATATTGTTTTCATAGGTCTTTAATAGGTATTCCCGTGTCTCAGAATACAAGGCATGATTGTCATCAAACCCAAAGCCTAGTTGAATCAGTGCTTTTCCACCATGAGAGACAGCTGGGCGAATAGCTGAAAAGGGTAAAGCATCTTTACCATAGTGTGTAAGCGTATTATTTAAAGCGTTGGCAAGATCGGGGGCGGTGTCGGCTAAAGTGCCATCCAGATCGAGTAATACGGCTTGGTAAGTCGCTGCTGCTTTTTGGCTCATGAAAGGCTTTAAAGATTATAATCAGCTAAGTAGCTGCGCATGAACAAGATAGTTAACGCGTAAGTCATCATTGAGCTTAAATTGCTGGGTTAACGGATTGTAAGACATGCCTTTCAAGTTTTTTACTTCAATATTGGCGTTACGACACCAACGTGCAAGTTCTGATGGTTTAATAAAACGATCATAACGGTGTGTGCCTTTTGGCAGCATTCTTAATACATATTCAGCGCCAATAATCGACTCAATAAATGATTTTGCATTGCGATTTAGTGTAGAGAAAAATAAATCGCCTTTAGGTTTTAGTGCTAGTGCGCAAGCTTGGACTAATAATGCTGGGTCGGGCACATGCTCAAGCAACTCCATACAAGTAATGACATCAAATTGGTGTGAGTGTAGTTGGGCAAATTCTTCTGCTGTGATTTGTTGATAATCGACATTAAGCTTGCTTTCAAGTAAGTGTAACTTGGCGACAGATAATGGAGCGGACGCCATATCAATGCCGGTTACATTGGCGCCTTGACTAGCTAGCGCTTCGCTTAGTATTCCGCCACCGCAACCAATATCTAATGCGCGTTTGTTGGTCAGCGAGACGTGTTGCTCGATGAATCGTAGGCGAACAGGGTTTAATTGATGTAAGGGTTTGCAATCACCTTCAGGGTCCCACCAGCGGGACGCGACAGCATCAAACTTACTTATTTCTTGTGGGTCAACATTTATTTCGGTGCTCATAGGCCAAGATTATAAAGGATATTGGGCTATGATTGTGTGTGGCACTATGCCCTAATTGTGCTGAATTTTTCGTTTAGGCGCTGTATTTCAGTAACAATATTGTTTATTTCGTCGGGGTTGGATTCGGCTTCGCTAGAGGTTTTTTTGCCAAATCAGTGATGCTGATGATACGTCGGTCGATTTCACCTGCGACATTGGTCTGTTTATCTGATGCGGTTGCAATCTGACCGTTCAAATCGTTAATGGTGGTGGCTGCATCAACAATTCGTGCCAATGTCTCACCGGCAGCGTCAGTCATCTCAACACTGCTATGTGTTTGTTTTGTGCCACGTTGAATGACATCCGGGCTGAGCGTTGAGCTTGATTTCGTACGCATCATCTGTAACAGCGTCAATACCTAGGGTTTCGTTGCCATTGAGTCATGCATAATGGGTCTTTTCAAATTTTGCATTGTGGTGTTGATGACGTTTGAGAGGCCAATTTTATTAGCGATCATCATGGCTTCTTTAGCCATACGCTGGCTGAGCATGCGTTGCTTGCCGAGAAGGTTAATCGCCGCCGTGTCAGAGGAGAGTTCGAGTCCGAACGAGCGTAATAGAGCTTCAATATTGTTCCTCACGAATTCCATTTAGCCGCTCCCTGTCTCCTGTAAGTATGTCATTGTGTTAGCAAATTTACGCTCTGTTCATACTGCCTGTTTATACTTGGCTGAATGTTTTGTAAAGAGGAGAATACGGATGATTTTTTATTTGCGAATGAGTTTGCTGGTTTGCCTATTACTGCCATTTTCGGTTGCGGCGGGATGGAATCCCTTGGCAAAGGAAAAAGCGGAAGAGCAGGGCAAGGAAAGTGTTGGTGTCGCTGAAGCGGTGGCAAGCTTTAAGAATAGTGACTCCAGCATGCAGGTATTTTTTGATAAAGCGCAGGGCTATGCCATTTTTCCGACTGTTGGTAAGGGAGGTATTGGTATTGGCGGAGCTTATGGCAAGGGTGAGGTTTATGAGCAGGAAAAGCTGATTGGTAAAACGAGTGTGTCTCAGCTCACTATCGGTTTGCAGTTAGGCGGTCAGGCTTATAGCGAGATTATTTTCTTTAAAGATAAGGCGGCGCTTGATCGCTTTAAAAAGGGTAAATTTGAGTTGGGTGCGCAGGTATCTGCGGTGGCGGCCACTGCCGGCGTGTCGGCGGATGTGGGTTACAATAATGGTGTGGCGATTTTTACTATTGCTAAAGGTGGATTGATGTATGAGGCATCAGTTGGTGGTCAGAAATTTAGCTATAAGCCGATAGGGCAAACGCAAAAGGCTAAAAAGCCAGCGCCTGTTGAAGATAAATCTAACTAACTAATTTAATTATCATCAAAGTAGTTAAATCATTTTAATTAATTCGTGTTTTCCTTGCCAGTCATTTTTTGTTGCCAAGCCGTACATTTTTCCTGAATAGTGTTGATATCAAGTGTGCTGAGTTGGCGTTGATTGAGTACGCGTTTGCCATTTACCCAAACATCGCTGACTTGATGGCGTCCAGCACAGTAAACTAAGTGTGAAATAGGATCAAAAACCGGTCGTGTTTCTATATCGCTAAGGTCTACTGCGGCAATGTCAGCGTACTTTCCAGCACTGAGTGAGCCAATATTGCTGTCTAGCCCTAATGCTTTGGCGCCGCCCATGGTGGCGCAATATAGAGCATGTGCAGCGGGTAGAGCGGAAGCATTTTTGGCAACGCCTTTGGCTATGAGCGCGGCGGTGCGCATTTCGCCAAACATATCTAAGTCGTTATTGCTGGCAGCACCGTCAGTGCCTAATGCGATATTGGCGCCAGCAGCTATCAGTTGTGAAACAGGACAGAAGCCGCTAGCGAGTTTCATGTTTGATTCAGGACAATGAATAATATGCACGCCTTGTTCTGAGCATAAGGCAATTTCGTTTTCAGTTAGCTGTGTCATATGCACGGCGAGTAGGCGTGGCGTGAGTAGCCCAAGCTCATGCAGGCGTTGTAATGGGCGTTTGCCGCTATTGTTGACAGCCTGTGTTACTTCATCTTCTGTTTCATGAATATGCATATGGATGGGGATATCCATTTCATCAGCGAATGTACGTATTTTGTTTAGCGGCTCATCTGAAACGGTATAGGGTGCGTGTGGTGCAAAGGCTGTGCTGATCAGCGATTCATTTTTGAATTCGTCGTGTACAGCGATGCCTTTGCTGAGGTATTCGTTAGCGTTTTTTGCCCAAACAGTAGGAAAGTCGAGCATTAGCAGGCCAACGCAGCAACGGATGCCGCTTTCTACGGCTACTTTCGCGGTAACGTCTGGGTAGAAGTACATGTCGTTAAAGCACGTCGTGCCGCCGCGTAACATTTCTGCGATCGCTAGCGTAGAACCGTCGCGGATGAACTCTTTGTCGACCCATTGTTGCTCTGCGGGCCAAATATGCTCGTTTAGCCAGGTCATTAAGGGTAGGTCGTCGGCAATGCCGCGAAACAGATTCATGGCCGCATGCGTATGGCTATTAACTAGGCCAGGAATGAGTGCGTGCTTATCAAGCTGGGTAATGCTATCTGAATGAAATTGCTGTTTAGCGTTGTCACTGGGAAGAACGGTGAGAATACTTCCGTTATTGATGACTATGGCGTGATTTTCAAGAACCGTATCACTGGGTTGTTTGTCATTGTCGGCGACCGGGATGACCCAACGGCCGTTAATAATGGAATCAACGTGTTTCATGGTGCTGCTGCCTGATGGTTTGGCAGCAGTATACCGTTTTCGTTAGTTGGGGTTTAGTCGCTTACCTGTGTATTTATGCGGAGCTTATGCCGGCTAAATCGATGGTGCGGATGCAACGTCACTGGTTTTTGACGTTGATTTAATTAAGGTAATGCTGACCCGACGATTGGTCTGGCGACCGCTTTCAGTCCAGTTTTCGTCGCGTGGTTGTGAGCGGCCGAAACTATGAGTTCGAATTACGTTATCGACAACACCCTGTTTTTTTAGATAATTTGCGACATTACTTGCGCGGGCATGTGATAGCTGTAGATTCTGGCTGTCATCACCACTGTCATCCGCGTGAGCGGTGACTAGAACACTTTTGTGTGTGCCACCATTGTGGTGGATGCGAGCGATGGCTTTGTCTATAGCTTGAGTTTGCTTGTCAGACAATTCGATTTGTTCGCCAGCAAAAGAGATATTGGTCAGGTGAACAAAAGCAATGGTCGCAGGCCCATTGTTGTGATCGCCCTGGTTATTATTGTCGGCGTACGTTTCTTTGTCGTTATTTGACGAATTGGGTATTAGCGTTACCGGTTCATCAACGCTGGCTTCGATAATAGGTGCAGATTCTTGCTGGTCGCTTACGGGTGTGCTGACAGCGGCTTTAAGCAAACTGTTGTCCGGATCGGCGAAGGCGGTCGTTGTCACGCCAAGTAGTGCGGCGAGCGCGCCGGCAATGAATGTAGTATATCTAGGCATGATTCTAATCTCGTTTGCTACGTTAAGAGTATCGATATTTTTGGATTGGCCTCGAACTTGTCTTTACTATCGGTCAAATTCAGCCTCTCTATAATTTATTCGGAGTTTGTTTAGGACTTGTTGGGGTTTATCCTAGCTCCTTGTGAGTTAATTTTCGGTGAACGAATTGGCAGTTTGTGATAGAATTCCGCTATTAATACATAGGCTTTTAAAAGCCACCAATCATTGTTTCCTCTAGTATCTAGGTTTATTGAATTACTGCGATATTTGTGTTGCGGTGGAATGATATTTTCTAATAAATTGAATAGGTTATCGTACATATATGACTGAGTTTGCGAAGGAAGTTCTCCCGGTAAATATCGAGGATGAAATGCAGCAGTCGTACATGGAGTACGCCATGAGCGTGATTGTCGGGCGCGCATTGCCTGATGTGCGCGATGGCCTTAAGCCGGTGCATCGCCGTGTCTTGTATGCGATGCATGAGCAAGGCAATGATTACAACAAGTCCCACAAAAAATCTGCTCGTGTTGTCGGTGACGTCATGGGTAAGTATCACCCGCATGGCGACTCTGCAATTTACGACACTATTGTGCGTATGGCTCAGCCTTTTTCTTTGCGCTATATGCTGGTTGATGGTCAGGGTAACTTCGGTTCGGTCGATGGTGATTCAGCCGCGGCGATGCGTTATACCGAAGTGCGTATGCAGCGTATTGCTCACGAGTTGCTATCTGATCTCGATAAAGAGACTGTTGATTTTGCTCTAAACTACGATGAGTCTGAGAGCGAGCCTGTTGTTTTGCCGGCGCGTTTCCCCAATTTGCTCGTTAATGGGTCTTCAGGTATTGCTGTAGGGCTGGCGACCAATATCCCTGCGCATAATCTACGTGAAGTAATTAACGCTTGTATGGCGTTAATGGAAGATGCGGATATTGGTATAGAAGGGTTAATGCAGCATATGCCCGGCCCTGATTTTCCGACAGCAGGCATTATTAACGGTGCGCGCGGTATTCATGAGGCTTATCACACTGGTCGTGGCCGCATCTATGTGCGTGCCCGCGCCGAAATCCAAGAAGAGAGTAACGGTAAAGAGCGAATTATTGTTACTGAGTTACCTTATCAGGTAAATAAGGCTGTGTTGCAGCAAAAAATTGCTGAATTGGTCAAAGAGAAAAAGATTGAAGGCATTACCGAGATTCGTGATGAATCAGACAAAGACGGTATGCGTGTGGTTATTGAGCTTCGTCGTGGTGAGTCGGGCGAGGTGGTGCTCAATAACCTTTATCAGCAAACGCAATTGCAGAATGTCTTTGGTATCAACATGGTTGCCTTGGTTGATGGCAGTCCGCGTCTACTCAATCTTAAGCAAATTCTTGAATGTTTTATTCGTCATCGCCGTGAAGTGGTGACGCGTCGTACTGTTTATGAATTACGCAAGGCTAGAGAGCGAGCGCATATCTTAGAGGGTTTAGGGATTGCGATTGCTAACCTTGATGAAGTGATTGCTTTAATCAAAGCGTCAGCCAGCCCAGCCGAAGCCAAGCAAGGCTTGATCGAGCGTGTTTGGAGTGCGGCTGACGTTGCAGGAATGTTGGAAGAAGCGATCTCTGCAGCCTACACTAGACCCGATGATTTGGCTGACAATATGGGCATGGTCGATGGTGGTTATCGACTCTCTGCTGCGCAAGCGCAAGCAATTTTAGAATTGAGATTACATCGTTTAACTGGTCTTGAGCAGGACAAAATAGCCAGTGAATACAAAGACTTAATAGTTAAAATTAAAGCGCTTTTGATGATATTGGCGGACCCAAACCGCCTTATGGAAGTGATTCGTGAAGAGTTGCTGGCTATCCGCGATCAGTATAGTGATGAGCGTCGAACAGAGATTCTGACAACCCATGAAGATCTCAGTATCGGTGATTTGATTAGTGAAGAAGATGTTGTCGTAACCTTATCGCACGGAGGCTATGTCAAGGCGCAGCCTGTGACGACATACGTCACGCAACGCCGTGGTGGTCGTGGAAAAGCGGCGACTGCAGTGAAAGATGAAGATTTCATTGATAAGCTTTTTGTTGCGAGCACGCATGACACCATTTTGTGTTTTTCTAGCTCCGGTAAAGTTTATTGGAAGAAAGTTTACGAGTTGCCACAAGCAAGCCGCACTGCGCGTGGCAGGCCTATTGTCAATTTGTTGCCTTTAGAAGAAGGTGAGCGAATAACGGCAGTGTTGCCAGTCCGTGAATATGATGCTGACCACTTTATTTTTATGGCGACAGAGCAAGGTGTGGTTAAAAAGACGCCATTAACTGATTTCTCGCGACCACGTGCTAACGGTATTATTGCGCTGGGTTTGAATGAGGGCGATCATTTGATTGGTGCAGACATTACTGCGGGTAGTAGCGATGTCATGTTAACCGCTAGCGGTGGTCGTGCTATTCGCTTTAGTGAAGGCGATGTTAGGCCAATGGGCCGCACAGCGCGCGGTGTTCGCGGTATTCGTATGCAAGCTGGTGAGCGCATGATTTCACAAATTATTGTCAGCGAAGAATGCCAGATATTGACCGTGACTGAAAATGGTTATGGTAAGCGTACTGACGCTAGTGAATATTCTGTTCAAGGTCGTGGTGGTCAGGGTGTTATTTCTATTCGAACATCGGAACGTAATGGCCAAGTCGTCGGCGCGATATCGGTGAATGATAGCGATGAGATTATGCTGATCAGTAATGCCGGTACCTTGGTGCGCACAGGGGTGGATCAAATCTCTGTTTTGGGTCGCAATACGCAAGGTGTTCGTTTGATTCGCGTTGCTGAGGGTGAGCAGCTGGTCGGGCTGGAGAAAGTAGAAAGCCTTGTCGATGACGACAGCGAGCCAGAAGAAGATTAATCATTTATTTCAATATCTTATAAGCTATAACTACTTTAAATTGGAGATTTAGAATGTCGCGTGTTTTCAACTTTGGCGCCGGTCCGGCTACTTTACCTCAAGATGTTTTACAGCAGGTTCAGTCAGAGCTATTAGATTGGCAAGGCGCAGGCATGTCAGTGATGGAGGTGAGTCACCGCAGTAAAGAATTTGTTGCCTTGGCTGAGGAAGCAAGTGCAGATTTTCGTGAGCTGATGCAGATCTCTGATGATTACGAAGTCTTATTCTTGCAAGGTGGTGCGACGACTCAATTTGCTGCAGTGCCGCTTAACCTATTGGGTGATAAGCGCAAAGCTGACTATATAAACACTGGCATGTGGTCTAAAAAAGCTATTGCTGAAGGTAAGCGTTACTGTGATGTGAATATTGCTGCAACGGGCGAAGCAGGTGGTTTTACATCGATTCCAGATGTTGATACTTGGCACCTTGACGCTGATGCGGCATATGTTCATTACACACCGAACGAGACTATTGGTGGGGTTGAATTCCATGATATTCCTGATACAGGTTCGGTGCCATTAGTGGCCGATATGTCTTCGACGATATTGTCAAAAGTGATTGATGTATCTCGCTTTGGTGTTATTTATGCTGGCGCGCAGAAGAACATTGGCCCTTCAGGTTTGACTGTAGTTATAGTACGTAAAGACTTGATTGGTAAGGAAAGCACGATGACGCCGTCGATGTTACGTTACCAAGTTCAAGCCGAAGCTGGTTCAATGTCTAATACGCCGCCAACGTTCGCTTGGTATGTTGCAGGATTGGTATTTAAGTCTTTACTTAAACGCGGTGGACTTGCAGCAGTAGAAGAAGTCAATAAGCGCAAAGCAAAGAAACTCTACGATGCGATCGACGGTAGTGATTTTTATGCGAACCCTGTGAAAATTGAAAACCGTTCATTAATGAATGTGCCGTTTACTTTGGCGAACGCTGAAAAAGATGCTGATTTCTTGAAAGGTGCGACAGATGCTGGCTTGGCTGCTTTAAAGGGGCATCGTGCAATTGGCGGTATGCGTGCCAGTATTTATAACGCAATGCCTGAAGAAGGTATTGATGCACTGGTCAGCTATATGGCTGATTTCGAGCAGCGTCACGGCTAATTCTTTCCTTTAGATATACAACTCTATTAATTAATATACGCGAACCTAAATACATGAAAATTTTAACTCTGAACAATATCTCTCCTGTTGGCCTTGAGCGTTTACCGCGCGAAAAATATGAGGTCGCCTCAGAAATTCAGCATCCTGATGCTATTTTGCTACGTTCTTTCAAAATGCACGGTATGGAAGTGCCCGAATCATTGAAAGCAATTGGTCGCGCTGGCGCAGGTGTTAATAATATTCCCGTCGATGAGATGACGCAGCGTGGTATCCCAGTGTTTAATGCGCCGGGTGCGAACGCGAATGCGGTGACAGAGCTGACGATTGCGGGGATGTTGCTAGCAGCGCGTAATATTTGTCAGGGATGGAAGTTCGCTACTGAACTTGAAGGTGATGATGCGACGATAGGTAAAGCTGTTGAAGCCGGTAAAAAGAATTTTGGTGGTTTCGAGCTACCTGGCCGTACTTTGGGTGTGGTTGGTCTTGGTGCAATTGGGATTGGTACGGCAAATACGGCTATGAAGCTAGGCATGAAAGTGCGTGGTTTCGATCCGCAGATTACGGTACAAAGTGCATGGCAGCTTTCTTCTGATGTGGGCAAAGCTAACGGCATTGATGATTTGTTGATGGGTATTGATTTTATCTCTTTCCATGTGCCGTTGATTGACGCAACAAAGAACATGTTGAACGCTGACCGTATCAAGCTAATGAATAAGGGTGCGACTATTCTTAATTTTGCCCGTGGCGGTATTGTTGATGATCAAGCCGTTGTTGATGCCTTGGATTCGGGGCATCTTAACGCGTACGTTTGCGATTTCCCGACGAATTTATTGAAGAACCACCCACGAGTCATTGCCTTGCCTCATCTGGGCGCTTCGACTGTTGAAGCTGAAGATAACTGTGCAATTATGGTTGCCGACCAAATTAGAGATTATCTCGAAAATGGTTGGATCAATAACTCGGTGAACTTCCCATCAGTGAATTTGCCTCGCGCTGAGACAGGAGTGCGCGTTGCAATTTCAAATTCCAATGTGCCTAATATGGTGGGCCAAATTTCAACTACTATGGCAGAAGCCAGTTTGAATATCGTTGATATGATTAATAAGTCTCGTGGTGATGTTGCGTATACCTTGGTTGATATTGATGGTGAGGTGCCTGATAGCGTGGTTGCTGAACTTGCTAGTATTCAAGGCGTTTTGAACGTACGCGTTATTCGTTGATTTATTTATGGCCGGCAATATTGATCTCGATCAAGTTCGCGAAAAAATTGATGCGCTTGATCGTCAGCTACTGACCTTAATAAGTGAACGAGCTGGTTTGGCACAAGATGTTGCGCAGATAAAACAGACTGACAATGATGCCGTGTTTTATAAACCAGAACGCGAAGCAGAGGTGTTACGACGGGTTATCGATCGTAACCCTGGCCCATTAACTAACGAGAGTATTCGGTTTTTATTTCGCGAGATTATGTCGGCGTGTTTGGCATTAGAGCAGCCGATGAAAATTGCTTACCTTGGGCCTCAAGGTACCTTTACTCAGTTAGCAAGTCATAAGCAATTTGGTCACGCTGCGAAGACAATTGATTTCGCCTCTATCCCTGATATTTTTCGAGCTGTTTCGGCGAGTGATGTTAATTTTGGGGTGGTGCCAGTTGAAAACTCGACTGAAGGCATTGTTTCTCAAACATTAGATATGTTTGTTGGCAGCTCTCTGCAGATTTGTGGTGAGGTGGAGCTGCGTATTCATCATCATGTGATGTCGAAATCAAACTCGCTAGCTGATATAGACATTATCTACGCGCATCAGCAATCGTTTGCGCAATGTCGACAATGGCTGGAAAGTCATCTGCCTGGTATTAAGCAAGTAAGTGTGAATAGTAATGCTGAGGCCGCTCGCATGGCGGCGGAAAATAACAGCGCTGCGGCAATAGGTTCAGAAACGGCATCGGAAATATATGGCTTAACTGTGTTGGTGTCCAAGATTGAAGATACGCCTGATAATACAACACGGTTTTTAGTGTTAGGTCGAGATTCAGTAAAGCCCAGCGGTAAAGACAAAACTTCATTATTATTGTCGACGACGAATCAATCGGGTTCTTTGTTTGATTTGATACAGCCCTTTGCATTAAACGGTGTATCGATGACACGAATCGAGTCGCGCCCGTCACGTCAGGTTAATTGGAATTATTTGTTCTTTGTTGATATCGAAGGCCATATTGAAGACGACAATGTCGCTAAAGCGATCGCCGAAGTGAATGCTAAAGCGGCGACGACCAAAGTGCTCGGTTCTTACCCCGCAGCGCTGTCCTAAGCCTTGCTATCTATGTCTATTCGCGGGCCTGTTGACGTTTTATTTTCATCGCTGCTGGAGGCGCTTTTTTGCTCGACAAGGCGCAAGGAGCGTAATGTAGTGGTGCTACATAAGCGAGTTGTAACACAGTGACGAAAATAAAACGTCAACAGACCCTAACTAACCGTGTCACCATCCTTGGGCTTGGCTTAATTGGTGGTTCTTGGGCTTTAGCGTTAAAACGTGCCGGTGCTGTATCAGAGATTGTTGCTTGGGGCAGAGACCAACAGCGTTTAGACAAAGCCGTTGAAATGGGTGTGGTTGACAGCGCGACTACTGATATGGCTGCCGCTGTGGCGGAGTCTGATGTCATCGTTATTGCGACACCTTTGGGAACAATGTCTGATGTGTTTAACCAGCTTGTTCCCTTGGTATCTAAAAATGTAGTAATTACGGATGTCGGTAGCGCAAAAGCTCGTTTGGTTGAGTTGGCACGAGAGACTTTAGGTGAAAGCTTTCCGCGTTTTGTGCCAGGCCACCCGGTAGCGGGTGCTGAGCGTAGTGGCTTTGAAGCCTCTAAAGCTGATTTGTATGAAAATCGTCGTGTCGTGCTAACGCCAGTTAGTGATACAAATGCTGGTGCATTAAGTTTGGTTGAGCAGTTGTGGTCATGTTGTGGCGCGGAGTTAGTGACAATGGAGCCGCAGACACATGACGATGTGTTGGCATTGACCAGTCATCTCCCACATGCAATAGCCTATTTATTGGTGGACTTGCTTGTGCAGCAAGGCGGCGAGGATTCGCGTAAGTTTGCAGCAGGTGGTTTTTACGATATCACGCGTATTGCTTCGAGTAGTCCCGAGATGTGGCGTGATATTTTTAACGATAATAAAGACAGTGTGGTTGCTTTGCTTGACCACTATATTGATGGGCTTGAGAAGTTTAAGCTGGCCATTGCTGAAGATGATAATGATAGTTTGATGAAGGTGATGCAGCGTGCTAAGTCAACGCGAGATAGTTTGGTTTAGCGTATTAATTTTTTATTAATTTTACATTTAGGGCGTTTATTCGACGCAAATACAACATGAGTAGTCTGACATTTATTAGCCGTCCTGTTTCTTCTGGTGATTCAATCAATGGTGAATTGCGTGTGCCAGGAGATAAATCTATTTCGCATCGATCAGTAATGCTTGGCGCTATTGCGGAGGGTGTGACGGAGGTAAGTGGTTTTTTACAAGGCGACGATAACCTGGCAACGGTTAACGCGTTTCGTGCAATGGGTGTGAATATTGAGCAAGGTAACGATACTGAGTTGAGTATTACAGGTGTTGGGTTACACGGCTTACAAGCGCCGCAGAAGACGCTTGATTTGGGTAATTCTGGTACCTCTATTCGTTTGCTCAGTGGCCTGTTGGCGGGCCAGAAATTTGATTCTGTGTTGACTGGTGATGCGTCTTTGCTTAAGCGGCCAATGCGTCGTGTGACCTTACCATTAGCGGAAATGGGTGCTGATATTGCTACTGTAGAAGGTGGAATGCCACCGTTGTCGATTAGTGCTGTATCGAGTTTGAATGCCATTGATTACCTAATGCCAGTGGCGAGTGCTCAGGTGAAGTCATGCCTTATTTTGGCGGCGCTTTATGCCGAGGGCGTTAGTAGAATTATAGAACCTGCTCCGACGCGAGATCATACTGAGCGTATGTTGGCGGGGTTTGGTTGTAGTGTCGGTCGTGACGGCGACACGGTTGTTGTTAACCCTGAGGGTGCTCGATTGAGCGCTTGTAAGGTGGATGTGCCTGCAGATATTTCTTCTGCTGCTTTCTTCTTGGTTGCAGCATCGATTGTGCCGGGCTCAGATTTGTTACTGAAGCATGTTGGCATTAATCCAACGCGAATTGGTGTTATCAATATATTGATGCAGATGGGTGCGAATATTGAGATTATTAGTGAGCGTGAGATTGGTGGCGAGCCGGTTGCGGATATTCGTGTCCGTTATGCTCAGTTAAACGGTATCCATATTCCTGAAGACCAAGTTCCTTTGGCAATTGACGAGTTCCCAGTGCTGTTTATTGCGGCAGCGTGTGCTGAAGGTGAAACGATATTGACCGGAGCTGAAGAGTTACGCGTCAAAGAAAGCGACCGTATTCAGTCGATGGTTGACGGTTTGCTGGCGATTGGTGTTAAGGCGGTTGCACAAGATGATGGAATCATCATTCAAGGTGGTGGTGATATCAGTGGTGGTGAGGTTGACAGCCATGGTGATCACCGTATTGCAATGGCGTTTACTATGGCTGGTTTGGTGTCTGCGGGAGCGATAACGATCCGTGATTGCAGTAATGTGAATACTTCGTTTCCTGATTTTATTGGTTTAGCACGTCAGGTTGGCGTTGACGTTGAGTCAGTCTGATGGCAGCTGCGTCTCCAGTTATTACTGTTGATGGTCCTGGTGGCGCTGGTAAAGGCACTATTAGTGGCTTATTAGCGTGTCGTTTAGGTTGGAATTTGCTTGATAGTGGTGCGATGTATCGTGTTACAGCACTGGCGGCCACCAAAAAAGGCGTGGATTTTGCTGATATTGCTGCGATTACAGATGTCGCACACGGTTTAGATGTTGTGTTTGCCCCTTGTGATGAGGGTGTTTCAGTATTTTTATCAGGTCAAGATGTGAGTTCAGAGATACGTACTGAGGCCTGTGGTGAGCTGGCTTCACGTGTTGCGACCGTTGGCGCTGTGCGTGATGCCTTATTAGAGCGTCAGCGGGCGTTCCAGGTGGCTCCGGGATTAGTTGCTGATGGTAGAGATATGGGGACGGTTGTTTTTCCTTCTGCTGAGCTAAAAATATATCTCACAGCGAGCGCTGAAGAGCGCGCTAAAAGGCGTCATAAACAGTTGATTGATAAGGGAATCAGTGTTAATCTTGCGCGCCTTCTAGAAGATATCACCGAGCGCGATGAACGCGATATTAACCGTGAGGTTGCGCCGCTAAAGCCTGCAGAAGATGCTGTCGTGGTCGATACAACGGTATTGTCTATTGACGAAGTGGTAGCATTGGTCAGTGATTTGTGGGGCAAGATTGGTTAATAACGACGTTAATCGATTTTGTGAGCGTGTTGTTTAAGACGCTTTTAGCAGATGGATGCTTTAAGTTGTAGTCAGATTGGGTCTGACACGCAGCACACTTTTGTGCAAGAGAAGAACCTGAGCCATCGGGGCTTCTTTAACTAACTAAAAGATGGATAAAGTAAAGATTATGAGTGAAAGTTTCGCCGAATTATTTGAAGAGAGCCAAGTAGAAGCATTGATGCGACCGGGTGCTATTGTTAATGGTACCGTGATAAAAATTGATGGTGACGCAGTCATTGTTAGTGCGGGCTTAAAGTCTGAAAGTGTTATTCCTATTGAGCAGTTTTATAACGAAAACCGCGAAATAGAAGTTAGCGTCGGCGATATTGTAGAAGTTGCCATGGAAACCGTAGAAGACGGTTTTGGCGCAACGCGTTTATCACGCGAAAAAGCTAAGCGTGCACAGATCTGGCGTAAGCTTGATGTGGCGATGGAGAAAGGCGAAATTATTACCGGTCGTATTGACGGTAAAGTTAAAGGTGGTTTCACTGTTGACCTTAATGGTTTGCGCGCCTTCTTGCCGGGTTCATTGGTTGATGTGCGTCCTGTACGCGATACCGGTTACCTTGAAGGTAAAGAGCTTGAATTTAAGATTGTTAAGCTAGACCAAAAACGCAGCAACGTTGTGGTATCACGTCGCGCGGTGGTTGAAGATGAGAACAGTGTTGAGCGCCAAGAATTGCTCGATAACTTGCAAGAAGGACAAGTCGTTAAAGGTATTGTTAAAAACCTTACTGATTACGGTGCGTTCCTTGATATGGGTGGCATTGATGGTCTACTTCATATTACTGACATGGCGTGGAAGCGTGTTAAACAGCCTTCTGAAATCGTCAACGTTGGTGATGAGATTGAAGTTAAGATATTGAAGTTTGATCGTGAGCGCAAACGTGTTTCGCTTGGTCTTAAACAGTTGGGCGATGATCCATGGAAAGATTTGGCACGTCGTTATCCTGTTAACACACGTTTATTCGGTAAAGTTACCAATATTGCTGATTATGGTTGCTTCGCTGAAATTGAAGATGGTGTTGAAGGTTTGATCCATATGTCTGAAATGGATTGGACAAATAAGAATGTGCATCCATCTAAAGTTGTTCATATTGGCCAAGAAATTGAAGTTATGGTGCTGGATATTGATGAAGAGCGTCGTCGTATTTCATTAGGTATGAAGCAATGTCAGACCAACCCATGGGCTGATTTTGCCGCACGCCATAAGAAGGGTGACCGTGTTCACGGTACTATTAAGTCTATTACCGACTTTGGTATCTTTGTTGGTCTTGAAGGCGCAATTGACGGTTTACTACATTTATCTGATTTGTCTTGGCAGGCTGAAGGCGAAGAAGTTGATCATGACTTCAAGAAAGGCGATGAAGTTGATGCAGTTATTTTGGCCATCGATGCTGAGCGTGAGCGTATTTCTTTGGGTGTTAAGCAGTTGGAAACCGATCCGTTTTCACAATTCTTGGCTGATCATGCTAAAGGCAGCGTAGTGACTGGAACCGTTATCTCTGTAGAACAAAGAGGTGCTGTCATTGATTTGGGCGATGGTATTGAAGGGTATCTTGGTGTTGGTGAGTTAGCACGAGAACGAACAGATGATGCTCGTACTATATTAAAAGAAGGCGAGAGTGTCGAAGCTAAATTTACAGCAGTTGATCGCAAATCTCGCAATATCGTACTTTCAATTAAAGCCAAAGATAGACAAGAAGAAGCAAAAGCTGTCCAAGACTATAATGTTAAGGCTTCGGATGCAGGTGCGACGACTCTTGGTGATCTATTTAAAGAGCAGATGGGGAAATAGAAGTAACACAACAATCTTGTTGTTATTGCTTTTGATTGTATAAAGTATCAGTTATGACAAAGTCAGAACTCATAGAACGGCTTAGCCAAAAACAGAACTACTTGTCACCCAAGGATGTCGAGTTTGCGGTTAAGTCGTTGATTGAGGAAATGGCTCAATCTTTGGCACAAGGTGGCCGTATTGAAGTGCGTGGGTTTGGCAGCTTTTCGTTGCATTTTCGTCCCCCGCGTATGGGCCGTAATCCTAAAACGGGCGATGCTGTACCGTTAACTGGAAAGTACGTGCCTCACTTTAAGCCTGGTAAAGAGCTTAGAGAGCGTGTCATGAAAGAGAACTGTTAGGTAGTTTAGTTTTTCGATTTCTTATCGCTAGTACCTTTGATATTGAGTTAATGCTGTCGGAATTTGATTGGCAGTGCTTACAGGGTGGTTATTTTGCGCATACTATCACTGGTTATATTACTAATTGTATTGTTGCTTGGCCTTAGTTTCGCTGTCTTAAATTCAGGCAGCATTGTTGTCAATTATTACTTTGGTGAACAAGAAATACCACTTTCCGTTGCCTTGGTTCTGGCATTAGTAATGGGTTCTCTTTTGGGTGTGTTGGCAAGTTTAAGCGTTATTTTTCGTCAGCGTGCTCGTATCTCTTCTCTTAATCGTATTGTTTCAATGACCGAAAAAGAGGTTGTCAACCTTAGGTCATTACCTATCAAAGACGACCATTGATTTTATGGATGCTAATTTCATATGGCTGTTACTCCCAGTAGCAGCTTTGTCTGGTTGGTTGGCGGCGCGTCGTTCTTATAAAAAACAACATCGAATAGGTGGTGGTGAGCGCCCGCAGCAAGGTTATTTTAAGGGTCTGAATTATATTCTCAACGAGCAACCTGATAAGGCTATTGAAGTGTTTGTTGAGATGGTGCAAGTTGATAGTGAAACCGTTGAGACGCATCTGGCGCTGGGCAATCTATTCCGTAAGCGTGGCGAGGTTGATCGCGCAATCCGTATTCACCAAAACCTTATAGCACGACCGACACTTAATGTGGACCAGCGTGCGAATGCGTTGGCAGAGTTAGGCCAAGATTATATGAGTGCTGGTTTACTTGATAGAGCGGAAAATATTTTCTCTGAGTTAATGGAAAATTCGCAATATAAAGCGTTAGCATTACGTTCGCTTAAAGATATCTATCAAAGCGAACAGGAGTGGGATAATGCGATTAAAGTGTTGCGAAGAACAACAGAGCTGTCGCGTAATGAAAGGAATCGAATTATTGCTCAGTATTATTGCGAGCTTGCAGTTCAAGCTCGGGAAAACAATGATATGTCATTAGTTAAGCGCCATCTAAAGCAAGCTATAGGTGTTGACCCACAGTGCGCTAGAGCAAGTTTTTTGCAGGGAGAACAGGAGTGGGAATCTGGAAACGTTAAAAATGCACTGCGTTGCTATGATCGATTTATTTCGCAATCTCCGCAGTTAAGTGATGAAGTTATTGAGCGTGTTTATGATTGCCATCAGCAGTTAGGATCGACAAATAAGTTTCTTGGCGATTTAGGCCATTTATCAGATAGCGAAGTGGGCCCGTTAACGCGACGCTTAGGGTTGCGTTTGCATACCAGTGCCAATGATGAAGAAGGTTATCGCGACGCAGTCTATGCGTCGCTAGAAAAACATCCAACATTGTCATTAACAGAGAGTTGGCTGGAATTACTTTCCGATAGTAAAAAAGACGATCCGCAGGGAGACTTACATAAGCTCCTGGCTGTTATCACTCGACTTGCAGAGCAAAATGAAGGGTATCGTTGTCAACACTGTGGCTATGTAGCAAAATCTTTGCATTGGTTGTGCCCAAGCTGCAAACATTGGGACTCGACGCGTCCTATTAATACATTGGATGGTTAGTACGTTGAGTACCAATAATATTGAGTTGCCTAAAGTTATTGTTGCGTTAGATTTTTCTAATGAAAGCGCAGCGTTAAGTTTTGTTGATCAAATTGATCCGGTTTTATGCCGCGTCAAAGTGGGTAAAGAGCTGTTCACTGTAGCTGGTCCCAATCTAGTAAGATCATTGGTAAATAAAGGATTTGACGTCTTCCTTGATTTAAAATACCACGACATTCCCAATACTACTGCCGCAGCTTGTTGTGCTGCCGCAGACCTTGGTGTATGGATGGTTAATGTCCATGCTATGGGTGGCCGGAGAATGCTTGAAGCAGCCAGCAATGCCCTGACTAAGTTGAATGCTCAGCCCTTGTTAATTGGTGTGACGATATTAACGAGTATGAATAAAGCGGATTTAAACGAGCTGGGTATTACGGGTGAGCCCAAGGATATGGTGCTGCGTCTTGCAAAGCTTAGCGCAGATAGTGGGCTCGACGGAGTTGTTTGTTCTGCGCAAGAAGCAAAAATGTTGCGTTTGAATCATAGTAGTTCGTTTCGTTTAGTCTGCCCAGGTATAAGGCCTGCTGGTTCAGTGGGTGATGATCAACGACGAGTCATGACACCGGCTGAAGCTGTAACTGCGGGTGCTAGTGACTTGGTGATTGGTCGTCCGGTGACTCAGTCAGAAAACTCCGTAG
>JAADIY010000058.1 GCA_013151045.1 Gammaproteobacteria bacterium
CCAAATGCTTCTGGGTTTTCCTTAAGCAAAGCAATCATCATTTGTTGAACAGACACATCATCGGTAGGTCGCATCGAATCAGCAATATTCCACAATGTGTCGTTAGCGCCAACTGGGCCAAATACCAAGTCTTTAACCGCAGCAACACTTGCTGTCGTCGTTGGCTGAATAATACCGCCACTAGTTGCAGGCTCGTCTTGCTGACGACGCGGAGCCGAAGCACGTGGAGCAAGCGTTGGCTCCGCAAAAGGACGACGATTTGTTGTCGGTGCCTGTACCGGCGCTGCGCGCTCAGTAGTGACTGTTGGCGGATCAAGAAGAACGGTATATTCACGCAACAAACGACCTGCAGGCCAGTTAGCCTCAAGAATAAAATCAACAAAAGGCTCACGAATGGGCTGTCTTGATGAAACCTTTATATAGGGCTTGCCGCCGTCCGGAGAAATGATTTCGAAACTCAAATCATTTAAAAAAGGTAGGCGTACTGCACCGATTCGTTCGAAATCAGCATTAGATGCCAAGCCAACACGCAGGCCTTCTAGTTCGTTTTCACTTCGAGAAACTAGTTTAATTTTTGCATCGAAAGGTTGATTTAAACCAGAGCTTAATTCGATATCACCCAAACCCAATGCCAACGTTTGTGCACTATAAAATACAAACGATGCAAACAGTATCACTATCAGTTTTCTAGACATGCGTGTCCCTTTTTTCGCTTTTGCGAGTTCGTGTTGTCGCAGTATTTGCGACTCGGTACAGCATCAATGGCAAAGACTATAACTGATACCTTTCCAACCAGTTTATATTCACCCAGTTAGATCAAGATCTCAGTTTCTACCAAAAACTAATTTAAATAGTCTTTTACCAAAATTTCAGCTATTTGAACACTGTTAAGTGCAGCGCCCTTGCGCAAATTATCTGCAACCACCCAAAGGTTTAAGCCATATTCATGCGATATATCCTCACGAATACGGCCAACGTAAACAGGATCACTACCTGCCCCATCTACTGCTGCAGTTGGATAACCACCATCACAACGTTCATCTATAACCACTACACCTGGCGCTTTTTCAAGAAGCGCGTGTGCCTGTTCCGCAGTCAATTTTTTGCGCGTTTCAATGTGCACTGCTTCTGAGTGTCCATTGACCACAGGCACCCTAACAGTCGTAGGGTTAATACGGATATCGTCATCTTCCATGATTTTCTTAGTTTCCCAGACCATTTTCATTTCTTCCTTGGTATAGCCGTTATCCTGGAAAACATCGATATGGGGCAATACATTAAAGGCGATCTGCCGTGGATAGACCTCAGACTTCGCTTCTTTACCGTCAATAATGTCGCTACTTTGGCCCATTAACTCGTCTATAGCCGCCTTACCGGTGCCAGAAACCGCCTGATAAGTGCATACATTGATGCGATCTATACCGACTTCATCATAAATGGGCTTTAAAGCCACCATCATCTGAATTGTCGAGCAATTGGGGTTGGCGATAATCCCTTTATTTTTATGATTGGCGATAGCATGCGGGTTAACTTCCGGCACGACCAGTGGAATATCATCGTCATAACGAAAACGCGAAGTATTATCAATCACCACGCAACCTGCCGCAGCCGCTTTGGCAGCATAAACATCCGACACACTGGCTCCAGCAGAGAATAAACCAATTTGAGTTTTAGAAAAATCGAACTCAGCAAGATCTTCTACAACAACATCTTCACCACGAAACTTCACTATAGACCCTGCTGAGCGAGCACTCGCCAGCGGATATAAACGCCCTACCGGAAAATTACGTTCTTCCAGAATACTCATCATGGTCCGACCCACGTTGCCTGTGGCACCGACTACGGCAACATCAAATACTTTTTCTGACATCAATTTATCCTAACCTGATTTTGATTCACTTTAAGTCAATTTAGCGACCACTGCATCGCCCATCTCACTCGTAGATATTTGCTTCATACCCTCTGACATAATGTCAGCGGTGCGCAAACCGTCGTCGAGCACAGCATTAATTGCTTTTTCAATTAACACTGCCGCGTCAACGTTATCCAAACTATGGCGCAACATCATTGCTAGCGACAATATCGTTGCCAAAGGATTAGCAACACCCTGCCCGGCAATATCAGGTGCTGAACCATGAATCGGTTCATACATACCTTTACCGTTGGCAGCCAACGATGCAGAAGGCAACATGCCAATAGACCCGGTCAACATTGCTGCACAATCAGACAAAATATCGCCAAACATATTGGTCGTTACCATCACATCAAACTGCTTAGGCTCGCGCACCAATTGCATTGCTGCATTATCCACATACATATGACTCAAACTGACATCAGGATAGTCAGCGGCTAAGGATGACATAACTTCACGCCATAATTCTGTGCACTCGAGCACATTCGCCTTATCAACAGAGCATAAACGGCCTCCGCGACGCTGCGCGGTTTCAAAAGCAATACGCCCGATACGCTTAATTTCAGACTCTGAGTAAACCAGGGTATTAAACCCTTCACGCTCACCATTATCTAAAATACGCACACCACGCGGCTGACCAAAATAGATGCCGCCGGTTAGCTCACGCACAATCATCAAATCAAGGCCAGCAACCAACTCAGGCTTCAGCGACGATGCATCAGCGAGTTGCGGATACAACAAAGCGGGTCGCAAATTGGCAAACAACTCTAATTCAGCACGCAAACCGAGCAAGCCCTTTTCAGGACGCACCGCAATATCCAGCGACTCCCATTTTTTACCGCCGACAGCACCTAATAAAATAGCGTCACAATCACGCGCTTTAGCCAAGGTCTCTTCAGGCAATGGATGGCCGTGCACATCGTAAGCTGCGCCACCCACTAAACCGTTATCTATAGATACATCAACACCCGGTTTTGCATTAAGCACATCTAAGACTTTAATCGCCTCAGCAACAATCTCAGGCCCAATGCCATCACCTGGCAACACCAATACTTTACTCATTGAAAAAACTCACAGATAACTACGAAAAAGAATGTGGAAATATAAAAACTAAACGTTAGGAAAACAACCAAGGTGCCCCTGCTCGATGTTTAGCCTCAAACGCTTTAATCGCATCAACATGCTGCAATGTCAGGCCAATATCATCAAGGCCATGTAACAAGCAATGCTTACGAAACGCATCAATAGTGAAATCAAATTTTTCACCCGATGGTGTCGTCACAGATTGCGCATCAAGATCAATAGCTAAGGCATAGCCCTCAGCATCAGCGGCCTCTTTAAATAGCTGCTCAACAACGTCGGCATCCAAAACAACAGGCAACAAACCGTTCTTAAAGCAGTTGTTATAAAAGATATCAGCGAAGCTTGGCGCAATCACACTGCGAAAACCATAATCTTCCAGTGCCCAAGGCGCATGTTCACGCGATGAACCACAACCAAAATTATCGCGTGCCAATAACACGCTGGCACCAGCATAACGAGGCTGGTTCAACACAAAGTCTGGGTTAATTTGACGTGTCGCCACATCCTGACCTGGCTCACCATGATCTAGATAGCGCCACTCATCAAATAAGTTAACACCAAAACCGCTACGCTTAATCGATTTTAAAAACTGTTTAGGAATAATGGCATCAGTATCGACATTAGGACGATCCAAAGGCATACATATTCCATTATGTTGGCTAAATGCTCGCATCACTCCTCCCCATCATTACTGTTAGCACTGGCAAGAGTACGCACATCAACAAAATGACCCGCTACCGCAGCGGCCGCCGCCATTTGCGGACTAACCAAATGTGTCCGCCCACCTTGACCTTGTCGACCTTCGAAATTTCGATTAGAAGTTGATGCGCAACGCTCACCTGGTTCTAAACGATCAGCATTCATCGCCAAACACATAGAGCAACCTGGTTCACGCCATTCAAAGCCCGCGTCAGTAAACACTTTATCCAAACCTTCTTTTTCAGCCTGCGCTTTAACCAAGCCAGAACCCGGCACGACCATTGCTAAAGCGACGCTGTCGGCGACCTTACGTCCTTTTGCTACCTCAGCAGCAGCACGCAAATCTTCAATACGAGAATTCGTACACGAACCAATAAACACTTTATCGATAGCGATATCCGTCATCAGCATATCGGCGTTTAAACCAATGTATTCCAAGGCACGCTCCATACCTATGCGCTTAACACTGTCTGGTTCGCGCTCAGGGTTAGGCACGCTGCCACTAATCGGCGCCACCATTTCAGGAGAAGTACCCCAAGTCACTTGCGGCTCAATGTCAGCCGCATTCAATACGACCTCACAATCGAATACAGCGTCGTCATCACTATGTAGATCAGCCCACGCAGCAACAGCTTTGTCCCAATCTTCGCCTTTAGGTGAAAACGGACGGCCTTTGACATAATCAATCGTCTTCTCATCAACCGCGACCATGCCCGCACGCGCGCCGGCTTCAATCGTCATATTGCAAACCGTCATACGACCTTCGATAGACAGCTCTCGAATCGCTGAACCAGCAAACTCAATGGCGTAGCCGGTACCACCGGCAGTCCCTATTTTGCCGATAATTGCCAAAACAATATCTTTCGCCGTCACGCCAAAAGGAATTTTGCCATCGACGTTAACACGCATATTCTTTGATTTTTTCTGAATCAAGCATTGTGTAGCCAATACGTGCTCAACTTCAGACGTTCCGACGCCATGAGCCAATGCACCTAAAGCGCCGTGGGTAGAAGTATGTGAATCACCACAGACCAAAGTCATACCCGGCAAGGTCGCGCCCTGCTCAGGGCTCACCACGTGAACAATACCTTGGCGAATATCGTCCATAGTGAATTCGGGGATAGCGAAATCCACGCAGTTTTGATCCAAGGTCTCAACCTGCAAACGAGCAATCGGGTCAACAATACCTGCCACGCCTCGAGCACGATCAGTGGTCGGCACATTATGGTCAGGCGTCGCTAAATTGGCTGTGGCGCGCCAAACCTTGCGGCCCGCAATACGTAAACCTTCAAAAGCCTGAGGCGAAGTCACCTCATGCACCAACTGACGATCAATATAAATCAAGCAAGAACCATCATCGTTCTCATGCACGAGATGCGAATCCCACAGTTTGTCGTAGAGAGTTTTTCCTGTCATATCACTAAATATCAACTATAATCAACGGATTATAGCAATTTCGGCTCTTCTTATATAGACGTCTATAGATAACGATAGCCATAACAAAAACACGCACTCTTCGAACCCATTAGCTAATCAAAACAGTAAAAGATAAATCCATGAACGCAAAAATCATCGATGGCAAAAGTATCGCCGCCCGCATCAGAACAAAAGTCAAAGCCGGCGTCGACAAACGAATCAAAAAAGGCCTACGCGTACCCGGCTTAGCCGTTGTACTGATCGGTGAAAACCCCGCATCACAAGTCTATGTTCGCAATAAACGCAAAGCCTGCGACGAAGTCGGTTTTATCTCACGCTCTTACGACTTAGCTGACGACACGACACAACAGCAATTATTAGAACTCATCGATACGCTTAATGAAGATGACGCCATAGACGGCATATTAGTGCAGCTTCCACTGCCCGATCATCTACAAGAAGAACAAGTGATAGAGCGTATACGCCCCGATAAAGATGTTGATGGCTTTCACCCCTACAACGTCGGTCGCTTAGCACAGCGCATCCCGCTGCTAAGACCTTGCACACCCAAAGGCATCATGACCTTGTTAGAAAGTACTGGTGAAGATCTTTACGGTAAGCACGCTGTCATCGTTGGCGCATCCAATATCGTCGGACGACCAATGACATTGGAACTATTACTTGGCGGCGCCACGACGACTACCTGCCATCGTTTCACTAAAGACCTCCCCTATCACGTCGGTCAAGGTGACATCGTTGTTGCCGCAGTCGGCAAACCTGGCATTGTTCAGGGTGAATGGATTAAAGACGGCGCAATCGTCATTGATGTCGGCATTAACCGCCAAGAAGACGGATCGCTAACCGGCGATATAGGCTTCGATGCTGCAGCAAAGAAAGCCAGTTGGATTACACCCGTTCCTGGCGGGGTTGGACCAATGACAGTGGCAACATTGCTGGAAAACACTTTGTATGCAGCGGATGAATTGCATTAATAACAGTCACGTAAGCTCTAATATCTCAATATACACACAAAAACTCTAACTGCATCCAGCAGCTTAATTCGGAACCGCGCCTAACCAAAACATTATTCTATTCCATAAAACAAACACGCGGATTCAAGTTTCAAGTGCAACATTAAGTTTGGTAGATCCACATAGTAAGTGCAACTCTGCATTAATAATACGCGTATTATTTAACCATCATATTGTCACTGTTATATTCATGAATCGTAAGATCATTCACATCGACATGGATGCCTTTTTTGCATCAGTCGAACAACGCGACTTTCCTGAACTAAGAGGAAAGCCCGTTATTGTCGGCGGCCAACCTAATAGTCGCGGTGTTGTTGCAGCCAGTAGCTACGAAGCAAGGCAGTTTGGCATTTATTCCGCCATGCCCTGTTCACGCGCTTACCAAAACTGTCCTCACGCCATATTCGTGCGCCCGCGCTTTCAAGCATACAAACAAGTGTCATCAGAAATCCATGCCATCTTCAAGGAATACACCGATCTCATCGAACCCCTCTCGTTAGACGAAGCCTATCTCGACGTAACCGATGTTGAATCGCGCGACGGTGTCGCCACACTCATTGCAAAAGAACTACGAGAGAAAATATTTAAACAGTTACAACTCACCGCATCGGCAGGCATTTCTTATAATAAGTTCTTAGCCAAGCTCGGTTCCGACCAAAACAAACCCAACGGCCAATTCGTTATAAAGCCTGGTGAAGCAGAACATTATTTACAAGACTTACCCATAAGCCGTTTCCATGGCGTTGGCAAAGTCACTGAAGCCAAGATGAAATCTTTTGGCATCAATACTGGCGGCGACTTAAAACAACAAAGCCTATTGCAGTTACAACGCGTCGTCGGTAACTCCGCTGAGTATTACTACGATATCGCACGCGGCATAGATCACCGCCAAGTTTCCAACAAACGCATACGCAAATCGCTAGGATCAGAAACCACCTTCCAGCAAGATATCTCTGACACCCAAGAAATGCTACAACAACTCTTCAAATTACTAGATGAAGTCCTTGCAAGCCTCTCGCAACGAGAGCTACTCGCTTACACACTCACACTAAAAGTGAAATATGCCGACTTTAGCCAAGTCACACGGAGCTATACCGGTGATACCGTCATTTCACTCCAAAAAACAGCGTCAACGCTAATCCCAACATTACTGAATAAAACAGACGCTGACACAAAAAGCGTTCGCCTACTCGGCATTTCTTTTTCAAACTTACTCAGCCACAAAGATTATTCAGATAGTCAGTTGCCACTGTTTAATTAAAAGGGATAGAGTAGAATCATCCATTCAAATTTACTTTTCCTAGTCTGCGTCTAAACACTCCAAATGAAAAACTGCAATCAATGCGGAAAATGCTGCATCAAATACAGCGATGGTGGACTCTCCGCCAGTGCAGACGAAATTAAGGCATGGGAAATTTTTCGGCCCGATATTCATCAATATGTGAGAGATGGAAAAATTTGGGCCCACCCAGAAACAGGCGAACAACTAAGCTATTGTCCGTTCCTAAAAAAAGTCCCTAGCGAAAATAAATTCTCATACCAAGAGAAATATACTTGTGGCATTTACCTCGACCGCCCAGAAGACTGTCGACTTTACCCAAGCAATATTGCAGAAATGGTAAGAGACGAATGTGAAATGATTGAAGCAGTGGATTTAAAGAACACAAAGCGAGCTCAAATTAAATTAGATACGCTTATGAGTGATAGTCGCCCAGCAAATCGTCCCTGTAAATTAAATTGTGTAACGGCTCATTAATAAATATTCTATTTTACGAATAATGCTCTGGCTATTGCGCGCAGCGTCGCCAATCAACTACGTGACTTACTCTGTGAGTACGGTATTCCGCTGCCTAGCTTTGGTCCTGTGGTCAGCAGTGCGGTAGCAA
The DNA here is from genome assembly GCA_013151045.1 of Gammaproteobacteria bacterium. Lineage (GTDB taxonomy): Bacteria > Pseudomonadota > Gammaproteobacteria. Next base: position 8,028 of record JAADIY010000058.1, read on the forward strand.
GCTGGATGGGGGATGGTCAACAGTTTCAACGAGGGCGTGGTACCGCGTCGGCGTTAGGCTTGGTGCCAAGACAATATACCTGTGGCAATAAAATTCTGTTGTCTGGAGTATCTAAGTGCAGGGACAGTTATACCCGCTCATTAATTGTCCATGGGGCTCGTGCTGTGGGACGAAATGCCCATAAGAAGCATGATGCCTTGAGTTGTTGGGTTGCTCGTTTGGTCGCAACACGGGGTTATAACAAGGCGACGATGGCATTAGCCAATAAATTAATTCGTATGGCCTGGGTGATTGTGGCTAGAGAGGCGGTCTATCGCCCTGCGCTGATTGCCTAATAAAGTGTAGTGAAGATACATCGCCTGGATTCCGAACATATTAAAAAGCCAATACTCCGGAATGACGATGCGCGTCAAATATAGCCCAACACCTGCTCTAAAGAATCCATCTTAACCACCTCAATCCCCTTAATACTCTTACGCGGAGCATTCGCCTTAGGAATAAAAGCCCGTGTCAAGCCATGCCGCGCTGCCTCTTTAAGCCTCTCCTGCCCATTAGCAACAGGGCGTAACTCACCACCCAAACCCAACTCACCAAAGATCACTGTCTTCTCTGGCAAAGGTTTATTTTTGTAACTTGATAAGATTGATAACACTACGGCCAAATCAGAAGCAGTTTCAGAAATACGCATACCGCCGACGACGTTTACAAACACGTCATCACCGTGCAAGGTGGTACCACCATGGCGGTAAAGTAAAGCCAACAACATTGCCAAACGGTTACCATCGATGCCTAAAGCCACGCGTCGTGGTTGCGATAAGGGACTATCAGCAACCAAAGCTTGGACTTCGACCAAGATGGGGCGACTACCTTCGCAGGTCACTGTTATTGCGCTACCGGCAACTGGGTTTTCGTGTTGTGAAAGAAAGATAGCTGAAGGATTACTGACGGGCTTTAAACCTTGCTCAGTCATCGCGAACAAACCCACTTCATTGACTGCGCCAAAACGGTTTTTCACTGAGCGCAATACCCGATAACGACTGCTGGCGTCGCCCTCAAAATACAATACCGTATCAACCATGTGCTCTAGCACACGCGGGCCTGCAAGATTACCTTCTTTAGTAACATGCCCTGCGATTAATAAGATACAACCGTTGCGTTTAGCAAACTGTACTAAGCGTGTTGTGCTTTCACGCACCTGGGCTACTGAACCTGGCGCCGAGGATAGTGACTCACTAAATATCGTTTGTATGGAATCTATAATCACCATACTTGGCTTTTCTTTTTCTATCTGTACAAGAATTCTCTCGACCGATGTTTCTGCAAGCAATCGTACGTTGCTATTGGCCACACCTAAGCGATGCGCGCGCAAGGATACTTGCTCTAAGGATTCTTCACCGGTAACGTAGAGCGAAGGGTCCGCATCACCTAAGCAGATCGATGCTTGCAATAACAATGTCGATTTACCTATACCAGGATTTCCGCCAATAAGTACGACACCGCCTGAGATCAGGCCTCCACCCAATACGAGGTCTAGCTCGCTGATCGTCGTGCTGATATAGGCATTAGCTTCAGGACTGACTTCAGAGAGCTTAACGACTTCACTTTTGGCTGCGGCGTAACCGACAAAGCGAGAACTTGCCGGGCTGACTGATTCTTCTACCAATGAATTCCAACCACCACAGGATGGACACTGTCCTACCCACTTAGGGTTATTCGCGCCACATTCATTACACACATAAACGGACTTACTCTTTGCGGCGATAACCATGTAATTGCGCTCTAGCTATATTTAAAATCGACACGACGTGTGACGCCGCAGAGTAATTCGTAAGCGATAGTCTTAGCATGTTCTGCTACTTCTTCCACCGGTAAGCTATCACCCCATAAAGTAACGGTATCACCCACCGACGCTTCAGGCATTTGTCGTAGATCAACAGCGAGCATATCCATTGATACACGGCCGATGATTTGGCTACGTTGATCATTAACCAATACTGGTGTGCCTGACTCAGCATGACGTGGGTAACCGTCGCCATAACCAATCGCTGCGATACCAATACGCATATCATTTGGACAACGCCATGTTCCGCCATAACCTACGGCTTCACCCTGTCGTAAATGCTGCACAGCAATTAACTGTGTTGATAAATGCATCACTGGCATGAGGTCTTCTGAATCGGCTAAACCATCAACAAACGGCGACACTCCATATAACATGATGCCAGGACGCACCCATTGATAATGCGAATCTGGGCGCGAAAGTATCGCTGCTGAATTAGCGACACTACGTTCTGCTTGCCATGGCTCACTTAGGCGTTCGAACTGAGTCAACTGATCCGTCGTAGTCGAGTCATTTCTGTCATCAGCATGACTAAAATGGCCCATGATGTGTGGTGTTCCGGATACGACTGAGCAATCGTTGAGTCGCTGCCAAGCTTGGGCAAATTGATCGGGTGAAAAACCCAGTCGATGCATACCGATATCGAGCTTTAACCATACCTGCACAGGTGTGGCTAAGCGCACACTTTCTAACATATCGATTTGCTCGAAGTTATGCACAACAAGCTGTACACGCTTTTGCGCAGCGACACGTAGCTCATCACTCGTCGTAACCCCTTCCATGAGTAATATGCGATGGGCAATACCTGCTTCTCGTAAAGCTAAAGCTTCATCGAGCCGTGCTACGCCAAAAGCATCGGCGGCAAAAAGCGCGTGTGCCGCCTGCTTCAGGCCATGACCGTAAGCATCGGCTTTAACTACGGCAATAACTCGGCTGTCTGGTGCTGCTGCTCGCACACGACTGAGATTATGCTGCAAAGCATTGGTATCAATGCGTGCTATTGCACACCGTGTCATTGGCTATTTCGCATTAATGATGCCCACATACCGATGCCCTGTATGACTAAAAGCCTTCGGGGGGCCTGCTGAATGAATCGGGGATATAGTTTTCAAAACGCGTGTATTCACCCAAGAAGGTGAGCTTTTTCATACCAATTGGACCGTTACGTTGTTTGGCGATAATGATTTCGGCGATGCCACGCTCTGGGCTTTCTTCGTTATAGACTTCATCGCGGTAAATAAAAGCGATAACATCAGCATCTTGCTCAATAGCACCGGACTCACGTAAGTCTGACATCACTGGGCGTTTATTGGGTCGCTGTTCTAAGCTACGGTTAAGCTGAGATAAAGCAATTACTGGAACATGCAGTTCTTTTGCCAAAGCTTTTAACGAGCGCGAAATATCAGAGATTTCGTTGGTGCGATTTTCTGATGATCTTGGCGATTGCATTAACTGCAAATAGTCAACCACGATTAAGCCAAGCTCACCACCATTGTCGCGCATTAATCGGCGCGCGCGCGCACGAATATCTATCGGTGTTAAGGCTGCACTGTCATCAATAAAAAGTTTAACGTCTTGTAGTATCCCAATCGCCGAGGTTAATCGCGGCCAATCGGTATCATCGAGCTTACCGGTACGCAAATGTTGCTGATTTATGCGCCCTAGCGATGACAACATACGCATAATCAATTGCTCACCCGGCATTTCCATACTGAATACAGCAACCGCTTTATCATTTTTAATCGCCACATGCTCGGCGATGTTAATAGCAAATGCGGTCTTACCCATCGAGGGTCGACCAGCAACAATAATGAGATCACCCGGTTGCAATCCTGCCGTGAGTTCATCTAAGTCGTTAAAGCCGGTAGCAACACCAGTGATAGAACTGCCTGACTGCGCTAGCACATCGATACGATCCACGGCTTTTTGCAGCAAGTCTTTCATGCCGCGAAAGCCATCTTTACCAACATTACCTTGCTGCGCGATACCAAAAACATAACGCTCAGCGTCGTCGAGCAACTCGATCGTCGTTTTCCCGTCTGGGCGATACGCACTTTGCGAAATATTTTGGCCAACTTGTATCAATTGACGTAATACCGAGCGTTCTCGAACAATCTCGGCATAAGCGACAATATTAGCTGCGCTAGGGGTGTTTTTCGCCAGGCTACCGAGGTAGGTTAAGCCGCCGACACGTTCTAGTTCGTTACTGCTTTCCAATACTTCAGAAAGGGTGACTACATCGTATGGACTACCATGCTCAGCCAGTTTGGCAATAGCTTGAAAAATAAGTTGGTGATCACTGCGGTAAAAATCGGAGCCTTCAAGGGTGTCGGCAACGCGCTCCCATGACAGGTTATCTAACATCAAAGCACCCAATACCGATTGCTCCGCCTCAAGGGAGTGAGGTGGTACACGCAATGCCTCGGTATTGGCCGTCGATGGTACTTGGGCGACGGGTTTAGCCATGGGCGCTCCAGTGTGGGGGCTAGCGCGGTGGTGCGCTAGTAGCCTAAGTCGTTCATGATATTACTCGCCCTGCTGTCGACTGCGGGCGAGCAATATTTTTATATTATAAGGCCTTCTGGTACAAAACCAGAAGGCCCAATTACTTGGGAACTTAGGCTTGTTCTGCGATGATTTCTAGCTTAATGCTGGTATCAACTTCTGGGTGCAAGTGAATAGCGATTTCATATTCACCTGTATTACGTAAGGCACCTTCAGACAAACGTACTTCTTGCTTGCTGATTTCAGTGCCTGCCTCAGTCAATGCCTTAGCAATGTCTGCAGTACCAATTGAACCAAACAATTTACCTTCGTCACTTGCTAAGCTGGAAATGCTAATGGCTTTACCTTCAAGCGCGGCTTTACGTGCTTCAGCTGTGGCTAATACTTCAGCTGCTTTGGCCAATAATTCAGCATGTTCGGCTGCAATTTTTGCGCGATTATCATCCGTCGCAAAGACGGCTTTACCACTCGGAATAAGAAAGTTGCGACCGTGACCGGATTTGACCGATACAATCGAACCAATTTCACCAAGATTTGCTACTTTTTCTACCAGAATTACATCCATCGTTCCTACCTCAGTCTATAAAACACTGTAACGAGGGTTCTCATTGATCATCCTCGGATTTATCATTCATCTTACGCTGCGACACGGGGCTAATGCCCAGCCGCCGACGCAGATCTAACCAACTATCAGCAAACCCCGCTGAAGCCAACAATACCGCCACTTGTGACGTTGTCGGCGGAAACAACAACAGCAAATAGAGCGCTACCAATATCGCTCGCGGTGCGTTTTTAAACGCCACCACACTGTGCACTAACGCTATACCCACCAACATGTACATCGCTAACAATACAATCAATAGGTCTGCCGCTAACTGTGCCCAAAGACCGCTACTAACGATCATCAAACCTAAAACCAGTAACACGACAAAACCAATTCGTCTATCGAATCGCAGGTTATAAAACTCTGCCCGATAACCGCCTGGGTTATATAAGTTTGATTGCCACCATCGGGCAAGCAATAACGACCCAGTTAAACCTAAAAACGCGATCAACCCAGCCGCGCCATGCGATGCCTTAGCGACTACTGCAACCAGCGCATCAAGTTCTGTACTTGTAATGGGCTGCCCGTTGGCCTGGGCTAACACATAGACTTCTTCGAATACGGCTCGCCACCATACTGTAGTATCGCCTACCACCACGTACATGAAGACCACAATCACCATTGCCAACACACCAGACGCAACAACTGTGATTGACAATGAACGTGTTTCGCGTAGCACCCAAGACAAAAGCAGCAACAATGGCAACATTGCTATCGCCATGAGTGAAAACACTTCGCCAACCGGCGAACTCACTCTGCTAGCGTCTATCAGTGCAGCAAATATCGCTACTGCGATACCGGCCCCAACCAATACTTTGACACCGGTGCCAAGACCTAGGCGTAACGATACCAACGCTAAAGTCGCACCGCTGAACAAACTCAGCGGCGGGATAACGATTGAAAGCACCGCAAACACGCTGGCCACCAATACGGCGTTCAGCGGTCGACGCATAATGAATGACGCAAGCCAAGTCATATGCGCTATTTCTTAGCTACAACCGGCCAATACCGGTAAAAACATAATCCGCTTACGAGTGTGCGTCGCTGTACGGAATCAATGCTAGGAAGCGAGCACGCTTTACAGCACTGGCTAACTGACGCTGATAACGCGCGCGCGTACCGGTAATACGACTAGGGATAATTTTCCCAGTCTCGGTAATGTAATTTTTTAATGTAACGAGATCTTTATAATCGATCTCTTTAGTGCCTTCTGCGGTAAAACGGCAAAATTTCTTTCTACGAAAATAACGGGCCATGTTCTATTCCTTAATCTCTTGGTTTGGGCTATTCAGCTGCAGGCGCTGTTTCAGCGACTGGCTCAGCTTCGGCAACAGGGGCAGCTGCTTCAGGGGTAACTGCTTCAGATGCGGTCGCTTCAGGTGTAGTCGCTTCGGCGGCTGGCGCTTTGGCAGCAGCAGGAGCCGCATCGGCTGTTTTAGCAGACTTATCTGAATAATCTTCGTCGCGATCATCTTTTGATTTCGCTAACGGAGATTGATCGGTAACCGCTTCATCACGGCGCATTACCATGCTGCGAAGCACGGCATCGTTAAAACGAAAAGCATGATCTAGCTCGTCAAGCTCAGCTTGGCCACATTCAACATTCATCAACACGTAATGAGCTTTGTGTACTTTTTGAATGGTATAAGCCAACTGGCGACGTCCCCAATCTTCAAGACGGTGAACGGTACCACCATTACTTTCAACAATGGCTTTGTAACGGTCAACCATGGCAGAAACCTGTGGGCTCTGGTCAGGATGAACCATAAATACTATTTCATAATGTCGCATGTGTGCTCCCTAATGGATTAAGCTTCCCGCCGACATGCGGTAAAGCTAGGGTTAACTGAGCGCCCAAAAACCGGACACCCTTCAGTGAACGCGCGAGTTTACAGGGATTGTGGTGCCAAATCAATGGCGCTGAGCAATACCTTTACCAACTAGTTTTTAGATTTAGCGCTACGCTGACGCCGCACCTCATAGAGACAGACCGCGGCTGCGACACTGACGTTTAGGCTCTCAATCTCACCTTGCATAGGGATTGCGGCCACAACGTCGCATTCTTCGCGGGTTAAGCGACGCATGCCCTTCTCTTCGCCGCCCATAACAATGGCTACAGGCCCGCTAAGATCCTGTTGATACAAACCAACATCGGTCTCACCTGCGGCACCAACCAGCCAAACGCCCTCGTCTTTGAGCTGGCGTAAGGTGCGCGCCAAATTCGTCACAGTAATAAACGGCACGCGCTCAGCGCTGCCACTGGCAACCTTTCGTACTGCTGCAGTCAAACCCACAGCGCGATCTCGCGGTGCAACGATAGCATCGGCCCCTACTGCCTCTGCGGTGCGTAAGCAGGCGCCCAAATTATGCGGGTCGGTGACGCCATCAAGAATCAGCAGTAATAGCTCTTTACCGCGATAGGCAACAATCTCTTCCAAGGTCAAAAACGCTTTCTGCGCCGCCGCACCACTTAAACGTGCAACCACTCCCTGGTGGCGACCTTCACCAACTAGGCTAGCCAGCTCTTGCTTACTGGCAATTTGCACTTCAAGACCACTACTTTCAATAAAACCCACTAGCTGGCGCAAACGTGCATGGCGCTGCCAATCTTTAGTGATGAAAATTGTCTCTACTGCTTTCGTAGATTCTTTAACGGCAGCGTGAACAGCATGGACGCCATATACTATCTGTTGATTACTCATTATTAATCACTGTATTACCCTAATTACTTACAAACATGTAAAACACTAGGCTCCAAACCCACGGTGAGGTGCGACAAATTGTCACATGCTAATTCCCTCACACCAAGCCTATAATACGCATGTGCTCTTAATAGCTGTACCCTGAACACCAAAATGCAGGCTCAATCTAAATCGTTTGTTATTACTTTGTTAGGCGCTGTTTGTATCCACGTCGCTGGATTTGCTCTCGCCTGGAAATTAGATGACGACGAAAAAATCGTCAACCCTTCTTTGGCTAGCAGCAGGGTCGTGCTCCTCAATAAACCAGCACCGACTAAACCAACAACAGAAGCAACCACTTCATTCGAATCGTTTACACCAACACATGTCGCTCAGTTTGAGCCCGACTCCGTAGCCGAAGTTATACCTATTCCACCACCCAAACCGGTAGAGGCAATTAAGAGAATCATTGCAAAAAAGGTATCACACACTACAGCCATAAAAACACCGCCTAAACCAGCCAAAAAAATTAGCGCTGCGGTGCCAAGCAAACCGACCAAAAAAGTCAGCGCAAAGAAACTGCCGAAAAAAGAACGGCCACAGCAAAAAATTAACCCACTCATTCAGCCAAAAAGTAATGCGGAAGAATCTTCTACACCCTATATATTAGCCTCAACATTTTCCACGGCCAATACAAAAAAAAGTACGCCTAGTACTGCAAAAACGGCAATCACCAACGCAGCAAACAATACCGCCTTGGCCGAAAAAGACTATTATTCTGAACTCGGCACCTGGCTTGCCAAACATAAAAAATATCCGCGCCGCGCTCGCCTGCGTAAACAAGAAGGCACGGCTGTGCTCTATTTTGTCGTTGATCGTGATGGTCGCGTACTGGAGTATCTCGTCGAGGAAAGCTCTGGCCATCGACTGCTCGACAAAGAAGTCACCGCCATGCTTAAGCGCGCCGAACCGCTGCCTAAAATCCCTGACATCATGCATCAAGCGAAGCTTGAGATTACCGTACCGGTTGAGTTTTTCTTACGCTAAAGCGATATATCGCATTCATAAATTGAAAAATGCACCCCAGCCTTTCACAAGCACCGTCTAGATAGTAAAATAGCTAAACTGGCTAATTTACCCCTGCAACGCTCATCAACAGAGTAAAAAGTTTAATGATCATTGTTATATCCCCGGCAAAAAACCTCGATTACGATAGCGTCTTACCTACTGCAAAACATACCAAAGCAAAAATGCTCAGTGACTCTCAAGAGCTCATTGATGATTTAGTGCAAATGTCACCAGAAGACCTATCCAAACTTATGGGGATTAGTGACAAATTAGGTATTTTAAATTTCAAACGTTATCAAACATGGCAGCTACCTTTTGACAAAAATAATGCTCGCCAAGCCCTGTTTGCCTTTAAAGGCGATGTGTATACAGGAATGGATGCTTACAACTTTGATAGTGATGACCTTGAGTTTGCGCAAAAAAACCTGCGCATTCTATCTGGGCTTTATGGCTTGCTACGGCCACTGGATCTGATTCAACCTTATCGCTTAGAAATGGGCACTAAATTTGAAAATGCGCGCGGCAAAGATTTATACAGTTTCTGGGGCGAAAAAATCACCAAGGAACTCAACAAAGAGCTAGCAAAGGGAGACAAAACTTTACTCATTAACTTAGCATCAAACGAATATTTTAAATCGATCCACACCAAAAGCTTAAATGCAGATGTCATTACACCTGTTTTCAAAGACATGAAAAACGGCAAATACAAAATCATCAGTTTCTTCGCCAAAAAAGCGCGCGGCATGATGAGTGCGTATATTATAAAAAACAAGCTGACTCAAGCGCAACAGCTAAAGAAATTTGATGCCGCCGGCTATGCCTATAATGACGCCATGTCGACACCCACCGAATTGGTTTTTCTTCGCCACCAATCCTAAAGTGCTATTACTTTTTAGCTCTTCGAGCTTTACGCTTATCTGTCACTTTTTTTGACTTCGCGGCTTTCTTTTTTACCTTTGGCTTAGCTTTCTCTTTAGGTTTTGTTTGTGCTTTCTTTTTAGCAGCAGCCTTAGATTTTGATCGTGATTTTCTACGCGGCGCGCCACTGTCGCCATCATCAGCACCGTCATCAGCCAAAACAAAGTCGATCTTCTTATCATCTAGATCGACTCGAGCGACTTTTATCTTCACTCTATCAGTGAGTTTATAACTGCGGCCCGTACGCTCACCAACCAATTCGTGCTTTATCTGATCAAAATGGTAATAGTCTTTTTTAAGCTCAGTAATATGGACTAAACCTTCTACATAAATATCATCAAGCTCGACAAAAATACCAAACCCAGTGACAGCCGTGATCATTCCCTCGAACTCATCACCGAGCTTATCCATCATATATTCGCATTTCAGCCAATCGACAGCATCGCGTGTCGCTTCATCAGCACGACGCTCTGTCATAGAGCAGTGCTCACCGAAGCCCACCATATCGGGGACACTGTAAGCCCAATTTTTTACCGTGCCACCTTTTACGATATGACGAATAGCACGATGGACTAATAAATCTGGATAACGCCTAATTGGTGAAGTGAAATGCGTATAGGCATCAAACGACAAACCAAAATGGCCTAAATTTTCAGGGGCGTAAACCGCTTGGCTTAAGCTGCGCAGCAATACGGTTTGAATAAGGCGCTGATCAGGTCGGTCTTTGACTTTATCTAGCAATTTAGCATAGTGCTTCGGCTCAGGATCATCCTTGCCAGATAGCGTTAAACCAATGCTCGCTAAAAACTCACGCACATCGGTAAGCTTTGACTCACTTGGACCAGAATGCACACGATAGACAATCGGCATTTCATGATCTAACAAAAACTTAGCTGAACACACATTCGCCGCGATCATAAACTCTTCAATCATACGGTGTGCGTCATTACGTATTGTCGGCTCTATTCGATCAATCTTTCTATCATTGCCAAAAACAATGCGTGTTTCCGTAGTTGAAAAATCAATAGCTCCACGCTGTTGCTTCGCATCAGCAAACACTTGATATAAGGTATATAAGTTATCCACGTCTTTTATGACGTGGTTATAGTCATGGCGCAGCGTCGCATCACCATCGACCACCATTGATGCCACTTTGGTATAGGTCAAGCGCGCGTGAGAGCGCATCACTGCGTCATAAAAACGCCTGCCTATTACCTGCGCATGTGCATCCAGCTCCATATCACAAACCATACACAGCCGATCGACATCAGGATTGATCGAGCACAAACCATTTGATAGCTTTTCTGGCAACATCGGTATCACACTATTTGGAAAATAGACCGAGTTACCTCTTAGTTGTGCTTCTTTATCTAGTGCAGTACCTGGCTTTACGTACGAGGACACATCAGCAATCGCGACAAGCAAACGCCAGCCTTTGCCATTACGTTCGCAATAGACCGCGTCATCGAAATCACGCGCATCTTCGCCATCAATCGTAACCAGTGGCAAATCTCGAATATCTTCGCGATTCGCATAACTATTTTTATCTGGCTCGCTACCGAATTTATCTGCTTCCTCGTATACTTCATCAGGCCATTCTTGCGGGATTTCGAATAAGCGTGCAGCAATATCAATTTCCATACCTGGCGCCATATGGTCGCCTAACACTTCTGAAATATGTCCAATGGCAGGAGATTTTTTTGTCGGTTGCTCAGCAATCGTGACTACAACCATCTGACCGTCTTTGGCCTCACCTTCTTGACCAGCAGACACCATCACTTCATTGGCAATACGCTTATTACTCGGCTTAACACGGCTAACACCGTGCTGGCTATGAAACTGGCCAACTAACTCATGATTGGCTCGCTCTAATATTTCTACCGGCGCACCTTCACGTCTACCACGGCGATCAACACCGGACACATGACAAACACAACGATCACCATGCATGAGTGAACGCATTTGCCTATCAGAGATAAATAGATCGTCCGTACCGTCATCAGGAATTAAAAAGCCGAAACCATCTGCGTGACCCATGATTCGACCAACGACCAAGTCCATATCGTCGAGCAAGCCATAACCACCGCGGCGATTATGAAAAACCTGGCCATCTCGCTCCATTGCGCGCAAGCGCCTACGCAACGCCTCTAAACCATCTTCGTCAGTGATTTTTAGGGTATCCGCGATATCTTCTCGGCGCATAGGCCCATTGCTTTGCGCTAACACATCGAGAATATGCTCTCTACTAGCAATAGGTTTGTCGTAATTACTCGCCTCACGTGCGGCGAAGCGGTCTTTTTTTGTACGTTTTTTATCGATTTTTTTAGTCACTATTTTATTTGATTTGTTCTAGTAAAGAATATTAGGTAGGCCACTAAGTACTTGATATAATAGGATAAGACATGCCCATTTGTTGACAATAACACGTTGAGCCGGTAAAGTCCGCCGCCATCGTTAACACCCCACGTTCAGCATTGCCCAGGTGGCGGAATTGGTAGACGCGCTAGCTTCAGGTGCTAGTGATCGTAAGATCGTGGAGGTTCAAGTCCTCTCCTGGGCACCAGTTAATATTTAATGTTGCCCAAACAGTCGAGGACTTCGTCCGCACCGCTAAGGGTATTCCATACCATGCGGATCTAGCACATCCTCGTGCGTCGTCCTGGGCACCAAAAGAATTTCAATCTTTTCGTTACAAACAACCAATCGGGCTACCGGCCACTCATCACAGATCAGCAGCGCTCCACTGCGCGCAAAGCAATGCTTTGCAAACGCTTGTTTTTACCCTCTTTTGGGCACCAATTAATTTTATAACGCTGCCCAAGCCATCGAGGACTTCGTCCGCACCGCTAACGGCATTCCATACCGAGCAAATCTAGCACATCCTTGCGCGTCGTCCTGGACACCCAATAAAAGCCAACAACCCCAGCCTTTACAAGGCTTGCATCATTATTTCATCAGCACCCAGAACTAGTGACCAAAAGGATATAGCTGTTATCAGAATAATAAAGCAACCTCAGAGCAACGAGTAAAGCTACCCGATATACCTTGTTATGACGACGTAGTGGTTATGACTTTTTAGCCTACCGCACCCAAAAGGACAACACGCAAACCGAGCAAGCTTGGCGCTATTAATCTAAACGTCTAGGCATATCGTACAATTAATAACATTTTCAACACCCGACTGTTAAACAAATTTGTAGGTAATTTACCTACATAAAATACTAGCTTTGACCTGCATCTTTTTTTATTAGATAAGCGGATACTGCACGCACTTAGGAAGCAAGTGGCTCACGGATGAGCTAAATCCTAGCAAACACCAAACAAAATCTCCAATTTTATTCCTTACAAAAAACCAGCCGCACAGCCAGCCATCGTTGATGAGCGGCGTACAGCAAATGCGGCTTTATGAAAAATAGACACTCAAAGCAGGCCTTTCTAAACTGCATGGCCTGCGTCATGCCTATGCACAAGCCCGGTATGAAGAACTCACAGGCTGGCCAGTTCCTATCTGTGACAGCCACTGTAGAAAACAGCTAAGCTTGGAACAGAAAAAAGCTGACCTTAAGGCTAGATTGATTAGCTCTAAAAAACTGGGACATAAGCGGGAACACATTACTGCTAGTTATCTTGGGCGTTAATGTTATTTTCGGCATAAGGGCTTCGTCCTAGCCATATGGTTCTCCCATCTTCACCGTAGACCAGTAAGCCGCATACAAGATATAAACGATATCCGATTCAATGACTACTCGGCTACGCCTGCATTCATCATTGCACCACGCCAAAAAAAGCTCAGCTTTCGGCAGAAAGCTGACATTCAGCTCCGAGGGGGATATGCTGCTCCTAACTATAGGAAGAATCGAACATTCGTGCAATACGCAAACACGAATCATGAGCTATGTAAGTGCCTACATTTAGACAAAGTATCTATATAGGCATTCCGTATAACAACCTGTTATTTTCTCAGAGGGATACCAATGAATCAAAGTCAAATAAATCAAGTTAAGGTACTTCTTGAAAGGTTTTCCTCAATGGATCTAGGCAAACAAATAGCATCAAAATATGGTGATGACGTTGATTTAATGAGTGTGTCAATTGGTGAGTATTCAGCAAAGGAATACATTTCTATCGTCAAAAAGATTTTTATGCAGTTTTCTGAGGAAATTAACGGAGTATACGCAAAAGCAATGCCCTTTCAGTATAATTTCCAAAATGAATATGGCGCTGGGAATTTACATCAAGATCTCATGAGTCTTGTAACCCAGATAAAGGCAAGCAATTTTCCAGCTAGCATTCCTCAACTCAACAAACTCATTCATT
>JAADIY010000040.1 GCA_013151045.1 Gammaproteobacteria bacterium
GTTGACGATTTTCATTGGCGATAGTGTTTAAGTCATCATCTTCGATAACAGTTTCGCTAACGCGATCAGCCAATTCGACATAAGTGCATTGCGTAGTGGGGCGTTGCCAAAGTAGCGCATAGAAGGGAAGCTGTATTGATTCACCCATCATAACGTCGTCATAGCTTGCGCTGAAGCCGGTTTTATAATCAATGATAGTGTCGCCACTATTATTGTTAGCATTGTTTGAATCAACACGGTCAATGCGACCTTTAATGCCGTATTGCTTATCGTTAGGTTCTATTTCGATGTAGTGCTCAACACCGTAGACGCTCCAATTAGCGGCGTGCTCAGTTTGCCAGTCTATATAGCTTGCGATGCCATTACGCCAACGCTCTAACCAAACACGGTGGAGAGTATTGTCTTCAAGGTCAGCAGCGAAAACTTTGTCAGCGATAGTGTTTAACAAATCGATGCCAACTTGTCGTGATTCGATAGTTAAGATTGATGATAGAGGGCCAGGGAGCCCTTTAACGTCGCTATGGAATGCTTGTAAACAGCGATGAACGAGTTCGCCGTAATCTGCTTTTTGTAAAGCTTCGCGTATTGGTTCCGGTGCTGATAAATGCAGACACTGGCCGGCATAAAAACGATAAGGACAGTTGATTAATTGCTGATAGGTATTGGCTGAATAACTAGTGGGCAACAGCGATTTATGCGCACTTGGAGCCGGCCGCATTAATTTTTCTGGTAGCGAGTTTTCTGCTTGGTCTGTTAGCACTAGATTACGTGCTGCAGTGCTCAGTGCGAGATCATGCAGATTGGTATCGTAGGCAAGTTGATGAAAAGCGTTGAGCAATTCAAACCACGGTGCCAGAGTTTGCGGTTCGCCAGTGTTATCGGTGGAATACGTCGCAAGAATATCAGGCGCAGATTCTAGTAGGCGGCGGAAATGATAAAAAGCCGTTTGTAGCTCATCTGTTTGTGTACGTAAGCCTAGTTCTCGACGCACTGATTGATTGAATAGCGGTGATGGCGAAGCCGTCATCGGTAAATGGTTAGCATCTGCCGCTGCGATCACCAGGCCATCAAATTGTTCTAGATTAGATTGATTAATCGGCAGTAAGGCGATGCCGCCCATGGTGCGACTAAGCTGAAAATAACTCTGTTCCAGTGCGCGAGCTAACCATTGGCGAAACTCAAGCCAAGTCATTCCCGCCATTTGCGATTCGGGTATCGATTGCAAGGTTTGTAATTGTTCAATGATGTTTTGGCCAGCTTCGTCGTTTTGTAGCGTCGCGATTAAGCCAATGCGCTGCATGCTCAGTTCAACAGTGTTTAATAACTCGCCTAAGCCAGTTTTATTTTTTGACTTGGCTATTGTTGTAATGGGTTGAGCAGCATGTTCTATTTCATCAAGCAACTCATTGAGCAATTGACTGGTATCAGTGTGTTGCCATTGCAGACGGCGTTGGCGTGAGCGGATATGAAACCGATAACGCGATAAATTAGACTGCACATTCTCATGACGAATAATATCTTGCTCGAAACGAAAAACCGTATTCGACAAGGTGTCACGATCCCAATCCGGAAAAACGAATGGAGACTTAAGTAAATCAAGCAAGGGTTGGTAAGCAAAATCCTGTTCAATTAGGTTTAACCAACTATCTATCGCCGCCGCGGCGCTGGTGGTTGATAAAGCCCAGCCAGTATAGTCATTAACAGTGAGCGAGAAACGCTCAAGTAGCGCGCGTACGCGTCTGGCTAGGCGACGATCTTCGGTGATGATGGCTAACCGTTGCTTGCCTTGTTGATGCCAATGCGCAAGTTGTAGAGCAATGGCTTGTGCTTCATGTTCTGCGGTAGCATTTTTACATAAACGTAAACGATTTGCAGCTGGGCTTTGTGCATATGTTTTGGCAAAGTGTAAAGCGCGCTGTTTTATACCCATTTTCTCTTGTGTGGTTTTATCAAACGACATGGCATCAAAAGATGTGCTGTAGGCATTGTCGAGAAAATGAGTATAGCTAGAAGAGTTGTTTTCGACTTTTTGAAAATCGAACGCCTGAAGTATGGCTTGCAGTGCCACGGTGCTGTGTAGTTGATCATCACTAATCAAATCAACGTTCTGGTCATTGGCGCTATCGCCGTGGACAAATAATGTTATCTGGTCATTAGCATCAAGGTGGCGTAGAAAATGTCGTTCTGAAGGCAAGAACCGATGATAGCCGGCAATATAAAAAGTAGTAGAGTGGGGTTGTGTTGATAGTCGCTCTAGATTAGATCGATAAATAGTTTCACAATCCGCCATCTCGTAAGCATCCAATTCTTCTTGGTATGCATGCCACAGTGTATGAACAATTTTGGCTTCGTGGCTAAGAGCTTGGGTATTTTGACTGTCATCTAAACCATAAGCCAGCGACAGTGTTTCGGTGAAAGCGTGTTGATCCTGCGGCATTTCATAATGATTAGCACTAAGCTCGCTAAACAAAGTGAGTAAATTGTCGACTAAAAACCAAGTAGAGACAGCGCCAAATAATTCTTGTCGTTGGTCGAGTGCTTTATAGAGCAATAATTCACGAGCACGATCACTGATCAGTGTTTTATTACTATCGCTATGTTCGGCAACGTAGTCACGTAAGCTGCATACGGTTGGGCCGAGTATGCCTCGGTGGCCCAAGTTTGCAGCCTGGCTGAGCAATTCTCGGCGTAATTCAGAAAACTGGTTGGGATTATTGAGTAAGACCGTAACGTGCGTCAGGTCAGGCAGAGAGGTTTCGTGTTCGCTAACAATGTGTTTGGCGAGAACCGCAATAGGGTTCTCACCATAGGCAATGAGTCGATGCGTTCCAGGGACATGTTGCATGCTAGGGGCGCACTGGCGAGTGCCGTCGTCCAGAAGGGTTAGCGCTCCAGAAGTGCGAGCTTGCCTTCTTTACCGTCCCATTCGTCAGCGTCTTCGGGAGAATCGATCATCTCAGTGATTACAGGCCAATCTTTGGCAAGATCAGCATTCAATTCGAGAAAGTGCGCCTGATCCTCAGGCAAATCATCTTCCGATACAATCGCGTCTACAGGACATTCTGGTTCGCACAAGGTGCAATCGATACATTCATCTGGATCGATGACTAGAAAATTTGGCCCTTCATGAAAGCAATCGACTGGACAGACTTCCACACAGTCAGTGTGCTTACATTTAATGCAATTTTCCATTACAACAAAAGTCATCTTGTGCTCCGCTTTGAACTCTTAATATAAAGCCAGGTATTTTAATCGATTACACGTGGATTGACGAGTATTGCCGGGCTTTGAATCTAGTTTATGGGGTTGATAGTGGTTTATTGCAAGTATGTGGGCCGCTAATTGCTCTATAAACGTTTGATTTTATTAGGCGTAAGCCCATTTCCAAGCTAATCATTTTTAAAGCAGACCAAGTTTAGTTCTGCTTCTTGCCACAACCAATAGGCAAACTTAGTGTGATCTTTCCAATTATCTCCGATTAGGGCATGGACAAATATAGTGAGATCTTGGCTATTGTCTTCCAGCCGTGGAATAAATGCTGCAAAACCCATGGATCTAGAAGTAATTTGGCAACTCCAACATGGATGCGGACCAATTAATTTAGGGGCTGTCTTCGATAGTGCAATTTATGTATTATCTGGGGCAGCCCCTAAATGCAATAAATCAGATTCGCTTAAGATTGGTGTCTTGATTTATGGTGAAATTGTGGTTTCTCGCGTTGAAGTAGTTCAGGGTAACGGGGTAGATTTACTTGCCCCGATATTTTTCTAGGCCATAGTGGCTAGCATTAGTGGTAGCATATTAAACTAGCATAGTTCGTTTGCCATGCGCGCTGATGTTACTAAGTAAGCGGTATGGTTTAAGAGGGTTATCGAACAGCTATGAGTGATACAAAGCAGCGACTGTTGGAGACTGCCAAAGATTTATTTATGGCGCGGGGTTATAACGCGGTGGGTACCAATGAGATATGTTTAACTGCTGGTGTTAACAAAGGCACTTTTTATCATTTTTACAAATCCAAGACGGATCTCGCTCTTGATGCTCTAGATAGCTATGGTAACGAATTTTGTGAAGCTTTCGAGCGGATTGTCAACTCTAAAGCTGCGCCGATTCGATTAAAAAGATCCAGCAAATCTTCAATATTCCGTATAAATCCAACAAGGCTTGGCAGGGAAAACATGGCTATGCTCAGGGATGCCTGGTTGGAAATTTGTCGCTGGAGCTTAGCACTATAGACGAGCGAGTCCGCAAACGGTTATTTGCAATCATGTCTCAATGGGGTAAGACGCTTATGCCTTTGGTAGACGAGCTTATCCAAAGCAAGGCTGTTTCACCTATTAATGTCGAGCAGGGCGCTATGGCATTGGTGAGTTATTTGCAGGGGTTGATCCTGATGGCAAAGACCAGTAATGATCCGAAAGTGATACAGCGACTCGGAAAAGGTGCGTTGAGTTTGCTCAAGGGTTTATGAGCTGTAGGGTAATTTTAAGTGGGTGCTAATTGAGTGATGATGGCTCTGGATCGGTTTGTTTTCTTGTTTAATATAAAATAGAAAGATGATTGTAAAAATCAGTTCTCAATTTTGCTAATGTAGTTTTCTCGTGTCTCTTCTAGTATGGCGTCACTTGTTTTTTCGCTAGGTTCCGTTGTGAAATTTATTTTATCTATTGGAGCGCCGCTGCAAAATGTAGAAAAGCCCGAAAACGAGCGGCTACTTTTCTTCTAGATGAAATTTTTTGCATTCGGTGCCTGTCCATACAATAGTTTCTTCTGTCCAGCATTAGGCTGAATCGCTCTAAACACGGGGCTTATTACTATGCAGCAAGTCGCCGAGTAGCTGACAGTCATGGACATTGGCCGCCGTGACGGTAACCGAATGAATCCGTTTTGCCTGGTTGTCTATGTCACATATACTTCTTTACCCTAAAGTGTTCGTTTTGAGCAGACCCTGATCACGGGCTTTATCTTTGTTCTTCGTTGATGTGAGAGTATCGATAATCGTCACGCCTATTACTGTGCCACGGTTTACTTTCAAACCGTTCTCCGCCAGATACACATTGACTAGCCGCAATATGTCATCAACCAAGTTATAGCATCGCCTTTCTTGCAGCTTTAGGTAATACGGCTTGATAACCTTGTTCGGCGTTTTTCAGGGGCGACTCAATCCCTTTTTTTCTAGAAAGACTGTCGCGTAGATTTTTTATTGTGTTTCTTGAAAGCATCGGCGGTAAATTTTTGTTAGATCCGCGTTTGTTTTCTAATGGAATGATTTTCTGTCTTATCTCAAATTTTTGTAATTATTTAGAGTGTCTTTAAATTATATTTAAGAAAGCAATAGTTTGTTGACCGACCGGTCTGTTACATGTAAGGTCGCTCTTGAATTTAAATAAAATAAGGAGTTCTTTTATGTCTAAGTTTGAACAAATAGATCCTGTTGGGGCGTCTGGCAAAGTTGCTGAGGCTTTTAGTGAGGCTGAATCTCAATTTGGTGCAGTGATAAATCTTTTTAAAGTGATGGGGTGTGCGCCAAATGTGCTAAACGGTGTGTTGGCTCTTAATAAAGAAATAGGAGTATCGATAGAGCTTAGTGGCAAAGAAGTTGAGCAGATTGCAATGTTGACTTCAGCTCTGAACCGTTGTGACTATTGCGTCAACGTCCATATGGCAGTTGGGAAGAGCGTTGGCTTGTCTAGTGACGATTTGAATTCTGCAATGGAAGGAAAAGCAAGTGATGCCAAGATTCAAACATTATTGACCTTTGTTGATGAGGTGATTCGTAATAGAGGTTTGGTCAGCGATGAAACGCTTGGCAAAGTACAAAGTGCGGGATTTTCCAATAAAGCACTAATCGAGGCGATAGGCATTATTGGTTTTTATACAACACTACAATACATTCGCCATGTTGCTAAGCCAGACCATGATTTCCCGATAGTATCAGAGTACGACGCTAAGGTGCACGGTATTGCTTTGAGTTGATTGTGCAATAAATCAAGGAGTTAGGGCTATAATATGGGCGACTGATTATTGTTATGTATATATGAATGTTAATGAGCATGTAGCAGCAGTATGCGCCATTCATTGGTTGTTCACTAATAAGTATGTAAGTTGTTATTTGTTAAGTATGTCTAACGGAACTAAAAAATGGATATTTTAGAAAGAGCATCGAGTTACCAAAATACGGAAATTGCAGAACAAAAACATATTGTTTCTGGTTCGGAAGTTATTGCTGAAGTTATTAGGAAATTGGAAGAGCAGGGTGCAGTGACAATGGGGGTCCCAGGGACCCCAACTACAGACATTGTTGAATACCTTCAAAAACATGGATCTCAAGAAGAGTATTGGGTTGAAATGGATGAAGTTGACATGATGAGACAATTGGTTGGTATTAATGCCCTTGGGCGTACGACCATTGCTGTTATGAAGCACACGGGTTTTTCTTGTATTCAGGAACAGTTGGTTGTGTTGAGCAATTTAGATTTGAGAGCACCGTTGGTTCTGATTATTGGTGATGAGCCTGGAGCGACATCGCAAATGGGGAATGATACTCGGTCTATGTGTGATTCTAGCTATATACCCATTATCGAACCATCTTTCAATAATATTGAAGAATGTTTTTCTTATTGTTTACAGTTATCGGCTCGATTAAGAAAGCCTGTCGTTTATCGGGTTGTTCCTAGAAGTGTTGCTCACTGTGGGGTTGCAAAAGAGATATCAATTACAGACTCTTTACATACAAATCATACATTTTCCAACAGAGACTATTATGCGTCAGAAGGTATGGTAATCGGCCGTTATACTTCAACCAAAACGTTATTAAATAATCTAAAGTTAGAAAAATTTCCAAAAATTAATTCTTTTATGCAAGCAGAATTGGAAATAGGTAATGAAACTAAGGCATTAGTGATTTCTGCCGGCGGTATAGCAGATCGCGTTAAAGTTATTATTAAGGGGGGATATAGCTTTTTGTCGCATCTAGAGATTAATACTGTCAGTCACCTTCCTGAGGCGATTCTTGCCGAGTTAGTGCCAAATTACGATGCAATATTAGTAATGGAAAGCTGGGAGCCTTATCTTGAAAGACGCATACGAGAATTTGTTCAACGTATGAGTGGTGCTAACCACATAACAGTTTATGGTCGTGAACCACAAATTGAAGTTAACGCCAGCGAGGACGAATTAATAATGGGTGCGGGTGACATGTCCGATACTGAAATTGAGAATGTTATTAACGTTTTTTTGAGTGGTGGTACTGCTCAAGATATTACTACAACTTATCAGTCTCGATGTGGTGATCACAGTTTTTCAAGCAATGTTGATAGCCGTTTTCTGAATATTTTTGAAGCGTTTACCAATGCATCAAAAGCCATTAATAAATCTCCCGTTTTTTCGTTATCTACTGGTCGAACTCGCTACTCGGTTATGGATACTCAGTATGAACAGTATGTACAGTTTATGTCTCCTATGGGCAGTGAAGCGTTGACTTTGATTGGTTATTTAAAATACGTAGAAAATATATCGTCGATATCCCCTTGTTTGATTATTGGGGATTATACATTTGCCCATAGCTCGTGGAAGGGTATTTCCGCATTGAACTTGCATAGAGCTAGAACAGGAGTGGTTGTTCCAGTTATTGTCATTGAGAATGGTGGGTCGAAAACTACCGGAGGACAATTAAACCATTCATTGCCAGCAGATATTGGTAGGCTTTTGGTAACCAATTGGGGGCATCGTTTTCTCGGAACAGTTTCGATTGATGACAAAATGTTGTTGAGAAGTAATATTGAGATGCTGATGGACCCAGCTACGGAAGAAGACATTTTAATTGTTAGGGCACTTGATTGCTAAATAGTAAATTTTGGCTTGTCAATAACAAACGTTAAGGAGAGATTATATGATCATAGGGAAAAGTAAGTTACTAACTGCCATTCTATGCATGGCATCATTCGGCGTGGTTACGGCTGTATTAGGTGAAGATTATAATAATAGAGGGCGTCAGGTATTTAAAATTGATGCACTTCCAACGACAGGGGTTAACGATTTATGCGGATCACCATTATTTGATTTCCCTTTTCGTTTTACGTTTGTTGGTGAGTATGACCCGTCACCAAATGCCACAGATGCTTTGCCTTTAACACAGGAAAGTTGTGCTAACAACGATTTGATTTTAGCGACAACTACTGATCCTGATTTTCAGGCCGCTAGTGTGCCAGAAGGTATACCACTCGATGCATCTTCTTTAAATAAAAATTTACCGCTTAATAGAGTTCCAACTATTATAAATATCAATTCAACGCGAGGCCAGGTGCCTTTTAGAAGAGATGTCCCATTGTCTCCGGTAATTGTTAATGGTGTTTCTAAAGAGAATATTACATTGGATGATTGGTTTGCAGCGAAGGCGACTGCAATATTAATTTGCAGGCCTAATGGCACAGCAAGGCTTAAAACTAGATTTAAAAATCTAGTGCCGAATGGTATTTATACGATGTGGGAGATTTGGCGTACTACTACTGATAGCGGTGGTGTCGGGTTGGCTGCTGTTCCAGTTGGTGGCGTACCAAATGTGTTTGTTGCAAATGGGCGTGGTTTTGGTCGGTATGCTCGTGAACTATCTGGTTGCCCTATGACAAATATAACGCCAGAAGGGGCGACCATGGCTTTCATAGATGTTGTTTACCATTCTGACGGCGGGGTTACTGGTGGGTTGCCGGGACTTGGTGGAACTGTAAGCACGTTTATTGATGAAAACGGTGCAGAATATGAAAGCACTCTACCTGTTGGCACTATTTCACATACTCAGCTTGTTTTTCCGATGATTGTTGATGAGCTATAGTTTTCGATGAATTACAAAAAAGCTTTGTTTTGCTAATTATTATATGATTTTTATGAGGAGCTATTAACAGAGCTCAGCGTAATATTATCGATAACATGTAGATACTGCTTATTTATAAAAAGGAGTCGCAAGTGTAAAAAGAACGCAATTGTGACTCTAATTTTTATAGTAAATGTGATACCGCTGGAGAAGATAATCTGAAATGGTTGATCAATTTATTAATAATACTGGAAGTTTAGGAAAATGAAGCATAGAAGGCTTTGGAACTACACAAATTACACAGGGAGCTGAAAACTTAATGAAAGAACCGAGAATAACGCCATTACCTTCTGCAGAAATGCGAAAAGACTGGTTAGATACGCTGGATAAGCTTCCAGGAAATGGTCTTAAGGGAAAACATGCACCGGTTAATGTTTTAGGCACGCTGATGAAACACACAAACTTAATTGGACATTATTTGGAGTATTGGGTTAGTGCAAAAAATGTTGCTGAGCTAAATGCTCGTGCGCAAGAGCTCATCATATTGCGAATTGCTATACACTATGATTGTGACTATGTGTGGGGGCACCACGTCCCACCAGCATTGGAAAGTGGTCTTTCACGCGGAGAAATAGCATTAATCCCATTTGATATCAATGCTGAAGACTGGTCTTCCTGCGATCAAGTTTTACTAAAGGCGACAGATGAACTGATTTTAAACCGAGCTATCAAGGATGGAACATGGGGTGAGCTTTCAACATATCTTAGTGAACACGAATGCTTGGATTTTATTCACTTAGTAACGCAATATGTGTTTTTTTCTTCGGTTAACAACACATTTCAAGTTGAGCTTGAGCCAGGTATCGAGCGTATTCCTGCTGAAGATAATGTAAAAACTATCGTAGTTGCTGGGTTTGGGGCAAATTAGATCAAATTAATATTCAAACTAACGCTGACCACGCGGGAGAGAAAAGGCGGTTAGTCTCCGATAGTTTACGCTAAAATATTTTAGCGTAATTAAAAATCAAGCGGTCAGTAAGCTTGCTTGCAAGCAATAAATATCTATGCAGATAGCACGTTTTACACTGGCTAGAAAAACACTTATTTGAATCTCAGATAAAAAGTTTAATAGAACCTTTGCACTAACGTTAATATGTATCGTTGTTATCAATTGCTAGGCTATCCATAAGTTTATTATTGAAGCTGTATATTGCGTGTTACAAATCGATACACACTGTTACCTTTACTGTAAAGTTTTGTTGAACGTTGTGTATGAACGTTGATAATAAGGCATTCCGATTTTACTTGTTTGACTCTATAGCGAATTAACCTACTATACATCTAGTAATAATGCTGACAACGGTCTTTTTCATGGTATTGATACTTATGAGCACTGTAAAACCTGCGCCATTATTGGTTTTTTGCCGCTTATTTACAATCGAATGGAAATAGGGCGCTTTTAGTTATTTGAGTATGTCTGATTGTCTATATACAAATTTGGTGGAGGAAGACAGCCATTGGATGCAGCATGCATTAAGTTTAGCCAGGCGAGCAGAGCAAGAAGGTGAAGTGCCGGTCGGCGCGTGCATTGTTAAAGATGGACAGTTAGTCGCAGAAGGTTGGAATCAACCCATCGGTCACACAGACCCTACGGCACATGCGGAAGTCATGGCTATACGCGCAGCAGGGAAGGCGCTTGATAACTATCGGCTGCTTGATACAACCTTGTATGTCACTCTAGAGCCTTGTTCAATGTGTGCCGGCGCCATTATTCATGCGAGAATAAAACGGCTGGTTTATGCGGCGACAGATCCACGAGCGGGAGCTGCGGGCAGTGTCATTGATTTATTTTCAAATACCGCGTTTAATCATTGTGTTAGTGTCGAAGGTGGCCTAGCCGCAGATGATAGCGCACAGTTACTTAAAGCATTTTTTCGTAAACGTCGTTAGAGCAACTAAGCGAAATTGTTTGATATTACGTGCTAAGACACGGCATCTTGCATTGGCTGATTATTTGCGGCGAGAAAATACTATGATGGAGATACTCAGCGCAACGCAAAGTGCAGTGTTTTCCTGATATTGAAACTTTAGTATATAAGAATTGGAAAAGCGTTCTGGAAGAAGCTTAGCTTTCTAGTTTAAGAGGCTTCTTCAAAGCGAATAGAAGAGGCTTGTAGAGGACTATAAGTTCCCCTTAGCTGATCGTAAAACTCTCTAATGTTTGTCACATAGGAGACGGCTTCTTTGCCTCGAGCATAGCCATGACGCGTGGAGGAGTGCCAGCGTCGTTGTTGAAGTAAAGGTAAGGTTTCTTTTACATCGAGCCATTTATTGCGATCGCCTCCACGCTCTTCGGCAAGAATTTGTGCGTCTCGTACATGGCCAAGGCCAACATTGTAGGCAGCGAGTGCCAGCCAAGTGAGGTCAGGCTCCGTTACAGAATTTTTTAATGCCCCTTTGAGCTGGCTAAAGTATTTAGCGCCACCCCAAATACTTTGTACGGGGTCAAGTCGGCTTTTTACACCTAATTGTTCAGCGGTTGGTAGTGTTAGCATCATAATGCCACGCACCCCAGTAGGGGACTTGGCTTGAGAGCGCCAATGTGACTCTTGATAGCCAATAGCAGCCAACAATTGCCAGTCGATACCGTAGCGAGCACCTGCTTGGATGAAAAATGGCTCAAATTTCGGTAAGCGCTGCTGACGATGTTGGTTAAACCATTTGGTTTCAACATAATCAAAGTTATTTAGGTGGCCATAATAGCGTTCTAGTAGCTCATTCATCTCACCGCTGGTCTTTAAATCTTTAATAAACTGATTGGCGGCTAAAAATAGGCTGTCATCCTCAGATTTTGGGAAAGCCCAAGCTAGAGATTCCGGCTCTGTCAGGTCGAATGCCACGCGTAGTTCTGGGTAAAGGCGACGATTTAGCGTGAGCGTGTTTGAATCGGCAATAGTTAAGTCGAGCTCTTTACGCCATACGCGATCGAGCATTTCTTCTTCATCGCTATCGGTGCTTTCTTGCCAAGTAAGTTTTGAATTCTCGTTCTTTAAATTGTTGAGTAATTCGGCATGGCTGCTGCCAGCAATGACGGCAAATTTTTGGTCAGCTATATCACTAAGGCTTTTTGGTTTTTTATTTGTTGAGCGATAGATAAGTTGTTGAGTGACTTCTTGGTAAGGTTCAGAAAAACGAACTAAATTTTTTCTATCCTCAGTCACAGTTAGGCCTGCTGCAGCGAAATGAACTTCGCCGTTAGCGGCCATTGGAATAACTTCTTGTAGATTGCCGGAAACAATTAAGCTTAGTTCTGCGTCCAGTGAATTGGCGAAGCGTTTGAGTAGTTCGTATTCAAGACCAGCAGGGCCATCATTGCCTTCGTAATAGGTGGTAGCGCTATTTCGAGTAACAACAACAAGTTGTTTGGAATCTTTAATTTGTTGCAATGCAGAGGTTGATTGGTTGCACGCAGATAGACTTAAGCTTGCTGCAACGGCTAATGATAATAGCCAGGGTGCAGAACGCTTTGTCGTGCTAAGTGCAGGAATAACAGCCATCTAAGACCCATTGGTGTAGAATTGATTACCATCTTGAGCAGGTAGTTAAGCAATCAACCCTGCTTGAGTGAGATTTTATCCTAACATAGCTAAGCGTCAATTTCCAGGCGCTTGATGTTGTTTGTCTCTATTTTGTAGGGATTTTGGAGGGGTACCGAAGCGGTCACAACGGCTCCGACTCGAAATCGGCTGGGGGTTTTGCCCCACGTGGGTTCGAATCCCACCCTCTCCGCCACTCTAATTTTAGTTATTAATATTTGGGGGAGAAAAATGTTTGATGCAATAAAAAATAATTTTCTTGTGCCATTTGATGGTAGTTTTTCTGTGGAAAATAGCCTAACAAAAATAGATGGTCTGAGTTATAAAAAAAAGTCTTATCAAGAAACGCTAGCACAGTTAAATGAGCGCATTGATGTTGACCAAAGAATGCTATACGCACAAGATAAGCATTCAGTGTTGTTGGTGTTTCAAGCTATGGATGCTGCCGGTAAAGACAGTACTATTCGTGCAGTGACAAGAGGCATTAATCCCGCAGGTTGTCAGGTCTTTAGTTTTAAGCAGCCGTCGAAAGAAGAGCTGGATCATGATTATCTTTGGCGTACCGCGAAACGCATGCCAGAGCGTGGTCGAATCGGTGTTTTCAACCGTAGTTACTATGAAGAGGTGCTTGTCGTTCGTGTCCATCCCGAATATTTATCTTATCAGCGATTGCCCAATATGGCTCCTGAGGTAGAATTATGGTCGCAGCGCTACGAGTCAATTCGCCAGCATGAGCAGCATTTGGCGCGTAATGGTACGGTAATCCTTAAATTTTGGTTAAATGTTTCTAAAGAGGAGCAAAAACAGCGTTTTTTAGCGCGAATCGACACGCCAGAGAAGAATTGGAAGTTTTCATCGTCAGATGTCGAAGAGCGCCAGCATTGGGATGAATACATGGTGGCTTATCAAGATGCGTTAAACGAAACTTCCAGGCCGTGGGCACCCTGGTATGCTATCCCTGCTGACGATAAGCGTGTGATGCGTATTAAGGTCGCAGAGATTGTCGCGCAGGCGTTGGAGTCGCTAGATTTAAAATATCCAACATTAAGTGAAAGTAAAATGAATGAATTACGACAGATTAGGGAAGGTCTGGTTAGTCAATAGAACAAAGAGTATGGGGGGGAAGAGAATGTTTGCCAGCGATGTTGTTGGGCGCGCAATAAGCGTTTTTTTGTTATTAGCTTTAGTTTCATTTTTTCAAGTAAGCCAGGCTGACGATAGAATCAGCATTGGTATTGGTGATGCCAATGAAGATATAGAGGTATTTCGTATTGGTTTGCAGCGAGATTTTAGTAAACGCTGGTTGCGAGATCGTTCCTGGGGGCTAAGCGGTTTTTGGGAGCTCAGTGTTAGTCGCTGGGATAGTGTCGGTGATGATGACTCAATTAATGCAGTAGCATTTTCACCGGTATTTACTTGTTCGCCAAATCGTTCTACTGGCTTTAAACCTTATATTGAAGGTGGTATAGGCATTGCGTTCATCTCTGATACTGAACTGGGTGCACGTGATTTTTCAACGAGCTTTCAATTTGAAGACCGTATTGGTGTAGGTATTCTTTTTGGAAGACAGCAGCAGCATGATCTCAATTTTAAATTTTTGCATTATTCTAATGCTGATATAGAAATGCCTAATGATGGTATTGATATTTTTATGCTGAGCTACGGCTATGCTTTTTCAAGCTAGGCTCATATAAACAAGTAAGCAGCTAATGGTGCTCAGGATAAAAAGCAGAGCCTTTTATGCATGATGGTATAGTGTTCGCAACACAAATTGAATAACCACTATTGTCATCATCATCGTGGTGGCGCGCATCATGAATAGAATTGCTTTAGGCGTAGAATACAATGGCACTCACTTTAAAGGGTGGGAGAGCCAGCCCAATCAGCGCACCGTTCAAGGTTGCTTAGAAACCGCCTTGAGTAAAGTCGCCAATACCGAAACTAAAACCATAGCGGCTGGCCGAACCGATGCAGGTGTGCACGCGCTTGGCCAAGTTGTGCATTTTGATACTGAGCTGTCACGTGATCCGTATAACTGGATGCTAGGCGTGACCTCAAGTTTGCCTAAAGATATCTCTGTACATTGGGCGCAACCCGTCGATAATGAGTTTCATGCGCGCTTTAGTGCCCTAACGCGTCGCTATCGATATTTGCTGCTTAATCGTCGAGCGCGACCAGGTGTTTTGCCAGCGGCTGTTAGCTGGCATCCGCGGCCACTTAATGAGTCATTGATGAATGAGGCCGCACAAAGCTTATTAGGCAAGCACGATTTCAGTGCGTTTCGCACCTCATCGTGTCAGGCACACACTGCTATTCGTACTATTGTTGATATTAAGGTAACTCGCTATAACGAAACTATCGTTATCGAAGTTGAGGCGAATGCGTTTTTACACAATATGGTACGTATTATCGCTGGGATGCTCATCGCTATAGGTGAGGGCGCGCAGCAGGTATCGTGGGCAGCGGAGCTGCTGGCGTGTAAAGACCGCCGCCAGGGCGGGACTACTGCAACGCCGGACGGGCTGTATTTGGTGTCGGTGAGTTATCCGCAATTGGCACAACTACCGCAGCGTGATAATAGCCTGGGCTTTCATCTCTAAGCCTAGCTCTATGTTGGGCTTTATTCTGTGCTCTAAGCCATTGATAGTGCTGGATGGTACAAGCCACAATCTGTTATTCTTACGCGTTTGATTGTGGCAACTAGGTCAGTTGCTTCATGGTGTGATCAATGCGTACGCGAGTCAAATATTGTGGAATTACACGGGCAGAAGACGCGCGCATAGCCGCTGAGCTCGGTGTCGATGCGATAGGTTTAGTTTTTTATCCGCCTAGTCCGCGGTCAGTATCGATAGAGCAAGCGCGCGCGATTGTCGCGGCAGTGCCAGCTTTTGTCACCACTGTTGCATTGTTTGTCGATCCGGAAATCGAAGCAGTCGAATTAGTTTTAACAGAACTCCCTATCGACTTATTGCAATTTCATGGCGATGAAAGCGCTGAAGAGTGCGAAAGTTATGATTGGCCTTATATCAAGGCGGTGCGTATGCGCGAAGGCACTGATCTGGTAGCGATTTCAGTAGAACATAAACAAGCGCGTGGATTATTGCTAGACAGTTATAAGGCCGGTGTCGCAGGTGGAACAGGCGAAACCTTCGATTGGGCAAGAGTTTCCAGTGATGATGAAGGCGAAGATGCAGACGAATGTAATAGCCGCATCATACTTGCCGGTGGTTTAACGCCGGACAATGTGGGTACAGCAATCGAACAAGTACAGCCTTTTGCGGTCGATGTCAGTGGCGGTATTGAATCGGCCAAGGGCATCAAAGATGCGGAAAAAATGAAAGCTTTTATGCGGAGTGTGAGTAGTGCCTAAAGACGCAGTAAAAATAGACAGTCATAACAGCGATTTTGATGAATTGCTGAACCTGCCTGATGAGGGCGGCCACTTTGGCCCTTACGGAGGCTGTTATGCCGCCGAAACCTTGATGGCGCCGATTGATGAATTACGCGAAGCCTACGAGCATTATCGCAACGACCCCGATTTTATGGCGGAAATGGATTCTGATTTCAGTCAGTTCGTCGGGCGCCCATCGCCGCTCTATCACGCCGAACGTTGGTCAAAGAGTATCGGTGGCGCGCAAATTTACTTTAAGCGCGAAGACTTGAATCATACCGGCGCACACAAAGTAAATAATACCGTTGGCCAAGCATTATTAGCCAAACGCATGGGTAAAACACGAATCATTGCAGAAACCGGTGCCGGTCAACATGGCGTGGCAACAGCAACGGTTTGTGCGCGCATGGGTTTAGATTGTGTCATCTACATGGGCTCAGAAGACATTAAGCGCCAAATGATCAATGTTTTTCGTATGAAATTATTAGGTGCAGAAGTTATTGGAGTAGAGTCAGGTTCCAAGACCTTAAAAGACGCATTGAATGAAGCGATGCGTGACTGGGTCACTAACGTTGATGACACCTTCTATATTATTGGCACTGTCGCAGGCCCGCATCCTTACCCAGCAATGGTACGCGACTTCCAATCGATTATTGGCCGTGAAGCCAGAGAGCAAGCCTTAGAGCAGACCGGTAAATTGCCCGCAGCGCTAGTTGCGTGTGTTGGCGGTGGCTCTAATGCAATGGGTTTATTTTACCCATTTATAGGTGACCACGAAGTAGAGTTAATTGGAGTTGAAGCAGCAGGAGACGGTCTAGAAACTGGTCGCCATGCAGCGCCTTTAAATGCGGGTCGGCCAGGTGTTTTACATGGTAACCGTACCTATTTAATGGAAACTGATTCAGGGCAAATTATTGAAACGCATTCTGTTTCAGCCGGCTTAGATTATCCCGGTGTTGGCCCAGAGCATGCCTGGTTAAAAGATTGTGGCCGTGCGCAATACGCTGCGGCGACTGATATTGAAGCGCTTGACGCCTTTCATGAAGTGACGCGAACAGAAGGCATCATGCCAGCACTCGAAACTAGCCATGCCCTAGCGCATACGAAAAAAATAGCGCGCGATTATGACAAAGACGCAATGATAATTGTCAGCTTGTCAGGACGTGGTGATAAAGACATTCACACCGTGGCAGCGCACGAAGGGATAGAAATATGAGCCGCATCACCGCATGTTTTGCCAAGTTAGCCGAAACCAATCGTCAAGCGCTGATACCGTTTGTTACCGCCGGTGACCCAGAGCCAGGAATAACCGTAGAGCTAATGCATGCTATGGTAAAAGCCGGTGCCGATATTGTCGAGTTAGGCGTACCGTTCTCAGACCCAATGGCAGATGGCCCCGTTATTCAGCGAGCAAGTGAGCGCGCTCTAGAACATAATGTCAGCTTGCATGATGTGTTGGCAATGGTAAAAAGTTTTCGCCAAACTAATAACGATACACCCGTTGTGTTAATGGGCTATCTCAATCCGATAGAGGCCATGGGTTATGAAGCTTTCGCTGAGAACGCAGCCAATGCTGGCGTCGACGGTGCCTTAACCGTTGACTTGCCGCCAGAAGAAGCACAAGGCCTGGTTGCAGAACTCAAAGCAAGAAATGTAGACCCCATCTTTTTGTTAGCACCCACTAGCAATGCAGGCCGTATTGCTAGTGTCGATGCCTTGGCGGGTGGTTTTATCTATTATGTATCACTAAAAGGTGTTACTGGCGCGGCGAATCTTGATATTGATTCAGTCAAAAGCAAGCTTGCTGAAATACGCGAAATTAGCAAATTACCACTAGGTGTCGGTTTTGGTGTTAGAGAACCTGCTGATGCGGCAAATCTAGCATCAATCGCTGATGCCGTGATTGTTGGTAGCACACTGGTCAAGATAGTTGAGGCAAATGCAGCCCAGCCTGATAAGATACCAGGCATAATTAGTGAAACATTAAGTAAATTTCGTTACGCCATGGATAATGCAGCATAAGTTTAACGCTGATAAAAAATTTAAGAATATAAGTATTATTTTAAAGAGTGAAGCTGAATGAGTTGGTTTGAGAAATTATTGCCCTCGCGTATTCGTACTGAAGGCGGTTCAAAAAAAACAGTCCCAGAAGGGCTCTGGTCTCAATGTCCAAAATGTAATGCTATACTCTATCGCGCAGAATTAGAACGTAACGCCAGCGTTTGTACTAAATGCGATCATCACCATCGTATTGGAGCGAGAAGACGCCTAGATTTGTTTCTTGATGAAAACGATCGCGAAGAAATCGCAGCCGATCTACAACCGATTGATGTGCTGAATTTTAAAGACAGTAAAAAATACAAAGACCGCCTCGTTCAAGCACAAAAAAATACCGAAGAAAATGACGCATTAGTCGTCATGAAGGGTAAGTTGAAAGGCTTGCCTGTCGTAGCCACCGCGTTTGAATTCTCCTTTATGGGGGGATCAATGGGTTCAGTTGTAGGTGAACGTTTTGTTCGTGCGGCGGCGGCGGCTGAAGAAGCCTCGTGTCCCTTAATCTGCTTTTCTGCCAGTGGTGGTGCGCGCATGCAAGAGGCTTTGATCTCTTTAATGCAAATGGCCAAAACCAGTGCAGCCTTAGCCAGTCTTTCTGGAAAAGGCGTGCCCTTTGTTTCCGTCTTAACCGATCCAACCATGGGTGGAGTATCAGCCAGCTTAGCCATGCTAGGTGATATCAACGTGGGTGAGCCTAACGCGCTAATTGGCTTTGCCGGTCCACGAGTCATTGAGCAAACTGTTCGTGAAACTTTGCCTGAAGGGTTTCAGCGTAGTGAGTTTTTGCTTGATCATGGTGCGATTGA
This sequence comes from Gammaproteobacteria bacterium, assembly GCA_013151045.1. Taxonomy (GTDB): domain Bacteria; phylum Pseudomonadota; class Gammaproteobacteria. The sequence goes on from JAADIY010000040.1 coordinate 18,658, forward strand.
TATGATTGTCGATCGTCGTCAAATGCGAGATAAATTGCATTCGATTTTGTCTATGTTGTCACCGCCGGTGGTATCGGGGGATGTTGTTGAGTCTTAGGACACCCGTCATTCCCTTATATTTGATTATCTTTTCTATTATTGTTTTTCGCCTTTATGGTGAGTTACTTTTGAGACTGAAAGTAAGTAAAAGTCTTGCTCCCATGTGTTAGCCGCCTTATAGGCGGTACCTTCTACATTGAACCAAATGCACGTGCTGCGGAACTCGCGGCAAAAAGAACCGCTCAAACAATCCTCGCTCTCGTCGCGCATATTGGTTCAATATAAAGGCTGATGAAAAGGTCGCGAAACACAATGCGAGCTTGCTCGTGATTAGATGAATGATGTTAGGTATATAATGGCAGCTTGGTGATAAGCAGCCGCAGTATAACTAAGCTGTCATGCTTTGCGAAAGCTCCACCATCATACGATGTCAGTATTAATTACAATTATTATTTTTTAAGGAATCTATGACTACAGATAATACAGAATTACAACCTACTATCATTTCGTTTGTAAAGGACCTCCCTAACTTAGCTTCACTGGCTGGGTTAGCCTGCACAATATTAGCTATCTACTTCAGTATATTGGGAGTTTATTACGTAGCTATGATTGGCATGATTTGGGCGGTTGCTTTTGATTGGGCTGACGGGTTAATTGCACGAAGAATGAAAGGAAGGACTGGGAATGACCGAGCATTTGGCGGGCAACTTGATGTATTAATTGACATTGTTAGTTATGGGGTTACTCCTGCAATTCTGCTGATGAGTTATGGGAAATTTGAACCTATTTTTTTAATCGGCGCTTTTTTTGTGCTCGCAGCAAGTGCGATAAGATTAAGTTATTTTAGTGTGTTCGGTCTTGCTGGTGGGTCTAAATACACAGGGCTAGCACTGGATAATAATAATATCATTCTGGTTTTTGTATTTATATTTGAAAGCATTTTAAGTCCCGGTATGTTTTCTGTGATTTTTTATATTTCTGTTTTGGGGCTTGCCGTTTTAAATGTATCTCAAATAAAAACGCCGAAGCTTTCTGGAAATCGAATTAACGTCTACGCTCTTGCTGCTTATACTCTTGCGATAACTGGAATTTACGGGTGGAAACTTTTATAAATATCTGCGATACAAATAATTTTTTTAAATGATAGGAGTGTAATTAGTACAATGGTTGTATATACGGTAGGTACATTTGATTTATTACATGTAGGGCATCTTGCTTTATTAAAGTACTGTAAAACATTAGGTGATGTTGTGGCGGTTGGTGTGGCTTCTGATAAGGCAGTAAACTCTTATAAGCCTAATGTGCCAATTATTCCGCTCGAAGAGCGAATGGAAATGCTAAAAGCATTGCGATGTGTTGAAATTGTGAGACCTTACTACGAACTTGAATATGTGTCCGCTTGTAAAGAATTAAAGCCTGATATTTTTGTTATTGGCGAGGATTGGGGAGATCAGCCGCATAATATTGATGTAGAATCTTATTTGCATGATGCGGGCAGTAAAATCATTCAAGTCAGTTATAACCCAAAAACATCTTCTACAAAAATAAAACAAAATGTCATTGCTCAATCTCATAGAGGCACGTATCTCGCTCAAGAAATTTAGTGAAAACATCAAAAACATAATAAGCTTTAGCCTTCTTCTTTTTCTGGAAAAAAGTTTCTCCTGCTAAAGTAGGCACCAGGAGGCGTGAGGCTATTGATGCTTTTGTGACAATGATAATAAGGGCTCTCTATTAATTCATGGGCGAGTATCTTGAGTCCTAAGTCCGCCATCTCTACGTCAAAAATTTTGGTACCCCAAGAGTACTTCCTTAGCAATGCTACCGCATTCCCTCAGGGCGTAATAGCTCCACTATTACCTGCGATTTTCTCCTTAATCTGGCAAATTTGGGTTCTCAATCCGTCTCGCCCAGAATTAATAGAGGTGCCTATAATATTTGATGGGCTGGCCGGTTTCGTGCTCTAAATGGCTTGGTAGATAATCGTTATTTAAGAGCGCGCAGTCGCTGACCTCCAAGGAGAGTGAAGTAGAGGCGGTTAGTCCCTGATAGTCAGCACTAGTTGCCGTAGAGCCATTGAGGGAATCATGATGAAGTGTTTGCGAGTCGCGTAACGGCAATATGTAAGACGTTATCGTGACGGACGCAGGGCGGTCGGGTCCTGAGGCTGTTGCGTACTTAGAACCCTGTGGGTTCATTAAATATTCATTCCTTCCAGTTATGTCATAAACGAGTCGATTTTGCACAGGGAAATGCGAAATCTATCCCGAGATAGCGACACAATCGCATAGCTAATAGTTTGTTTACATATCATCCATGCCCATGTCCATTTCCCCATCGCTTCCTGTATGACTTTTCATAAACAGTTTTTGAGCAATGATGATAATAACAAAACCTATAACCGATACGGCGATCACCAAAGGGTCTGTTTCTAATTTTAGTAAAACAAATGTTGTCAAAATAACAACATCAAAAATAATGGCAACAACTGGAATAACAGAGTTAAAATTCAACGTACCTCGTAAATGACGCACCAACCCCCAATGCACTGCAATATCCATTAATAAGTAAAATATTGCACCAATAGCTGCGATTCTGGTTAGATCAAATAAAACTGTTATTGTCATTGCTAACAAAACAGTGAATATTAAGGCTGAGCTTGTGCCTTTCTTTTTTACAAGGCCGGGTACCTGCTTCATCATTCCAAGCATTCCCAATAATCTCGAAGCAGAAAAAACACTGGCGAAAACACCTGAAACGGTTGCCACTATCGCAATAAACACAGTAACCCATAAACCTATATCTCCAAACACTGGGCGTGCAGCTTCGGCAATCGCGTAGTCTTTGGCTTTTACGATGGCATCAACACCAAGGTTCGCACCAACAGAAATTGCGAGAGTGACATAAATGATGATGCAAATTGTAATTGAAATAACAATAGAGCGGCCAACATTACGAGTTGGATCAACGATATCCCCACCTTGGTTGGTTATGGTGGTAAACCCTTTATAGGCTAGCACCGCTAATGCTAGTGCGGCTAAGAAGTTAGTCGTCATTGACATATTATCTGTGCCAGCAGGTAGATTCATTTCAAGTGGCGCGATAACGCCTACCGATAAGCCGACAATGGCAAGAATAGCAAGCCCTACAATCTTAATGGCTGCCGTGATATTGGCAGTTGCCTCGATAATTTTATTGCCGGAAATATTGACGACAAATGCCACGGCAATGAGCGCCACTGCTAATATAGTTACGAGTATGCTGCTGCTATCAATGTCAAACAATCGCAAACTATAAGCGCCAAATGTTTTTGCTACCAGGCTTTCTGCTATCACCATCGATACATACATTAGCAGAGAGAAAGTGCCCGTAATAACACCTGGCCCATAAGATTTTCTTAGGAATTTTGCGACACCACCAGAAGATGGGTAAGCATTCGAAAATTTAACATAAGAATAAGCGCTTAACCCACTAACAATGCCACCGGCAATAAGAGCCAAAGGGAATAACTCGCCCACCAATTCTGCAATTTGCCCCATCAATACAAATATTCCCGCACCGATCATCACTCCGGTGCCTAAAGAGACTGAGCCTAAAAGCGATAATTTTTCAGTCTCTTTTTGCTGCATATTTTCCATTATAAATACCTATAATGTAGCGCGTAAAATAGTTCAAAATATAAATTAGCTATTACCAAAACGAATCTACAGTGATGGCGCATGCCGGAATTATATTACATTTAACGTTTGCAAGAACTTGACCGGTTTTACACAGAGCATAGCGATAGCGCCGCAGCGTGTAAAACCGGTCAACGTTAGTTGACTTGTTAGGGCTCTGCCGCTATTACGTGCGGTTGTGGAGCGAGTAGTTACGCAACATTTGCCGCTTAAAGTTACGTGTAGAAGTGGTGATGATTTTGTTGTTTTGAGTGCTGACGATTGGGGGCCTGAACAAGAAACATTATATGTTTTGCAAAACAATGATTTAATGAAGAAAATTGCAGCTTCAGTTGTAACAAATACAAAAGGAAGAAGATGCTAAGGTGAAGAGAAACAGATAAACTTATTTCAGGGCATGGCATTCTCCTTCTTTCATTTCTTCTGAAATGAAAGTGTCACTTATGTCGGCAGTCTATATATTATTAAAAGTAACTCGTTCAAGAAGGGCGAAAAACAATAATAAAGAAAGATAAAAAACTTCCTGCTAATATAACCCTTCATAAACAAAGCAACGAAAACCACTACTCTGATGCGTTTCCAGACCCTTGACCAATGGCTACATTGGCAAGAAACCCTAAACCCTAAAAAAATTGATTTAATGCTTGATCGTGTTAAGGCTGTGCTTGCGAGTATGGATCTTGCTAAGCCACCTTACACAGTGATTACCGTTGCCGGTACGAATGGTAAAGGCTCGTGTGTGGCTTTGTTGTCGGCGATGTTACGCGCTGGGGGATATAAAGTTGGGGCTTATACCTCGCCGCATATATTGCGTTATAACGAGCGGGTGATGGTTGCTGGTGTTGCGGCGTCGGATGAGGTCTTGTGTGCAAGCTTTGAGCGGATTGATCTGGCGCGGGGTGATACGCCTTTAACTTATTTTGAGTTTGGTACTTTGGCGGCGATTGATATTTTTGCGCAGTCGCAGGTTGATGTGGCGATTTTGGAAGTCGGTTTGGGGGGGCGTTTAGACGCGACTAATGCAGTGGATACCGATGCGGCCTTGATTGCTAGTATTAGTATTGATCATGTGTCGTGGTTGGGTGATAACCGCGAGTTGATTGGTTTTGAAAAGGCGGGTGTATTGCGTACTGATCGGCCTGCTATCTGTGGTGATTTTGATCCGCCCATGAGTGTGCGCCGTGTTGCTGAAGAATTGGGTGCGCAGTGGTGGGGTGCTAACGAGCAGTTTGGTTATCGAAAGGAGCTTGATAGCTGGACGTGGTGGTCGTCAGATGAGCATGGTAAGGCTAAGCAGCGTAATACTTTGCCGTTTCCGGCTTTGCGTGGTGAGGTGCAGTTGGCGAACGCTTCGGCTTCGATTGCGGTACTAGAAAGCTTGGCTGATCGTTTTCCTTTGTCGCAGTCGGACATTCGAGCAGGCTTACAGGGTGTAAATTTGCCTGCGCGTTTTCAAGTGGTGCCTGCACCGGTGGCGCGTATCTATGATGTCGCGCATAACCCGGCGGCTGCTTTGGAACTGGCTAAGCGTTTAGATAGCTTGCCAAGCAGTGATAAGACTTTCGCTGTGACCAGTATTTTTGCTGATAAAGACATTGCCGGTGTGATGGCGCCTTTGCTAGATAAGGTTGATGCCTGGCATATTTTTGCGCTGGATGCTGAGCGTGCGGTGTCGCTGGATACCTTGAGTACGGTATTACTGGAGTCGGGTGCCAAGCAACTCGACAGTCATGAAAGTGCTGCTGATGCTTGGCAGGCGGTACTGGCTGAGGCTGTAGAGGGTGATCGTATTCTAGTTTTCGGTTCTTTTTATACCGTGGCGGCCATTATGCCTTTGGATGACGCGCTCGAATAACCTCTTGGTTCGTCTCTAATCAGCTTGGTTTAATAGGAGCTTATAGGATTTGTTTGGGGTGAGCCTCAGTTAATTTTAATCAATTCTGAGTAATATTATTTCCGGCAATAATGGTATCATTGCGGCTCAGCATTGATTGGCATATCTCGGTACTATGGCGAAGGCAAGCAGCCCACAAACTAGCGGTACGACTAAGCAACGCATCGTAGGTACCGCCGTCTTGGTGGCATTATTTATCATTATTGTTTTGATTCTGCCTAGTCGTGAAGATGAAGAAGTTGAGGTATTGCAGCGCGTTGAGATTCCACCTAAGCCTGCTGATCTTAAAGTCAAAGTGCTACCGATTGAAAAACCTAAGCCACCACGCCGCTTTACGATTCCCAAAGACCTGCCTGCTGAGCCTGTTTCGGATAAGCCTAAACCCGTAAAAGAACCTCAGGCGGTTAAGGCTGAGCCTGTAAAAGAACCTGCGGTGGCTAAAGCTCGGCCTGAACCAGCGACTAATGATGGTGGAAAATGGGTGATTCAGGTTGGTAGCTTTTCTAGCGCTGAAAACGCTAATGCCTTGTATGATCGTCTTAAGGCTGATAACTACAAGGTTTTTGTTGACCAAATTACGGTTGCGGGTGTGCCAAGCCACCGTGTGTTGGTTGGCCCTAACCCTGACCGAGCTAAGCTTGAGCCATTTAAAGTGAAGTTAGAAAAACTGTTGGATGCGCCAGCTATTATTAAATCTTATGTGGCCGAATAGTTGTGAATTTTTAGCCTGCGGTAATTTTTGATGATTTGGGTCGACTACATCATTATTGCCATCATCGTTGTTTCAACGTTGATCAGTTTGATTAGGGGTTTTGTTCAGCAAGTTATTTCATTAGTCAGTTGGGTATTGGCCTTTGGTTTGGCGTTGAAGTTTGGCCCTGATTTGTCGCTGCATTTAACTGAATATATTGCTCTAGAGGCTGCGCGTCAGGCTTTGGCGTTTTTCCTGATTTTTATTACGGTGGTCTTAACAGGCGCCATTATTGGCAAAATTGCCTCGAAGCTGATTAGCGCGGTGCACCTGAGTTTGGGTGACCGTTTACTGGGTTTGATATTTGGTGCTGCGCGCGGCGTTATTATTGTACTGACAGTAACGTTTTTCATTGGGATTAGTCCCTTGGCCAATGAAGGATGGTGGGAGCAGTCGATGTTACTGGGATACAGCCGCGAGTTATTAGCGGTGGTTTTGGGATGGATGCCCGAAAACTTTAGTGAGACTGCGTTTCAACGACTACGGTCTTTATAGGGTAAGCAAGCTTTCGCTGTAGCGGTCGATACAGCGAAGGTAAGTGTAAAAATGTTGGGAAGTTGTAAGAAACGCCAAATTGACGACGTTTTCTTACTCTATTCCAAGTTAAAATACGCATTCTACTGGCGAGGATTATTGCATGTGCGGAGTTGTTGGCATTGTTGCCAAAGACAAAGTTAATCAGTCTATTTATGACGCGTTAACGGTTTTACAGCATCGCGGGCAAGATGCCGCGGGTATTATGACAGCCGATGATAATCATCTCTTTTTACATAAGAAGAATGGTTTGGTTCGTGATGTCTTCCGCACTCGCCATATGGCCGAATTAAAAGGCAATATTGGTATCGGTCATGTTCGTTATCCAACAGCAGGCTGTGATTCTTCTGCTGAAGCGCAACCATTTTTTGTTAACTCACCGTACGGTATAGCACTAGGCCATAACGGTAACCTGGTTAACGTCAAAGAACTAAAAGAAGCATTATTCCGTGAAGGCTTGCGTCATATCAATACGCAGTCTGATTCTGAAGTACTGCTCAATGTCTTAGCTCACGAACTACAACAGATCGGTAAATTGGTACTTGAAGAAGGCGACATTTTTGATGCTGTCGCTGGCGTTGCGCGTCGCTGCAAAGGTGCTTATGCAACCGTAGCCATGATTATGGGTTACGGTATTGTTGCTTTTCGTGATGAATACGGCATTCGCCCATTGGTTTACGGTAAGCGTAAAACCAAAAAAGGCGTGGAATACATGGTAGCGTCTGAAAGCGTTGCACTAGATGTACTAGGTTTTGAGTTTGTTCGCGATGTACAGCCAGGTGAAGCCATTTTTATTAGTACCACTGGCAAAATATCATCTCGTCAGTGCGTGCCAGCAAAAATGCATTCACCGTGTTTATTTGAATATGTCTATTTAGCACGACCTGATTCAATTATCGATAACATTTCAGTCTATAAGGCCCGCCTGCGTATGGGTGAGACTTTGGCTGAGAAGATATTGAAATTACGTCCTGATCACGATATTGATGTGGTCATCCCGATTCCTGACACTAGTCGTACAGCCGCATTGCCCTTGGCTTATAAGCTTGGTGTCAAATACCGTGAAGGTTTTATTAAGAACCGTTATATTGGCCGTACCTTTATTATGCCTGGCCAAAAACAACGTAAAAAATCGGTTAAACAAAAACTTAATGCGATTGGCTTAGAGTTTAAAGGCAAGAATGTACTGTTGGTTGATGATTCTATTGTCCGTGGCACAACCTCTAAGAAAATCATTCAAATGGCACGCGCCGCCGGTGCTAATAAAGTGTATTTTGCTTCTGCAGCGCCGCCGGTTCGTTATCCGAATGTCTACGGTATAGATATGCCTGTTGCCAGTGAGTTAATTGCTCATAATCGTAGTGAAGATGAAATTGCTCAATCGCTAGGTGCTGATTGGTTGATCTATCAAGATTTAGAAGATCTTGAGAAAGCTGTGCACTCTAAGAAAAAAGACAATATTGATCGTTTTGAGACCTCTTGTTTTAACGCTGATTACATCAGTGGTGATATTGATAAGGAATATTTGCAAGGTCTTGAGGATATGCGTAACGATAACTCGAAGAAAAAACGCTCATCGAAAGTGACGCGCATTGATTTTTACAATGCATCATAGAAATTGTTTACTGCGGTTTATTATCTGTGAAATTAGTTGGCGAGATTAATTGCTGCTTGACACCTGCTAGATATAGAAATAAGCTTTAATTGCGCCGGATTTGAAAACTCAGCTTGCGGGCGCGTAATAAATGCAGCTAAAGCGAGGGGACCCGCTTTAGTTATTCCTGCCTTAAGGCTTGGATAAACAAGCGGGTTTTTTTATGCTCGCAGTTAATATTAAATCGAACGTGAGGTTGGTAATGGACAAAAACTTGTCTGAATTAGGTATTAATACACGAGCAGTGCGCGTAGGCACTTCACGTTCTCATGAAGGTGAGCACAGTGAGTCAATTTACACGACATCGAGTTTTATCTGTGACAGTGCCGATCAAGCCGCAGCGCGTTTTTCCGGTGCAGAGCCCGGTAATCTTTATTCGCGGTTTACTAATCCTAGTGTACGTATGTTTGAAGAGCGCTTGGCATCAATGGAAGGTGGTGAGTGTGCTGTGGGTACGAGTTCAGGTATGGCAGCAATCAATGCTGTCATGATGGGGCTGCTGAAATCAGGTGACCATGTCGTTTGTTCGTTAAATGTTTTTGGTTCAACCATATTACTGTTTAAAAACATCTTGTCGCGTTTTGGTGTTGAGGCGAGTTTTGTGTCACTGGTCGATACCCAAGCATGGCGTGGTGCGGTGCAGCCGAATACGCGTTTATTGTTTCTCGAAACGCCTGGCAACCCCTTAACAGAAGTCGGTGATCTTGAAGCCTTGGCAGCGATTGCTCATGACAATGACGCCTTATTGGTCGTCGATAATTGTTTTTGTTCGCCAGCATTACAACGGCCACTGGAGTTTGGTGCGGATATCGTTGTTCATTCCGCCACTAAGTATATTGATGGTCAAGGGCGCGGCTTGGGTGGTGCAGTAGTCGGATCAAAAGCCTTGGTTGGTGGTGATGTTTATACCTATACTCGTACTACTGGGCCGACGATGAGCCCGTTTAACGCGTGGATATTCCTCCATGGTCTTGAAACTTTAGCAGTACGCATGCGTGGACATTGTGAAAACGCGATGGCAGTAGCGCAATGGTTAGATAAACAGCCAGCAGTAGCAAAAGTGAATTACCCAGGCTTAGAAACCCATCCTCAACATGAGTTAGCTAAGAAGCAGCAATCCGGGTTTGGTGGTATTGTTTCATTCGAAGTCAAAGGTGGTCAGGACGATGCGTGGAAAGTGATTAATAACACGCAATTCATTTCGATCACAGCAAACCTGGGTGATGTGAAAAGCACGATCACGCATCCTGCAACGACAACGCATGGTCGCTTAAGCGAGGAAGATAGAGCCTTAGCCGGTATCACTCGATCATTGGTTAGGGTATCTGTTGGTCTTGAAGACGCAGACGACTTAATTGCCGATTTAGATCGTGGTCTTTCACAGCTTAGCTAGATTGATTTGATAAAGACCATGTCGGCTCATTTGAACCTGTTGGCAATTGTAGCAGCAGGTTTGAAGAGTGTTGATGGTGAAGTCTGTGTTGGTCATGCCCTAAACCAAGCAAATACAGGCCAGGGTAGTGTCGGTATTGTTGCCATTGGTAAAGCATCGGTTGCTATGGCAGAAGGAGCATGGGCTTATTTTGGTAGCCGCATCGTTTCTGGTTTGGTGATTGCTAAAGAGCAGATGAATGATGTTGTATTACCTTCAGTAATTCAATGCCACATTGGTGGTCACCCTATCCCCGATCAACGCAGTCTCGATGCAGGCGAGTTGTTGATTCGCTATCTTGAAAAATCGCCCTCAGATATTGAATTGGTTTTCTTAATATCGGGTGGTGCATCGGCATTGGTAGAAGTGTTAGCTGATGATGTTTCCCTTGATCAATTGCAAAGCCTCAATCGTTGGTTGTTAACTTCTAGTCTTGATATCACACATGTGAATGTACTGCGCCAATGTGTGTCGCGTATTAAAGCAGGTCGCTTAGCAAAGGTTATTCGTGCATCGCAGGTCAGTAGTTTGCTGATGTCTGATGTGCCGGCTAACGACATGGCAATTATTGGTTCAGGATTGCTAACCGCATCATCACCCAGCGTGAGCTTTGATGGTTTGCCTGATGAGATAAGACAGTATTGTTCTAATCAACCGCCTAGACCGGCACTAAATGATAAAAAAATTACTTCTATTAGGCAGAAAATTGTCGCTGATATTAATGTAGCGTTGAGTACTATGGCAGCGACTGCTGAAGCACTCAGTTATGTGGTACATCGTCACGATAAGGTAATGAATGGCGATGTCAACGATTGGGTGGATTATATCGTTAGCTATTTAGATAGCGCGCCTAAAGGTTTACATTGTTGGGGTGGTGAAACCACTATTGAGTTACCTAAACTATCGGGGCAAATAGGTTGTGGCGGTCGTAATACGCATATGGCCTTGGAGTTGGCAGTACGGCTTGCTGGTGTAGAAGATGTGATTGTTGTTTGTGTTGCAACCGACGGTGATGATGGTTGTAGTGGCTATGCTGGCGCAATCATCAATGGTAAGACTTTATCTGATAAAGGTATTACCATTGATCTGGCGCGTCATGCGCTGAATGCTGCGGATTCTGCAACCTTGTTGAAGCAGACGAGTGCTTTGCTCACATATCCAAAAGGTCGTAGCAATGTCGCAGATATTTTTTTATTGCTTAAGTCTTAATGCTTATTTTTAAGCTTAATGACTAAACGATCAATGTTGGCTCATTAAGTCCAGTGAGCTCGTTGATTTTTGCTAGAGTGCGAGAAATCTTAGCAACGTCGGCCAGGGCAACCTGAGTATCGAGGTGCTGTTTTTCAGGTTCGGGTTCAAAGCGTTCAAGATAGACGCGTAGCGTTGCGCCTTCGGTGCTTGTACCTGATAAACGATAAATTATGCGAATCTCATTATCCAAAACAATACGTAAGCCCTGATTTTCACTAAGGCTATTGTCGACTGGGTCTAGGTAGCAAAAGTTATCGCCACTAAGAATAGTGTGCCCTTCTACCTTTTTTCCGCTTAGCTGCGGTAATTGTTCGCTGAGGTGGGCAAGAACATCTTCACCTTGTTGCAAGCTGACACCTTCGTAATCATGACGGCAATAATAGTGTCGACCAAAAGCGCGCCAATGTTGGTGCACGATATCGCGCACAGATTGCTGACGCTCTGCGAGTATATTGAGCCAAAATAATACTGCCCAAATCCCGTCTTTTTCACGTAAATGATCTGAACCAGTGCCAAAGCTTTCTTCACCACAGAAGGTGATCATACGGTTATCGAGCAGGTTGCCAAAATATTTCCAACCTGTTGGTGTCTCAAAACATTCTATGCCCATATAAGCAGCGACACGATCGACAGCGCGGCTGGTCGGCATTGAGCGAGCGATACCGGTGATACCTTCGCGGTAACCAGGTATGCGACTGGCATTGGCGGCAATAATGGCGAGGCTGTCACCAGGGCTAACCATAAGTTGTCTGCCCATAATCATATTGCGATCACCATCGCCGTCAGAAGCTGCCCCAAAGTCGGGTGCATCGGGTGCAAACATATGCGCATAGAGCTCAGAAGCGTACATCGGATTGGGGTCGGGATGGCCGCCGCCAAAATCTTCTAATGGCTGTGCTCTAACCACACTGCCGTGGTTGGCGCCAAGTTTCTTTTCAAATATCTCTTTAGCATAAGGGCCAGTAACGGCATGCATCGCATCAAAGCGTATGTGAAATGCACCGGAATTAAAGAGGTTATGGATGCGATCAAAATCGAATAAATGTTCCATAAGACTACAATATTCAGCAACGGAGTCGACGATGCTGATCTCGGTATTGCCGATTCTCTCATCGCCTAAGGTGCTAAGATCAATATCATTGAATTCCGTAATTTTGTACTCAGTGATTTCACAGGCGGCGTGATAGAACTTATCGCTGAGTTCGGTATTAGCTGGACCACCGTTAGAGCTATTAAATTTAATGCCGAAGTCTGCTTCGGGGCCGCCAGGATTATGGCTGGCGCTAAGAATGATGCCACCGTCGGCACGCAGTTTACGTATCAAATACGATGCAGCTGGCGTCGATAAAATACCATTTTGGCCAATAAATAGTTTGGCAATGCCGTTAGCGACAGCCATGCGCAGAATGATTTGGATGGCTTCGCGGTTATAAAAACGGCCATCACCACCGAGTACCAAGGTTTTGCCGGTCGCATCGATGGTATTAAATAGGGATTGTATAAAGTTTTCCAGATAGTTTTCTTGCTGGAAATGCTTAACTTTTTTACGTAAGCCTGACGTTCCTGCTTTTTGGTCTGAATAGGCCCGAGTTTTTCGGTTTATGATGTTAATTATTATTCTCCGAAATTAGCTGTGGATATTGCATATTGCTTTAAGTTTGGTTCATATCGAGGCATAAATAGAACGACAAATACTGCTTCTGTCGCTTGCATTTATGCAGGCTAAGCAACTGATTTATAAAGTATTATGCGAAATTATTACAGACTTTGTAAGGCATTATAACCGGGAATTGCAGCTAGGCTCTAGTAGGTGAATAGATATCTTTAAGCCGCTAGCGCTCAAAGTGTGAATAGTTGTTTAGGTTGTTTCGCTATGTTTTAGTCAAAGAGAGTCTTTTGTTAGCTTTGGTGTAGACCTTCAATATACGTGTAAAATCCGCATTCTCTATTGATTTATCCATGGTTAGCCCCCATTGCATAGACCAGATAACACACCAGATAACGTTTAGGAGATAGCCAGAATGACCGTAGCGGAAAATAAAGAGACATTAGGTTTTGAGGCCGAAGTAAAACAGATCCTCGATCTGATGATTCACTCGGTTTATTCAGATAAAGAAATATTTTTACGAGAATTAATTTCAAACGCATCGGATGCCTGCGATAAATTGCGTTTTGAGTCTGTCAGCGATGATTCACTCATGCAAGACGATGCTGAATTGAAAATTCGTATAGAGATAGACAAAAAGAAAAAAACCGTATCAGTGATTGATAACGGTGTTGGTATGAGCCGCGATGAAGTGATCAGCAATATCGGTACTATCGCACGTTCTGGAACGAAGAAGTTTTTTGAGTCGTTAACCGGTGATCAAGCCAAAGACAGTAATTTGATCGGTCAATTTGGTGTTGGTTTTTATTCAGCATTTATTGTTGCTGATGAAGTAACGGTGTTGACTCGTCGTGCTGGCCAAGATGCAGATACGGGTATTAAGTGGCAGTCTACGGGTGACGGTGAATATACCCTAGAAAATGTTGAACGTGAAACCCGCGGTACTGAAATAATTCTGCATATTCGTAAAGAGATGAAAGAATTTTTAGAAGCCATTCGTTTGCAAACGATTATACGTAAATATTCTGATCACATTTCGCTACCTATTCTGATGAAAAAGGAAAAAAGCGAAGAAGATAAAGATGCGGAAGACAAGGGTGAAGAATACGAAGCGGTCAATAAAGCAGCAGCTTTATGGGCGCGTCCGAAAAAAGATATTAGTGAAGAAGAGCATAACGAATTCTATAAACATATTTCTCACGATTATGATGATCCGCTTGCCTGGACGCACAACCATGTAGAAGGGCGCAGCTCATACACCAGCTTATTGTATATACCGAAACGCGCGCCTTTTGATTTATGGGATAAAAATACTAAGCACGGCGTGAAGCTCTATGTTCGCCGCGTGTTTATCATGGATGACGCTGAGCAATTATTACCTGAGTACCTACGTTTTGTTCGTGGTGTGATTGATTCCAATGATTTACCGTTGAATATGTCACGAGAGCTTTTACAACGTGACAAAACCATTGATTCAATACGTACAGCTTCGATCAAGCGTATTTTGGCTTTGCTTGAAGGTATGGCGAAGAAGGACCAAGAAAAGTACGCTAATTTTTGGGGTGAATTTGGTGCAGTATTAAAAGAAGGTGTTATCTCAGATCACGATTACCGTGACCGCCTTGCTAAATTGTTGCGTTTTGCAACAACTAAGGGCGATGGTGAGAAACAAAGTGTTTCACTTGAAGACTATGTTGGTCGTATGCAAGAAGGCCAAGATAAAATCTACTACGTTTCTGCAGAGAGCTATAGTGCAGCGGTAAACAGCCCGCATCTTGAGATATTCCGCGATAAAGATATCGAAGTGATTATATTGCACGATCGCATCGATGAATGGTTGGTCAATCACCTGACCGATTTTGAAGAAAAGCAATTACAGTCGGTTGCTAAAGGCGCTTTAGATTTAGGTGATAGTAAAGAAGAAGATAAAGAGAAAGTTGAAAAAGCAGAAGGTGAATACAAAAGCCTTATTGAAAAAGCGCAAGAGACTTTGGGTGAGAAAGTTAAAGCAGTGCGCATAACTAATCGTCTCACTAAGTCGCCGGCTTGTTTAGTCGCTGATGAGCATGATATGGGCGCTAATATGCAGCGTATATTGAGTGCGGTGGGTCAAGCAGCGCCAATGAGTAAACCTGTTCTTGAAATCAACCCAGATCATGATTTATTAATTAGGTTGCGTGACGAGAGCGATGATAAGCGTTTTGATGATTGGGTTAATGTCTTGTTTGATCAAGCGCTATTGGCAGAAGGTGGCCAGTTAGAAGATCCGGCTACGTATGTGTCACGGATGAATGACTTATTGTTAGAGCTTAGTAAGTAGTCATTATTCAAATTCGATTCGCTATCAAGGTGTCGCAATGAGACCGGTAACACCTTTGATTGCTGTCGATGCCATTATTGAATTGGCCGACCGCCCTGGTCGGCCAATTGTTCTTATAGAGCGCAAGTATCCGCCGTATGGCTGGGCCATACCCGGTGGCTTTGTTGATGTTGGTGAAAGTCTCGAAGCGGCAACTGTACGCGAAGCCTTAGAAGAAACCTCATTAGCAATTCAATTAAAGGCATTATTAGGCTGTTATTCTGATCCGGCGCGAGATCACCGCGGACATACTGTCAGCGCTATTTATGTTGCTGAAGCGACCGGAAATCCGGTGGCGCAAGACGATGCTAAGGCATTAGCCGTGTTTAATATTGACGATGAGTTGCCGCAGTTAGCGTTTGATCACCAGCAAGTATTGCTCGACTACCGAGATTATCTCGCGGGAAATCGTGGCGTGCCGATTAATTTCCCTAAAAATTAGAACGGCAAATTAAAACAGATAGTACTTTAGGCTTGGCTATCTTCAATTTTAGAGATGAGTTTATCTATAAACTTATCTTCTAATTTGAGTAATTCTTTTAACTCATCTAATGATTCAGGGAAGCTTTCACCTTTGCTTAAGGGATCGCAGTCAATTTGATTCAGTATCAAATGTGCGCTGGCAACAATGGTGTGAATATAGTCTTCTTCGCTTTCGGGTTGGCTTACTTTCTCACGTTGATGGACAGCGCTCAAAATTGACTTTAGCAAATCGGGCAAGCGTAATTGACCAGCAAGATGCAGAGTGACCTGGTCATGGGTAATGCCTAAACTTTCCTTCTCAATAGCTTCAAGTGATTGTTCTTCATCTATCGCACGTTGATATACTGTTTCGTACTCGTCACCAAGGTTGGTGGATAACACTAGCGCACCAAGGTCATGAATTAAGCCGACAAACTCAGCATCATCAGCGACGGTAGGTTTAATTTTAATGGCGATGAGTTTGCAGAGCATGGCAACTAACTGCGCATGCTTCCATACGGCATTGTTGACTGCGCTATTAGCGTTGCTTACTGCGCGTAAGGTTGCCATCACAACGGCACTGCGGACATTTTTAAGCCCAAGCATGGTAAGAGCATTAGGGACGTTAGTGATCTCTTCACGGCGGCGATAGAGAGGTGAGTTCGCGTAGCGAATTACGGTGCTTGCAAGTGCCGGATCTTGCATGATCTTTTCTTCTATCTTATGAATATCAGGGTCGTCGACTGATACCAGCTCCATGACCTCAAGTCCCTGAGGTGAAACTCCTGGCATTTCCAATTGTGAAATATTTACGCCCATTTTAACTCCAAATTATTGTTATTTTTTATTTAGAATATGATCGATTCAAATGTGCCGACACTATCAGGGTTTTCTAATAGCTGATGCGAAATAATAATGGCTGTGGCCGACCAAACCTGATGAAGGTTGGCGCGCCGACCAATTAAAGACCCTGTTTGGCCATCATAATATTCAGGCCACTCATCGTTATGCAGACGATCAATGCATAATTCAAAAGCGCGTTCTGCAAGGTGTGCACGACCGGTACGAATAGCCGCCCCAGTGAAGGCCCACATTAACGTTGGCCAGCTGCCACCGTTGTGATATGACCAAGGCACGTTTTTGGGGTCTGCACCGGTACGGAACTCCCATTCTTTACCAAACATAGCTGGGTAGCACAGTTTCATCGGCATTTCGCCCATGATGTCGTCCCAGCGTGATTCACATAAGTTCATGATCTGATCGGCTTGTTCATCAGTGGTTAAACCAAATAAAATAGCCAGCAAATTGCCTAAAGAGAAAAAGCGAAAATCGATTCGGCTAGGCCCTACATTACCAACCATATAACCACTACCGTCTTTTATCCAGCCATCGAGCCAGTGGGGAATGCTCTGCGGGAAGATATTTAAGACATTCACCGCATCAAGTCCGAACTCCTCGCCCTTATAACGATGAATTTCATTAAGTCGATTCACATCCAGCCAATAAAACAAACGCACATAAGAACGAAGAGTTTGTAAGCGTTTTTGAATGACGCCTAAGAGGTTTTCATTTTCTTCGTTATGAATGAGTAATTCTTGCGCAGAAACTAGAGTGCCATAAAATAGTGCTTCGATTTCCAGCGGATGACCATAGACTCCCATGCGACGATCAATCATGAAAGAGGCATCAGGAACAAGTAGCGCAGGTGAGGTAACAAAAGTCTCGTGTAAATACAATTGCAGAACCAAACGAATCGCTTGTTGAAAATCCGGTGCATGGGCAACTTTAATATCGCCCTTACTGATAACGTAGGCGCGTAATAAAATGATCCACCACATTGCAGAGTCAACAGGTGCAACGCGGCCAATAGCACGATCACCAAAATCAGCTACTAATTCTTCAGAGCCGTCTTCACAATGTATCACTTTAAAACTTGCTGGCATTAGGCCAACTGCATGACGATGACCTTCCATCTCCACTTGCTGACCTTGCAGGTGCATCACAGAGCGTAAAAAGTTAAGAACGATTTCGTCACGGCCATCCATCATAAAGACTAATGCCGAGGGAACAAAATCACGGACGAAACATTCAGAGTAGTTTTCAGCTTCGGACTCAGATGAGCACGCAGCGAGTGTGCCGACAGGATTACCTTGCCAATATAAAATTGAGCGCTCTAACAACTCATAAGCAGACTCAATTGCAGGCCGTACCTTCATAATGTATATCCCTGTCGATTAGCTAATAAATGAGAGTTAACTAATTGATTAAAACAATGATTTTCAACCTTGTGCTTGTATAATATCAACACCATGCTTCCTTGTGTTATCGTTCTTTAGTCGGTTAATAAGGGGTGACTTGATAGTTACTTAATCGGTATACGAAAGCGACACTTGAATAAGACATCATTATCAACAAATCGGTCATCAGACAGTTTACTCACTATGCAGCAAAAAATCCCCGTTACAGGAATATTGATTACCAACCTAGGTACACCGGATGCGCCTACCGCGAGCGCATTGCGTCGTTATCTTGGCGAGTTTTTATGGGATAAGCGTGTTGTAGAAATACCCCGACCCATATGGTGGTTAATATTGCATGGCATTATTTTGCGTACCCGCCCAGCGAAATCGGCAGAAGCCTACAAAAGTGTCTGGACAGAAGGCGGATCGCCACTAATGGTCAATGGTATTGGTCAAAAAGAAGCGCTGCAAAAGAGACTAACCGAACGCTTTACTGGCCCAGTGATCGTTGAGCTCGCCATGCGTTATGGCCAGCCATCGATAGAATCAGGTTTAGAGAAATTACGCGATGCCGGTGCGCAACGAATTTTAGTGTTGCCACTGTATCCACAATATTCAGCCGCAACAACGGCATCCACCTTTGATGCCGTGGCCAACACACTAAAAAAATGGCGTTGGGTGCCAGAGCTGCGTTTTGTTCAGCACTATCATGACTCGCCGAGTTACATTCAAGCCATAGTGAACAGCATAGAAGAGAACTGGCAAGAGAATGGTCGCGCTGACAAGTTGGTATTTTCTTTTCACGGCATGCCAAAACGCACCTTGCTTGCCGGTGATCCCTACCATTGCGAGTGTCAAAAAACCGCGCGTTTAGTGGCTGAAAAACTAAATCTAAATAAAGACGATTACTTAGTCAGTTTTCAATCACTGTTTGGTAAAGAAGAGTGGTTAAAACCCTATACCGATGAAACCTTAAAACGCTTGTCCGCCGAAGGCTTGAAATCACTTGATATCGCCTGCCCCGGTTTTTCATCTGACTGCGTCGAAACGCTAGAAGAAATCATGATTGAGAATAAAGGCTAAAGGCTACTTTATTGAAGGTGGCGGCGAGCGCTTTAACTATATTTCCTGCCTCAATGTTCGCCAAGACCACATTACCGCACTAGAAGACGTTATCGTTAATCACACACAAGGTTGGGCAGAAACGAGTGCCGACTGGAATCAAGCTGATGCGGAGCAAGCTTTAGCAAATAGTCAGGGTCGTGGGCGTGAGATGGGTGCAGTTTAAAGTGTATCTATATTTCATTGTATATGGAGAAAATCATGGAAGAATTTTTGAGGAGTAATTTGGTAATAATCGCTGTATTGACCGGATTGACCGGTTTGTTTTCTTTAGCTATGAAAGTTTGGCAATACTGGTTGTCACGAAAAGTGAAAATACGTTTTGATTCTAATCTTGTATGCACTGATGAGGGTGGTTTTTTAGCCCATATTTTAGTTCATAGTAAAAGTCAGCGTGATATACAAGTGCAAGCTGTTAGATTTGATTTGAAAGTTTGGGATCAATCGCCGAGGCTTGAAGTCGATGGGATTCTCAAAGTTCATAGAGTGCTAGGTATGTTATTTGATCGAGAAGGTACTTGGTATTTTCCTAGTGATTCTTCACTCAGTGATGAAAGAAATAGACTTCCATATTCACTTGGGGATCATCACACTATGTCGGTTGCTATAGATTTAGATGAAATGATGGAAGAGTATTTTAGCTATGGAGAAGGGGGATGTTTTGGGAATAGATTATTGTTTAAATTTGAAATGTTATTTTTGACTGTAGTTGTTAATACACAAAGAGAAAAGCCGTTCAAATTTTTGGTGAACAGAGAAATAAGACACTATTTGTATGAGAAATACAAAGATGATCCTAGGGTGTTAAAGTGATTTTTAAATCATCAATTTTTGCAACTCACACCCACTAGCATCCGCATAAACCTGACTTCCTTGCTCATACCAATCCCCGAGCACGATACGTTTAGCGGGTTTGCCATCAACTTCAATCGCATGCACCTGAGGGCGATGGGTGTGCCCCATAATCATCTGCGAGACATTGTGCTCACGTAGCATTGCAATGACGGCGTCCTGATTGACGTCCATGATCTCCATCGATTTTTCTTTGTTCGCTGCTTGGCTGCCGGCACGGTATTCTTTACCTTTGGCAATGCGTTCTTCAATCGATAAAGCCATTAGTTGTTCTAGCGTTTGTGGGTTACGGATATAAGCACGAAAGGCTTGGTAATCGACATCGTCGGTACAGAGTAGGTCGCCATGAGTGAGTAAGGTCGGTGTGCCGTATAGGTCAATAACGCAGGGATCGTTCAACAATTTACAGCCGCATGCCTTAGCAAACTCATCACCAATTAAAAAATCACGATTGCCATGCATAAAGTAAACAGGAATGCCGCGATCGCTAATAGACCGTATTGCATTGATAATGACATCATGAGCAGGAGTGATAGCATCATCACCTAACCAAATTTCGAACAAGTCGCCGAGAATATACAAAGCTTCAGCGCGTGGAGCGCTATTTTGCATAAAAGATAAGAATTGCTGAGAGATATCTGGCCGATCTGCAGCCAAGTGCAGATCGGAGATAAAGAGCGTGTGAGCGGAATCGCTCATTGATTAATGCGCGTACTGCTGCTTAATCGATTAAACGTACCTTGGTCATAATCACAGGCTCAGTCGGTACATTGCCATGACCTAAGTGACTGCCGGTGGCGACTTTGCGAATTTTATCAACTACGTCCATGCCATGAGTGACTTTACCGAATACGGTATAACCCCAGCCGCTACCATTAGGTGCGGTAAAGTTAAGGAAGTCATTTTTTACGACATTTATAAAAAACTGCGATGTCGCTGAATGTGGATCGTTAGTACGAGCCATGGCCACTGTGCCACGCTCATTGCTTAAGCCATTATTGGCTTCGTTTTTAATCGGATCCATGGTGTCTTTTTCGCTGAAGTCTTCATTCATACCACCACCTTGAATCATGAAAGTTTCCATGACACGGTGAAATAAGGTGCCGTCATAATGGCCTTTTTCAACGTATTTTAAGAAATTATCAACAGTGATCGGTGCGTTAACGCGATCGAGCTCAAGCGTAATTTCACCATGATTGGTTACGATAGATACAACAGGGTTGGCGGCATCAGCTGACACAGTAAGACTCCCACATAAAGAGATAAGAAAAAGCGCAATAGAGAGGATAATTCGATTCATTACACACCATCATTCGCATAAAATAAGAAAGGCGCATTATAATCACTTTTTATCGAACCTGTGCTGAATAGCGTGCGGTTTGCCAAATAGATACTAAATAATGAGTCAATAATGCCAGCAGCCAGCAGTAGCACTAACACAGTCGTCACCCGATTTGCCCCCAGCCCCACCGGTTTTGTCCATTTGGGTAATATCCGCACCGCCTTATTCAATGTCTTGCTCAGTGGCAAGCATGGTGGCGATTTCTTGTTGCGTATTGAGGATACCGACCAAGAGCGCAGTAAAGACGAATTTACCGCAGCATTGATGGTGGATATGCGCTGGCTCGGCCTAGATTGGGCGCAGGGTCCGACGGACGATGATGGTAAGCCAGGTGAGTATCACCAGTCACAGCGGCTCGGACTCTATCAAGAGTATTACGACAAGCTTGAAGCAGTTGGCAGTGCCTACCCCTGTTTTTGTAGTGCAGAGCGCTTGGCCGTATTAAGAAAAACCCAGTTATCAGCCGGACAACCACCACGCTATGACGGCATTTGCGCTAATCTCAGTAAAGAAGAAGTAGCGAAAAAAATAGCAGAAGGTCAAAAACCGACACTGCGTTTTCGCGTGCCGAAATCTGAAGAAGTGACGTTTCCCGACCTCGTGCGCGGTGAGCAGCGTTTTAATAGCGATGATATTGGCGATTTTATAATTCGTCGTGGAGACGGCACACCTGCCTTCTTTTTTACTAATGCCGTTGACGACGGTCTAATGAACGTCACCCATGTTTTGCGTGGTGATGATCATCTTACCAATACACCAAGGCAATTAATGATTCTTAATGCATTGGGTATACGCCACCCCGAGTATGGCCATATTTCCTTAATTATTGGTAATGACGGAGCGCCTTTATCAAAACGTAACGGCAGCATGGGTATTCGTGAAATGCGTGATCAAGGTTATTTCCCAGAGGCCGTGGTTAATTACTTGGCGCGCTTAGGTCATTATTATGCTGATAACAGTTTTATGACGGTTGAGGAATTGTCAGCGCAATTTGATGCTAGTCATTTGGGTAAAGCTCCAGCACATTTCGATATGACACAACTACAACATTGGCAAAAAGAAGCGCTAAACGCGGCAGACGACGATACCGTTTGGCAATGGTTAGGTGAGTCAGTGTACAAGCATGTCCCCGCAGATAAAAAAGCACTCTTTCTAAAAGCTGTTAAACCAAATATCAGTAATTCCGAACAAGGTGTCGAATGGGCTACAGTATTTTTTGGTGATGAATTGCTAATAGAAGACGATGCAAAAACAGCAATCGATGAAGCGGGCAGTGAATTTTATGAAATCGCTACAACAGTCTTCGCTGAAGAGGCTGATTTTAAAGCAGCGATTAAAACCATAGGCAAACAAGCAGGTAAAAAAGGCAAAGCTTTGTTTTGGCCAATTCGCGCTGCACTAACAGGTAAAGTGCATGGGCCGGAAATGTCAGATTTGGCGTTGTTGTTGGGGGTGGATGAAATTGTGGCTAGATGTAAGAGGGCGAGATAGGGGTTTTCTTACGCTGACCGCCAAGGAGAGCGAATCGAAGGTGAGTCGATTTTGTGCATCAACGTATATAATTTATCACAGGTAGCGACACTATCGTAACGAAAGAGCAGTCGTTTAAATGGCTTCATGTTCATGAAACATGGCTGTCTGAAGCTGAAATAGCAGCTGACGATTATAGTTTTTAAAATTTAAAGATATTTTTTGGAAACTTTCGAATAAAGTGTTTTTCACTTGATCTATGTATAGCAGTAGCGATTCGTTCTTAGATTGATATAACACTCTAATTCAAAATAAATTCATCCTTCGTACTGCCGATACAGTAAGAGCATGATCTATGGCTCGGTGCTGGCGGTTTGCTAGCGAAATCTCAAATCGTTAAATAAGGAATAGGTGAGTATGTCGTCTTCACAATCTAACGTTACGCAGGTTCGCGTTAGCACTTTAGATACGATTAAGATTATTTGGCCGTATGTTGCCGAAAACTTTATGAATCAGGTTAAGAGTATCTGGTTCATTGTTGCCTACCTGGTTTTTTTTCAAATCGCAATTTTGCAATTGCCGCTGGTTTATACCTTAACCATCGCTATTGGTATTTTTATTGTCGCCTTAGGTCTGATGTTTTTTATGGAAGGCCTACGGCTAGGCTTAATGCCATTGGGCGAAACCATTGGCGCTGTATTGCCACGTAACGCCCCGCTTTGGGGCGTTTTGTCTTTTGCATTTCTATTAGGTATCGGCGCGACTTTCGCTGAGCCTGCTATCGCGGTGTTACGCAGTGCGGGCGCAGGAGTGTTACCGAACCAGGCACCATTACTTTATAGCTTGTTGAATGATTTTGCTAATCAGCTCGTGACCGTAGTGGGTATCGGTGTTGGGGTTGCCGTTATGCTTGGCGTTTTGCGTTTTTATTATGGTTGGTCTTTAAAGGTATTGATCATTCCTGGTGTGCTGCTGTTAATTACCTTGACCTTAATTGCCCAGAGTAATGAAGTCATGCAGCCGGTTTTGGGCTTGGCCTGGGATTGTGGTGCGGTGACTACTGGGCCAGTGACAGTGCCGTTGGTATTGGCTTTAGGTATCGGTGTTTGCCGTGTGCTAGGCGATGGCGATACCAGTAATGCAGGCTTTGGTATTGTCACCTTGGCATCGTTGTTTCCGATATTGGCGGTGTTAAGTTTAAGTTTCTACCATTATTATGCGGCGGACTATTATGGTGCCAAGAATTATGAAGGTGAGCTTGTTGAAATAGTCAGTGAGGACAACACTCAGCAGCTTAATAATGATAATGAAATTGATCATACAACGGCTTTTACCCAAGAAGAATTTCAACTTTTTGTTGCGAAGGGTAAATACGATGGTGACTACACTCTACGTTTTGAAGGTGGCGATCAACGTTTAGAAGGTGGTCGTATCTTAGTTGAAGATGCGGTGATTGTTTTAGAAAAACCTAAAGCTGAAAGAGCTGACATTATTAGTGATAAGAAATGGGATCCAAATGCAAATATTGGTGAGGGTTTTCGTGAGGCTTTACTAACATCATTGCGTGCGATTCTCCCGCTATGTGTGTTTTTAGTTTTGGCACTGTGGTTTTTATTAAGGCGCAGTGGTGAGAAATTTAAACTTACCGAAGAGTTAACGATTGGTATTGTTTTCGCGCTTATTGGTATGGCTTTGTTTATTTTGGGTATTTTGTTAGGTCTTACGCCTTTGGGTTTGCAATTAGGTAGTAATATTCCAACGACATTTGCCAGCCTCACTCCTTGGGGGCTACAGGGTAGTGAAGGCCCATTATTTGAAACCGAGTTTATTGGCAAGCTGGTAGCAATTTGTTTTGGATTTTTTCTTGGATACGGTGCGACTCTGGCTGAGCCTGCTTTAAATGCATTAGGCTCTACCGTTGAGAAAATAACGGTAGGATCATTTAAAAAGAGTATGTTGATGCAGTCCGTTGCTATTGGCGTTGGTTTGGGTATCGCTACGGGTGTATTGAAAATTGCTTACAATATTCCCTTGGCCTATTTGTTGATCCCGCCGTATCTCTTATTATTAGTATTAACCTGGATTTCATCCGAAGAATTTGTCAACTTTGGTTGGGATAGTGCGGGTGTGACAACCGGTCCGATTACAGTCCCTTTGGTATTGGCTATGGGATTGGGGATAGGTAGCGCTGTGCCGGGTGTGACGGATGGTTTCGGTATTCTCGCACTCGCCTCTGTTGGGCCAATCATTACTGTGTTGACTGTTGGTTTGATTGTTAAGCGGACACAAAGTAGTGGTATTGGCGAGGTGAAAGTATGACCAGCTTTCATGAGTACAATAATATTTCTATTGTTACTGCTATTATTCCGCAGCACCGAGCACAAGCAATACTTAAAAAAATATACGATAACTATGGTTATACTGCATTGCAGTTTGATGCGCGTGGCACGCTCGCACATGACCGCTGGTATCAAGCATTTATACCTATGGTTAATCCAGAAAATGAATATTTACAATTTATTGTCTCCAGTGACAATGTAGATGATTTTATGAGCTACTTGGTTGGGGTTGCTCAGTTACATTTACCGGGTGCTGGTGGGGCTTATTCTACTCCTTGTTTAAGTTATGCTAGTGACAGTGAAAAATTTGTTAATCGATCTGATGTGGTTTCGAAAGATATTGTTGAGCAACCGATAAACTTCAAAAAAAATCTGTCTGTTGTCTTCGCTTTGATTCAGTCTGGGCGTACCGAGCCAGCTATTCGTGCGGCAATGCAGGCTGGGTCGCACGGTCCAATTGTCTATTATGCTGAGGGGCGTGGCACACGTGACCGTATGGGTTGGTTAAAAATCACAAAAAAACCTTATGAAGAAGTCATTATGACGATGGTCGATAAGGTAGATAAAGACTCTGTTATTGATGCCATTGTTAATGCTGGAAATATTAACGTGCCAGGTGGAGGGATATTGTATGACTTGCCTGTATCGAAGGGCATTGTTAATTTTCCGACATCGATGGGTAAACGTAGCGCATTGGCGACCACACATCAGGTGGTGGCCGCGTTAGATGAGCTAATGGGTGGTTCTGATTGGCGTGATAGAAGAGCTCTGGCTAGAGATGATAAGCAGTTGGGTGGTGAGGGCAGTTCGACAAATGGTGGAAATACTTGTTTGTTGCGTATCCTAGTGCCGCGTAAATACGTTCATACCATTATGGACGCCGCCATAGAATTTGGTGCACCTGGTACTAATGTGACTTATGTGAAAAAATTAGCAAGTCATGCCGATGCTGATGAATCAGGCTTTATTATGCATGAGGAGATGGGTTTTATTCGTATGGTGTTACCGCAGTCACTGTCTATAAAAATTCGCGATAATTTAAAATATTATTGTACGGAGCATGATATTAATAACGTGCTGATTTGTGAGCTTGCGGTTAATAAAGTGATTCGCTATCGAAGCGAGCAATAAGGTCTAATGAATATCGCTGTTTCTCTATGCGAGTTCGTTAAGAGAGTAAGTATTAGTCCCAAGAGTTGTCATAACCGAATTTTCTTACCAGGGACTGGGATACGCGTTTGAAATCTTGTAATGAATTAGTAACTTGAAGCCCAGTCAATTCATATTCGGGATTGACGTCAGGTTTGTGCCAGCGAACTTCAGCTTCAAATATAACGCTGTGAGGTATTTGAAGATTGTTAGGTATCTTAAATGTTAGCTGTTTATAGGTTTCTTGTTTTAGGTTTTTGATGCTGGTTAACATAAAGCCTTGCGTTGATATATCGACAAGCTTGCCAAGCTCCTCACCAGAGGCCGTATCGATAACGGCGATATTGAAAATTAATTGATGGCGTTTGCGAAGGCGGAGGTTGTCATGACTATCGTGATCGATATCTATAAGCTCGGCCATTTTTTGTTTTCTGTTGGTGATTGGTTGTTACTAATTTAATTTTGTCGATGCGCAATCATAGCTTCGAGTTCTCGATTGAGCAGATTGCTGTCGCCTAAGTTCAATTCAATTATTCGTCTAAGTGTGGATGCAGATTCAGGTGCGATGTGATCGCAACATACACCTATGAGGTTGTCATGAATATGTTTGACGGTTGCATCGTATTGAATAGGCTCATGTTCACATCCCATATCGATAGTGACCTCACAGGCGTCACCAACATTTAGTTTGCAGTGATCAGGGGATTTACTTAGTGCACCATTCAGTGAGATATCGATGAGCTTGCCATCGATATTGAGGTTGTTACGTTTGATAATGACGCGGGCATCGAAGTCGATGCGGGTGAAATGACGTTTTTCATCAGCCATGGCAGGCCCCCTAATTATGTCAGCAATTTTTCCATGGTTCGTTGATATATCGACGATAACATGTCTGGTGCTTTTATATCGACCTGTTCGTTGATTTTATGAATGGTCGCGTTAACTGGGCCAAGTTCTATCACTTGTGAACCAGTTGGTGCGATAAAACGACCATCTGAAGTGCCGCCTTCGGTAGAGAGTTTGGTGTCGATACCAGTGATTTCTTTGATTGCAGCGATAGCCTGTTCTATGAGGTCGCCTTTTTCTGTTATGAAAGGTTTGGCAGAGAGGTTCCATTTTATTTCATAATCAAGTTCATATTTATCTAAAACGGCGATGATTCGCGTTTGAATATCATTTGGCGTTAGCTCGGTTGAGAAGCGTAGATTGAAAATGACTGCTAATTCGCCAGGGATAACATTAGTTGCGCCAGTGCCTGAGTTGATATTGGAAATTTGGAAAGTAGTGGCGGGGAAATGGTCATTGCCTTGGTCCCATTCAATCGCACCAAGTTCTGCTAATGCTGGTGCTGCGAGATGAATAGGATTTTTTGCTAAGTGGGGGTAGGCAACATGGCCTTGCACGCCACTAACGGTTAGTTTGCCACCTAATGATCCGCGACGACCATTCTTTATAGTGTCGCCCACTGCATCACTACTGGTGGGTTCGCCAATAATACACATGTCGATATGTTCATTACGGGCTTGTAAGGTGTCGACGACCTTGACTGTGCCGTTGATCGCATCGCCTTCTTCATCACTGGTGATGAGTAAGCCAATTGAGCCTTTATGATCAGGGTGTTCGGCGACAAAACGCTCACACGCAGTAATCATTGCGGCGATGCCAGATTTCATGTCTGCAGCACCACGGCCGGTTAATATTCCATTTTCGATCGTTGGTTCAAAGGGTGGTGTTTGCCACGCATCGAGCGGGCCTGGAGGCACGACATCGGTATGGCCAGCAAATACGAGCAAGGGCGCTTCAGTGCCGCGTCTTGCCCATAAATTACTGACTTCGTCAAATGGCATGTTTTCACACTTGAAGCCAATAGGGGTTAAGCGTGAAGCCAGTAACGCTTGGCAACCTTTGTCTTCTGGTGTGACAGAGTCTTTGCTGATGAGTTCTATTGTTAGGGCCAGGGTTTGATCAATCGCGGTGTTGTTCATTTATTTTCCAAAGTGCTCTTCATAGTCTGCTTCTTTGAAGCCAATATGCAGCTCGTTATTTAACTCTAATACGGGACGCTTAATGATGGCAGGTTGTTCGACTAATAAATCAGCTATGGCTGATTTTGTACTGACTACTTTTTGTCCATCATCAAGTTTACGCCAGGTGGTGCCGCGACGATTGACCAAGATATCTTGGTCAATCATTTTCAGCCATTGACTGACTTTTGTTTTGGTTAGGCCGTCAGCACGAAAATCGTGAAAGTCATAGTTGACGCCATTATCATCTAACCAACGTCGCGCTTTACGTACGGTGTCGCAGTTTTTAATGCCATAGAGAGTGATGTTTGCCATATTTTTAGATGTCGCGTAGTAGTTCGTTAATACCGACTTTGCTGCGTGTTTGTGCATCCACTTGTTTAACTATGACTGCGCAGTAAAGACTGTATGTGCCGTCTTTTGAAGGTAGATTCCCGGATACTACAACAGCACCAGCAGGAATGCGGCCATAAGTGATTTCACCCGTCATGCGGTTGAAGATTTTTGTACTCTTACCAATGTAAACACCCATTGATATCACCGCGCCTTCTTCGACGATAACGCCTTCGACGACTTCTGAGCGTGCGCCGATAAAGCAATTGTCTTCAATAATTGTTGGGCTGGCTTGCAGTGGTTCTAATACGCCGCCGATACCAACACCACCGGAAAGATGAACGTTTTTACCAATTTGCGCACATGAACCGACAGTTGACCAGGTATCGACCATGGTGCCGCTGTCGATGTAGGCGCCAATGTTGACGTATGACGGCATTAATATTGCGCCAGGTGCGATATAAGAGCCGTGGCGCGCCGTTGCAGGTGGCACGACGCGAACGCCTGATTCACGAAAATCACGTGAGTTCATATCTTGGAATTTAGAATCAACTTTATCGTAATAATTGGTAAAGCCACCTTTGACGAATTCGTTGTCGTGGATACGGAAAGAAAGCAGCACGGCTTTTTTTAGCCATTCGTTAACGACCCATTCGCCGTCGATTTTTTCAGCAACGCGTGCGCTGCCGCTGTTCAGTTGTGCCATAGCTTCGCTGACGGCTTCTTTTACGTGGGTATCTACTGCGCGTGGGGTGATTTCTGCGCGTCTTTCAAAAGCTTCTTCGATAGTTGCTTTAATATCGCTCATTGGTTTGCTCTCCTAAATAGTAGTAAATCAGTCATTAAATTTTTTTGCCCATTTTATGGGTTTTGAAAATGATTTATTGCTTGATGCAATCGCGGATGCGCTTAGCGGCATCAACACATTGTTCGAGATCGGCGACCAGTGCGACTCGAATAAAACCGCAGCCAGGGTTTACGCCATCACTTTTGCGAGAAAGATAGCTGCCGGGCAATACGGTGACATTATATTGTTGATAGAGCTGCTTGGCGAATTGTGTGTCAGATCGTTGCCAATCTTTATTACTTGAGCGGCTATCCCCAGGTCGATTATCTAAGTTAAGCCAGAGATAAAAACCGGCATCGGGTTCAACAATATTGATGTCATGTTTGAGAATATCAATTACCGCGGCAAACTTTTCTGTATAGAGTCGGCGATTTTCAATGACGTGTGCGTTGTCTTGCCAGGCTATTGCACTAGCATGTTGTGATGGCGGTGACATAGCAGAACCGTGGTACGTACGGTATTGCAAAAACGAGTTAATTAACTTAGCGTCGCCAGCGACGAAGCCTGAACGTAAGCCTGGAGCGTTGGAGCGTTTAGACAGGCTATGAAAAACGAGGCAATTTCTAAAGTCACTACGACCGATAGATTGTGCTACTTCGAGTAAGCCGACGGGTGGCGTTCCGTTGGTTGGATAAATCTCAGCGTAGCACTCATCTGCAACAATGGTGAAATCATATAGATCGCTGAGTTCGATTAGGCGCTTTAACAGTGGTGCCGGTGCAACGGTACCGCTGGGATTGCCGGGGCTGCATAAGTAGATTAACTGACACTGCTGCCATTGTTCTTTGCTAACGTTTTCGATGTCAGGGAGAAAGCCATTTTCACGGGTTGTGTTGAGATAAACAGCTTGGGCGCCAGCTAGCAGGGCGGCACCTTCGTATATTTGGTAAAACGGGTTTGGCATCAGCACAGCAGCCTCTTTTTCTACAAGACATTGCGCGATGGCAAAGAGCGCTTCGCGTGTGCCGTTTACCGGTAATATTTGGCTATCTGAGTTGATAGTGCCAAGCTGATAGCGCGTTGTTAAATACCCTGCAATAGCGTTACGGAGTTCATCACTACCTTTAGTTAAAGGGTAATTTGCTAGCTTATCTAATTCACTAATAAGAGCATTTTTAATCAAGTCTGGCGTTGGGTGTTTAGGTTCACCAATAGAGAGATTGATCGGCGCATAACTCTCATTTGGCACAGCATCGCCAAATAATGCGCGCATGCGCTGAAACGGGTATGGTTGTAAATTGTTTAACCCTGGATTCATAGTTCTGTTGGAATGTGTTTGGAGCGCTAAAAGCCGCCCATTATAGCGTTTTACAGAGCATTACGTATTTATAAATGACAAACTCACCCCTTAACGACTTAGATACCGGCTCAGGTTTGACTTATATTTTTGCTGTATTGGCTTTGCTTGCGTCTGCGACGCTATGGGGTACGATTTGGTATCCACTACGTTTACTGCAAGAGCAAGGTTTAGAGGGGTTGTGGTGTGCTTTGCTTATGTATGGCACAGCATTAGTAGTAAGTATTCCTTGGTGGGCGCGCCATCGTGCCGCGTTTTTTCGGCGACCGCTGGTTTTAGCCTGGTTAGGGCTTGCTAGTGGTTGGGCCAATATTGCGTTTATCTTGGCAGTGATTGATGGCGAGGTCGTTAGAGTGACTTTACTATTTTTTCTTTATCCGATTTGGGCGACTTTGATAGGGCGGTTTGTGCTGCGTGAACAGATGTCTGTGCGAGCTTGGCTTGGGTTTGCAATAGCTGTCGCAGGCGCTCTAATTATGATGTGGAACCCGGATTTGGACAATCCCTTGCCACGCGATAACAATGATTGGCTAGCATTGTCTGCGGGTGTTGCCTTTGCAGTGTCAGCGGCGATTGTTAGAAGTCTTGATGAGGTTGACGTGGTACCAAAAACGATTGTTGTGTGGGCGGGTGTGGTTGTGGTTGCGGCAATATGGCTGTTGATCGATGCGGCTGAGTTTCCGGCGTTAGAGGGTAAGATTTACATGGCGGCTGTTTTGCTTGGTTTGTTTGCAACAGTGGCGATGACATTGCTCGTGCAATACGGTTTTCATCATGTGCCGGTATCTCGCTCTTCCGTTATTTTATTGTTTGAACTTGTTGCTGGCGCATTATCTGCTTACTGGTTGGCGAACGAGATACCGGTCACTAATGAGTGGTTAGGTGGGGTGGTGATTGTGTTAGGTGCGTGGTTGGTTTTGACTGTATCTGATATTGACGGTGGTGACAAAAAAACCGTTTAATTTTTATCTTCATCTAGAGCAGTTATTATTTCGTTTTTCAGTGTTTCTAATAATTTTTCGTCGGTAATGGCTTCATCATTTTCGTCCTCTAATGCGAATAAATCTTCGACCCTTTCGCCAAGGGTCGCGATTTTCGCAATGCGTGCTGTGATATTGTGTTGCGTCAGCGTTTGCGCAATCCGTGACAAAATTCCAGGTTGGTCAATGGTGACTACTTCCATAATAGTGCGCTCATTTTGCGGGTCGCTTGAAAAGGTCACTTGAGTGGGCTTTTTAAATGCGCGTAAACGCCGTTGTTGTCGACGTCGCACTGGTGCCCATTCATTAGAAGGTGTTGATAGATTCTTTCTTAAATGGTTTTCTATTTCTTCATCGCTCATTGCAACAGAATCATCATGGTCGTCATCGGCTAAAATGGTGTAACTATTGATGACATAATTATCTTTAGTCGTGTAAATTGCCGCGTCATGAATACTGATACCAAGTTTTTCCAGAGCTGTGGTGTTAGCTGCGAAAGGATCGATTAGTTCTGGGTCGCTGTAGGTAAAAATTTTGGTATCTTTGTTTTGACCGATTTTGCTAACCATGACAAAAGGCACATGAGAGTTGTCGACGATTTTGATCATGGCTTGCGTTTGCCAGGCGACTTCTTCTGCGCTATTACGCAAGAAATATTCGTCTTCGAGATGAGACCACTGTCTTTTAGCTAATTTCTCGCTGACGTTATTGGCTTCAAGTAAGGCTAGAGCAAGGCGTTTAACGTGTCTGATTAAGCTTTCACGGTCAAGTGGGTTGTCAAGCCCACGAAAGAGAGCGCGGCGTGTTAATGCATAGAGCTCTTGTAATAAGGAAGCACGCCAGTTATTCCAAAGTTTTGGGTTGGTGCCGCGTATATCGCCAACGGTTAACAAATACAAATAGTCTAAATGTGTTTGATCGCCAACGATATGAGCGAATTCGGCAATGGTGTCGGGATCGCTAATGTCTTTACGTTGCGCTGTCATTGACATGGTTAAGTGATTTTTCACTAACCACGCAACAAATTCAGTATCGTAGTTACTTAAACCATGATGAAGGCAAAATTCACGTGCGTCTTGTTCGCCTAAGGCGGAATGATCGCCGCCGCGGCCTTTGCCTATGTCGTGGAATAATCCACCTAAATAAAGTATTTCTGGTTTAGGTAGTGATAAGGCTATTTGGCTGCACAAGGGCAGTTCATCTTGGTGTGCTTCGACAAAAAATCGTCTAAGGTTCCTTACAACAGTTAGGATATGTTCGTCTACTGTGTAGATATGAAATAAATCGAACTGCATTTGTCCAACAAGGTTGGCAAAGCTGGGTAAGTAGGCGGCTAATACACCATAGCTGTGCATGCGTCTTAATTCATGGCTGATGCCTTGCGGTTGGCGAATAATTTCCATGAATAGTGAACGATTGCCAAGATCGGCGCGGAACTCATCATCAATCAAATAACAATGTTGTCGAACTAACCGTATTGTTGATGCGCGCACACCATTGAGTTTGGGGTTTTGCTGTAAGACTAAAAATATTTCGAGTAAGGCTGATGAGTGATTGATGAATACTCGATCATGAGTTACTTCCAAAAAGCCATCGCGTTCTTGAAAGCGTCGATTCAAGTTATTTACTCTGTTATCAGAGCTATCATAAAGAATCGCTTCACTAAAAAGTTGCAATAACATTTCATTGAGACGGCTGAGTTCTTTTATGGTGCGATAGTAGTGCATCATAAAAAGTTCTACTGCTCGTTTGTGCTTGCCGTTTTTATAGCCTAGCGTTGCGGCAAGTTCAGTTTGGTGATCGAAGAGTAGTCGATCTTCTTCACGATTAGCTATCAGGTGTAAAGCAAAGCGCACTTGCCAGAGAAAGTTTTGCGCGGCGACAAGATCGCTGTGTTCTGATTGGGTAAGGAATCCATGCGTGACGAGGTCATGGAGGTTTTCTGCATCAAAGTGACGCTTAGTGACCCAGGCAATGATATGGATGTCGCGCAAGCCGCCGGGACCGTCTTTGACATTAGGTTCCAGACTATAGGCAGAATCACCATACTTATGGTGGCGTAACTGTTGTTCTTGTAATTTTGCTTTGAAAAAAACTTTGTCAGGCCAAATATGTTCAGGGGATATCCATGCTTGCAGCTGTACGTAGAGCGATTTGCTGCCGAGGATAAACCGCGATTCGACGAGATTGGTAATAGTGGAAACGTCTTTTCGTGCTTCTGAAACGCAATAGTCGACAGTTCTTACGCTGTGTCCTACCTCGATACCCATGTCCCAGCAAAAACTAATAAATGCAGAGATGGCATCGTTGTGTTGCTCGTGATAATCGTTGGCAAGGAGTATGAGTATGTCTATGTCGGAATGCGGAAATAGCTCACCGCGGCCATATCCACCAACAGCGATAAGTGCAATATCATCACTATTTTGCGAGATGAATTTCGCCCAGACTAAAGAAAGTAATTGATCAGTTTCTTTTGCATGAACGTAAACGAGCTCGGATGCAAGCGCACCGTTGTTGAAACGTTTTCGTATTGATTCTTTGATCTTGCCGAGTTTGCTGCGAAACTCGGCAAGATCAGGGTGAGTGGTTTGATTAACCGCAGGGCCGCTCATAGATTTTTATATGATATCGTTTTGAAGGAGTGAGTCCAAGGCTAGATATCGTCTTCTGGCCGCTTAGTTAGCACATCAAACCCATCATCGGTGACGAGTATAGTATGTTCCCATTGTGTCGAGATGCTACGATCTCGAGTGATGACGGTCCAGTTGTCGGCAAGTAATTTTATACCGCGTTTACCAACATTGAGCATGGGCTCGATGGTGAAGGTCATACCGGTTTCTAGTGGCATACCTGTATTAGGTTCACCGTAATGTAAAACTTGCGGCTCTTCATGAAATTTTTTGCCAATGCCGTGACCGCAATACTCGCGGACGACAGACATATTGTTTGATTCGGCATGTTTTTGAATGGCGTTGCCGATATCGCCTAAGCGAATACCTGGCTTGACCATCTCAATGCCCAAGCGCATAGCATCATAAGAGACTTTGCAAGCTCGCTTCGCCATAATAGAAGGTTCGCCGACATAGAACATTTTACTTGTGTCACCGTGATATCCATCTTTGATGACGGTCACGTCAATATTGATGATGTCGCCATTTTTTAATTTTTTGTCACTAGGGATACCATGGCAGACTACGTGATTGACTGAAGTGCAGATCGATTTTGGGAAGCCATGATAATTTAGCGGTGCAGGTATGGCCTTTTGCTCCTGGGTAATAAAATCGTGGCAAATTTGATCAAGCTCGTCTGTTGTTACGCCAGCTGTGACATGTGGGCGAATCATATGTAGGACATCAGCAGCTAGCCGGCCCGCAATGCGCATTTTTTCTATTTCGTTGGTTGTTTTTATAATGACAGGCATGGTTCTCATTAAAATTCAATAGCTTATGGCTGCTTTTGAAGGCAAAGCAACGGTTAACTTCGCATTCTAACCTTACAGGCCGGTAGGCGCCATTATTGGCGTAAATATTGAGTTTTCTCCTCTATATATGGTATAAGTCTCGCGCCGAATGCCTTTGCGGTATCGGTACACACCGGTAACACTTGCTTGTTGCCATACTATGACACACACATTTCGTCACATTGACTGGGGTGCTGAATGGTTCGCTATTTGGTCGGTTGATGGGGAATGTGGAGGCTTAACCCTAAACAGAGGAAATTAATATGCCTAACGTCTCAATGCGTGAGATGCTGGAGGCTGGTGTTCATTTCGGCCATCAGACTCGCTACTGGAATCCCCAGATGGCGCCTTATATCTTTGGCGCTCGTAACAAAATTCATATCATTAACTTAGAAAAGACCTTGCCATTATTCAATGAT
Source organism: Gammaproteobacteria bacterium (assembly GCA_013151045.1). Classification (GTDB taxonomy): domain Bacteria; phylum Pseudomonadota; class Gammaproteobacteria. The sequence continues at coordinate 54,191 of JAADIY010000040.1, forward strand.
GCATTGAACTTTATTGGCAGCTTGGCTGCGCGTAAGGGCAAAATTCTGTTTGTTGGTACTAAGCGTGCCGCGTCAGAAATCATTGCTCAAGAAGCCGAACGCTGTGGTTGCCCCTATGTTGATCGCCGCTGGTTGGGTGGTATGTTGACGAATTTCAAAACCATCAAGCAATCAGTTCGTCGTTTGAAAGAGCTGGATGCGATGGAAGAAGACGGTCGTATGAACCGCTTCAATAAGAAAGAAGCACTTGGCTTAAGCCGCGAGCGTGCTAAATTGCAAGCAGGCTTGGCCGGCATTAAGAATATGGTTGGTCTTCCTGACGCGATGTTTGTTGTTGATGTTGGTTATGAAAAGAACGCTGTAGCTGAAGCGGTGAAGTTGGGTATTCCGGTCATCGGAATTGTTGATACTAACAACAAGATGGATGGCATTGATTATGTTATTCCAGGGAACGATGATGCTATTCGCGCTGTTCAGCTTTATGTTGCTAGTGCTGCGGATGCCGTATTAGAAGGCCGTTTATCGCTCGCCCAAACCCAGGGTGGTAGTGGTGACGAGTTTGTTGAAGTTGATGCTAGCGGTGAAGTCGCTGTTAATACTGTTAAGAAAAAAGTGAAAAAAACTGTAAAGAAAGAAGCTGATGCTGCGCCAGAGGTTGCTGCGAAAGCACCTGTTGCTACGGAAGCGCCAGCCGCTGCCGAATCAGCCAGCTGAGTCTTAATTACTTAATTTTATATATGTAAGTACTTACTGGGGTTGCGTTCATCGTGCCCCAGTAATATGTACTTAAGAATAGTAGTGTTTTTGTGAGGAAAGGTTAATGAGTGTATCTGCTGCGATGGTCAAAGAACTGCGCGAGCGTACTAGTCTTGGCATGCTTGAATGTAAAAAGGCATTGACTGAAACTGGTGGTGATATCGACGCTGCCGTCGAGTTGTTGCGTAAATCTGGTCAGGCTAAAGCTGATAAAAAAGCAGGTCGTATTGCTGCGGAAGGTCGCATTGTGCAGCTGATTAGCGATGACGGTAAAACTGCTGCAATTGTAGAAGTAAACTGTGAGACTGATTTCGTTGGTAACGGCGATGAGTTTGGAGAGTTTGTTGGCGTAATTGCGCAACGCGTGGTTACTGATACTCCAGCTGATGTTGAGGCTTTGTCGCAATTGGCGTTTGATGCGGGTAAGAGCATTGAAGAGCGTCGTAAAGAAATGGTCACTAAGTTGGGTGAAAACATTTCAATACGCCGTTTCCAACGTTTTGAAAGTGATGGTGGCCAACTAGACGGTTATATGCATGGTGTTCGCATCGGTGTATTGGTTGATATTGCTCCCGGCAATACAACTTTAGGTAAAGACGTTGCGATGCATATTGCAGCAAGTCACCCTATCGCTATATCTGAAGATGATGTTGATGCTGATGCCTTGGCTAAAGAGAAAGAAATCTTTGAAGTGCAAGCAGCTGAGAGCGGTAAGCCAGCAGAAATTATTGAGAAAATGGTTGCCGGCCGTATTCGTAAGTTTTTGGCCGAAGTGACATTACTAGGCCAGTCATTTGTTAAAGACCCAGACCTTTCGGTAGCTAAGTTATTGGATAAAAGTAATAGCAGTGTTAAGCAATTTGTTCGTTTCGAAGTGGGTGAAGGGATCGAGAAAAAAGTCGAAAATTTTGCTGAAGAAGTGGCCGCACAAGTTGCTCAAAGTAAGTAATCATTACTAATAAATAGGTAGCTGGAATAGTTTAATGAGCGAATCCCATAAGGTTCCATCGTATAAGCGTATTGTCCTTAAGTTAAGTGGCGAAGCCTTGATGGGCGATGAAGACTATGGGATTAAGCCTGAAGTTATTAAGCGCTTAGCCACTGAAGTTGCCGAAGTTGTTCGTGCCGGCGTTGAAGTGGGTCTGGTGATTGGCGGTGGCAACATTTTTCGTGGTGCTGGTTTGGCGGCAGCGGGCATGGAACGTGTGTCTGCTGATCACATGGGTATGTTGGCAACTGTTATTAACGCGCTTGCTATGCAAGATGCCTTGGAACGCCTTGATACCAATACACGAGTGATGTCTGCACTACAGATCAATGAAGTCTGCGAGCAATATATCCGTCGCCGAGCAGTGCGCCATCTTGAAAAAGGGCGCGTGGTGATCTTTGCTGCAGGAACCGGCAACCCATTTTTTACCACAGATTCTGCTGCTAGTTTACGCAGTGTTGAAGTCGGTGCAGAATTGGTCTTGAAGGCGACAAAAGTTGATGGCGTTTATAATGCTGACCCAATGAAAGATAAAACGGCTGTACGTTATGACCGTTTAGGCTACGACCAGGTTATCGAAGAAAAGTTAGGCGTTATGGATACCACGGCAATAGTGTTATGTCGTGACTATGGTATGCCTTTGCGGATATTCGACATTAATGACGAAGGCGCATTGATGAAAATTATACATGGCGAAGATAAAGGCACGTTGGTGTGCTAGGTGGGGATAGGGCAAGGTTATGATAGAGGAAATTAAACAAGATGCTTCTTCACGTATGGAGAAGAGTATTGAGTCATTTCGCCACAATTTATCTAAATTGCGCACGGGCCGTGCCAATGCAAGTCTGCTTGACCAGGTGATCGTCTCTTATTACGGTTCTGATGTGCCGCTTAGCCAAGCTGCTACGGTGTCAGTTGCTGACGCGCGTATGCTCAATGTAACGCCATGGGAAAAAGATTTGGTCCCCGTTATTGAAAAAGCGATTTTAGCATCTGGACTTGGTTTGAACCCTTCTACGTCGGGAAGTGTGATTCGTATCGCCTTGCCACCGTTAACTGAAGAGCGTCGCCGCGACATGGTTAAAATTGTTAAGGCAGAAGCAGAAAATGCAAGAATTTCATTACGTAACATTCGACGTGATGCCAACGGTGACTTTAAAGAGCTGCTAAAAGAAAAAGAAATCACCGAAGACGAAGAGCGTGGAGCAGAAGAAGGTATCCAAAAAATAACGGATAAGTTTGTTGCTCAAGTAGAAAAAATAATGGAAGAGAAAGAAGCAGATTTGCTCGAAGTATAACTTTAGTTGGCATTTCCTCGTCTGATTCAGATAAAAATCCACGGTTCTTGATTAGACATGGCATCGACACTAGAACAAGGCAGTCAAATCGTAGAGAAATCACTATTACCTAGTCATGTTGCCATTATTATGGACGGTAATGGTCGTTGGGCTCAGCAGCGTGGTAAGCCACGCGTCATGGGTCATCGTTCAGGTATAGCATCAGTTCGGGCAGTCATTGAGAGTAGTGCGCGTAAACAAATTGATGTCTTAACTCTCTTCGCATTCAGCAGTGAAAATTGGCGTCGCCCTCAGGACGAAGTGGGCTTGCTGATGAAGTTGTTTATCGAAGCCATACAATCAGAAGGTAAAAAGCTCCATGAAAACCGTGTTCGCCTCCGAGTTATTGGTGACGTATCGGCATTTTCTCAACCGTTGCAAGATCAAATTGCCGAGATAGAAACACTGACCCAAAATAATGATGGTTTGCTAGTGAATATTGCAGCCAACTACGGTGGCCATTGGGAAATAATACAGGCAGTTCGTCAGTTAGCAGATCAAGTTAAGTCTGGCGAGATCGATGTTGCTGATATCAATAATGAATTGATCACTAAGTCCCTAGCTTTAGGTGATGTAGTACCACCGGATCTTTTTATTAGAACGGGTGGTGAACAACGTATTAGTAATTTCTTGTTATGGCATTTGGCTTATACCGAGCTGTATTTTACTGATACTTTATGGCCAGATTTTGACGATGATGCTTACGATTTGGCATTGGAGTGTTTTGCCGGGCGTCAGCGTCGTTTTGGGCGAATTGCTGAACAGCTTGGATCGGATAAGGTTTAGTGTTAAAGCAACGCATTATTACTGCCGCCGTTCTTGTTCCACTAATAATACTTTGTGTGCTTAAGGCGCCTACAGAAATCGTTGCCCTGGTATTTGCTGCTATCGTAATCGCCGGTGCTTGGGAATGGGGAGCTTTGCTTAAGTTGACTCGAAGTGTTCGCATCGTTTTTCTATCTGCGCTTACTTTGACGATTGCATTGAGTTATTTTTGGTCGTTGCAACAGAGTGCCTACATCTGGGCGGTATTAGCATTCGCCTGCTTGCTTTGGTTAGTGTTAATAGTTTCTATAGTGGCGATTCAACGCCGCGGCCTTATTCATGCCGGGCTGCCATCGGCACAGTATTTTTTTTTGGGACTATTTTTGCTTACTTTCGCGTGGTTAGCGGCCTTGTCGTTGCATAGTATTCCAGAGTTTGGTCCGGCTTTATTGTTATATGTTTTTGGCTTGGTTTGGTTGGCCGACGCGGGTGCTTATTTCGCTGGTCGTCAGTGGGGGAAAGATAAGCTCGCGAGTAACATTAGCCCCGGTAAAACATGGCAGGGTTTGTATGGTGCCTTAGCTATCACTTTGTTCTACGCTCTTGTCGTTGCCTGGTATTTTGATTTTACTGCAACAACTTATGCGGCTTTTGTCATATTATCTCTGGTTGTTGTGGTGTTTTCCGTATTTGGGGATTTATTTGAAAGTCTCATTAAGCGTCGAGCTGGTGTGAAAGATAGCGGCCAACTGTTGCCAGGGCACGGCGGTGTATTGGATCGTATTGATAGTTTGCTGGCAGCTTTGCCTGTTATGGCTTTTGGTTTGACGCTTGTTGAGTTCGTAAAATGATCGGCGTAACCATATTGGGTTCAACAGGTTCGATAGGCGTCAGCACACTTGATGTGATTCGCAGCAATGAAGGCGCTTATCGTGTTATCGCCTTAAGCGCCAATACTGATGTTGATGGCTTGTATCAACAATGCTTGGAATTTCAACCTAAGTTTGCTGTGATGGCCAATGCTGATTCAGCGACCGAGCTGCAAACTAAATTACGCAGTTACGGCAGTAACACGCAAGTGGATAGCGGTAATGATGGCTTAGAATGTATCGCAAGTCTAAGCGAAGTGGACTGCGTTATGGCAGCTATTGTTGGTGCTGCAGGCTTGCAACCTACTTTAGCGGCAGCGCGTGCGGGTAAACGTATTTTGCTTGCAAACAAAGAAGCCTTAGTGATGTCAGGCCATATTTTTATGGATACCATTAAACATCATCAAGTTGAGTTGCTACCCATCGATAGCGAGCATAATGCGATTTTTCAATGTATGCCCCAAGATAATGGAACGGGGCAATATGCTGATTTTGAAAGCAGCGGTATAGAAAAAATTCTTTTGACAGCTTCAGGTGGCCCTTTTCGCAAGATGGACATGGCTGCGCTGCGCTCGGTAACGCCAGACCAGGCTTGTGCGCATCCCAATTGGGATATGGGTCGTAAAATCTCAGTTGATTCAGCAACAATGATGAATAAGGGGCTAGAGGTTATTGAGGCGTGTTGGTTGTTTGATACTCATCCTGATCTGATCGAAGTGGTGGTTCATCCGCAAAGTATTGTTCATTCCATGGTTGAATACCGCGACGGATCTATTTTGGCGCAGTTGGGTAGCCCAGATATGCGTACACCTATCGCGTATGGTTTGGCGTGGCCGCAGCGTATTGAGTCGGGTGTGAAACGGTTGGATTTAGTGAGCATGGGCTCACTGGATTTTGAAGCACCTGATCTTGAGCGATTTCCCTGTCTTGCACTAGCCTACCGTGCGGCAGCAGCAGCAGACACGACTAGCGCGATTATGAATGCCGCAAATGAAGTTGCCGTTGACGCTTTTTTGCGTAATGAACTTAGTTTCCTTGGAATTGCCAAAGTCATTGCTCAAGTCATGGATGAGTTGCCGGCACATGCTGCAAGTGATCTTGACGCTATATTGGCGGATGATCACGCAGCACGAGAGTTCACAAAGGATATTATTGTCACTTGTAAAGGCTTAGTTTCCTGAATGGTTAATATTCTTCAATACATTTTGTGGTTTGTAGTTGCTATTGCCATCTTGGTGACGGTGCACGAATTTGGTCATTACTGGGTAGCTAAAAAACTTGGCGTTAAAGTATTGCGTTTTTCAATTGGTTTTGGCCGGCCTTTATATTCCTGGCGTCGCGGCCCAGACAACATAGAATATGTTATTGCCGCTATTCCTCTTGGTGGTTACGTAAAAATGCTTGATGAGGGTGAAGGTGAGGTTGATCCCGCTGAGCAGCATCGAGCTTTTAATCGCCAATCGCTAAAGACCCGATTTGCGGTAGTGTCTGCTGGCCCGATGGCTAATTTTCTTTTTGCTATTTTTGCCTACGCATTAATGTTTATTGTTGGCATTCCAGCTGTGAAGCCTGTAATTGGCGATATCGTTGAAGATTCTATTGCAGGTCATGCGGGTTTGTCTGCTGGATCCACTATTGTTTCGATCGCTGGCGAGCGAACTGAGAGTTGGCAGCAGGTTAACGCAGAGTTGCTCGATCATTTGTTTGATTCAATACCTTTAGAAATTGTTGCCGAAGACGCCAACCAAGTGCATAGCACGTATGAGTTGCCGCTACTGGGTTTTGCCGCTGAGTTAGAGCGTGGTGATCTTTTAACTCAGCTCGGTATCAAACCGTTTAGACCGAGCGTACCTGCGACGATTGATCAAGTGTTAGAAGGTGGTGCAGCCGAGCTTGCTGGGTTGCAAAAGGGCGATACAATCATTGCTGCTGACGGTCAGTCTATAGTTGACTGGTTGGCGTGGGTTGATGTGGTATCTAGCAGCCCCGGTGAACCGCTGTTGATTGAAGTGTTGCGAAGTGAGCAGCCGTTGAACTTAGAGCTGACACCGAAAGAAACAGAGCGTAACGGAGTTGTTGTTGGTTTTATTGGTGCGTCGGTGTTTGTGCCTGAGGGTTTGATGCAGGAGCACCGAACAATTATCCAATATTCGCCGTTTGAATCATTGTGGCATGGCGTTGAAAAGACATGGTCGATTTCTGCACTTACGATTAAGTTTTTGTTTAATATGATCATAGGTAATGCCTCGGTTGATAATTTGAGCAGTCCAATCAGCATCGCCCAATATGCCGGTCAATCAGCGAGTGCGGGTTGGTTACCCTTTGTCAGCTTTTTAGCTGTGGTCAGTATTAGTTTGGGTGTATTGAATCTATTGCCTGTGCCGATACTTGACGGTGGCCATTTGTTTTATTACATGCTGGAAATGGTGACCGGAAAACCACCTTCTGAGAGAGTTCAGGCAGTTGGTCAACAAGCCGGCATTATCCTTATAATTATGTTAATGTCGGTGGCTTTATACAATGACATCTCCCATATATTGGGTTGATTATTAGAATTCGATTCGTGAGATATTTTTCTACTTTTTTTGGCTGTTTTTGTGGCCTGTTTTTGTTCGTTGCAGTTGCGTATGCCGACTTTTCGCCTTTTGAAATAGAAGATATTGAGTTCGAAGGCCTCCAGCGTGTCACGGTTGGTACGGTGCTGAGCTACCTGTCATTGAAAACAGGTGAGCGTATTGATGTTGCACGTGCGCAAGACGCAATTCGTGCGCTCTATCAGACCGGTTTCTTTAGCGATGTTCGCCTTGCTCGGCGTGGTGGAGTGTTGGTTGTCGATGTCACTGAACGGCCATCCGTGGCTCGTGTTGATATCCTAGGCAATGATGAAATTGAGGATGAGATATTATTAGATGGCTTGAAATCGATTGGTTTATCTGGCGGTCAGGTTTTTGATCCATCAATTCTTGAGCGCGTAGAAGTTGAATTGAGGCGCCAATATTTTGCCCGAGGCATGTATAGCGTCACGATTGAATCTGATGTTGAAGAGCTTGATCTCAATAGACGAGCTGTTGAGATCATTGTTAATGAAGGCCCTATTGCCAAGATTCGCAATATCAATATTGTTGGTAACCGCGTTTTCAGCGAAAAGAAATTATTAAACCAATTTCAGCTAGGCGACCCAGCTTGGTATGCCTTTTTAAGTTCGCGTGACCAGTATTCGCGACAAAAACTTTCTGGGGATCTTGAAGCTTTACGCTCGTATTATCTTGATCGAGGCTATATTGATTTTGATATCACATCGACACAAGTCAGTATCAGTCCAAATAGAAAAGATATTTTTGTAGTCATTAACATGACTGAAGGTGAGCAATTCACCGTCTCTGAAACCGATGTCGCTGGTGATTTAGTGGTAGAGCGGGATGAATTGTTACCGTTGATTACGCTTGATTCAGGAGATATTTTTTCTCGGCAGGTGGCGACAGCATCATCTTCGCAATTGTCTGAGCGCTTGGGTAATGACGGTTATGCGTTTGCCAACGTTAATGCCGTTCCTGATATTGATAGAACAAATAATACCGTCAAAGTGACATTTGTCGTGGACCCAGGTCGACGTGCTTATGTTCGTCGAATCAATGTGTTTGGTAACGCAAAAACTGAAGACGAAGTGCTAAGACGCGAAATGCGCCAGATTGAAGGTAGCGCGATGTCGACTGAAAAAATCAATCGCTCGCGTGTTCGTCTACAACGATTAGGATTCTTCGAGTCGGTTAACGTTGAAACCGTTCCTGTTGTCGGTGTTGACGATGAAGTCGATGTTAATTTTAGTGTCACCGAATTACCGTCGGGCAATTTATTGGCGGGTGCTGGGTTTTCTCAGTCTCAAGGTTTGTTGCTGAATTTTAGTATTAGCCAGGATAATTTCCTTGGCACGGGTAAACGTGTAACGGCAGCAGTTAATACAAGTCAAGTTAATACCTTGTATAGCTTTGGCTATACTAATCCTTATTACACTATTGATGGTGTGAGTAGAGGGTTTAACTTTAGTTTTCGTGATACCGATACTGATAACGCACTTAACGTCGCGCGTTTTACCGCTGACGTGTCTGGAGTCAATGTGGTCTATGGCTTTCCGTTAACGGAAAACAGCCGTTGGAATTTGTCATTAGGTTATGAAGATATTTCGGTGGATTCAACTCCTGATACACCGCAATCCTATTTAGACTTTCTTAATGAGAACGGCGATGATTTTGGTAGTGTGCAGCTCATCACCTCGTGGACTTATGATACGCGTAATCGCGCACTCTTAGCCACGCGTGGCACGATGCAGCGGTTTTCATTGGAATTAGGTGCTAACGACCTTAATTATTATAAGCTTTCTTCGCGCAGTGAATTGTTGCGGCCGTTAACTAAGAATCTGGGGTTATTGTTGCAGAGTGAAGTATCGATTGGTGATGGTTTTGGTGGCACTACTGAGCTACCGTTTTTTGAGAATTATTTTGCCGGTGGTGTGAATTCAGTGCGTGGTTATGAGGCTAACTCTCTGGGCCCACGTGAGCCTAGAGGTTTATCTGGGCAATTAGATGCGATTGGTGGGGCTTTTGAGTTGACGGGTAGTGCTCAGATAATTTTGCCAGTGCCGTTTGTGGAGAACTCTAATTCCTTGAGAATTAGTGGTTTTTTTGATTTTGGCAATATTTATTCAACGTTTAGTGACTTTGAGGCGTCAGAATTGAGATATTCTGCTGGTGTCGCTATGTTATGGTTGTCCCCATTGGGGCCATTGACGTTTAGCTTAGGTAGAGCGTTGAATGAAGAAGAGGGCGATCAGACTGAAGTGTTTCAGTTTGCGCTTGGTACCTTTTTCTAGTGAGGTGTGATTTGATTAATCGTTTTTTTATGCAGGTTTTTGTGTTTTGCTTGGTCAGTGTGTTTGCAACCACGGCATTGGCAGAAGCAAAAATTGGTTTCGTTAACCCTATTAAAGTTTTAGAGCAAGCGCCGCAAGCGGTGACTGCGCGTGAAAAATTAGAAACAGACTTTCAGCCACGTAAAGATGAAATTATTTCAGCGCAAAAGAAAGTGCAAAAACTCGAACAAAACCTAGTGCGTGATGCCGATACAATGAGTGATTCGGCAAGACAATCACTCGAACGCAACATTCTTTCGAAAAAACGTGATCTGCGACGTGTACAAGAAGAGTATCGCGAAGATTTAAACTTGCGACGTAATGAAGAGCTTGCCCAGTTGCAGCGTGAAATTTCTAAAGTGATAAAGCAGATTGCTGAAGAAGGCAAGTATGATTTGGTTGTTGGTGAAGCCGTTATTTACGCCAGCCCAGCGATCGATATAACCGGTAAGGTGCTTGATCGTTTAAAGCAAACCAATGGTAAGAAAAACTAAGCGATTAGTTATTATCGTCGAAAGATAGGGGATGGGCTGTGACCTATACACTTGTAGACCTTGCTGAGCAGGTTGGTGCAACGCTTACGAGTGGTCATGACGAAGTCATCACGGGTGTATCGACTTTGCAGTCAGCAAAGCAAGGCGATATTAGCTTTCTTGCAAACTCGCACTACAAAAAATTTTTAACAAAGACAAAAGCATCAGCAATCATATTGTCTGAGCGCGACAGCCAAGACTGTCCTGTCCATTCGATGGTTACTGCAGAGCCTTATCTTGCTTTTGCGCGTATTGCTACCTTATTACACCCACAAGCATCAGCTCAGGCAGGCTGCCATGCGACGGCTGTAGTGGCAGATGATGCGCGCATTGATCAGAGCGCTCATATCGGCGCAAACTGTGTCATAGAGAGCGGAGCTATAGTGGCGGCTGACGCAGTTGTTTCTCCTGGTTGTGTTGTTGGAGAGAGCGCTAAAGTTGGCAAAAATACTAAGCTTATGGCCAATGTGACTGTCTATCATGGCTGTGAAATTGGTGACAATTGTTTGCTGCATTCTGGTGTGGTGGTAGGTTCAGATGGTTTTGGCATCGCTCCATCAAAAGAAGGTTGGGTAAAGGTACCGCAGCTTGGTTGTGTAATTATTGGTGATGATGTTGAAATAGGCTCAAACACAACTATTGATCGTGGTGCGCTAGGCGATACGGTTATTGGTGATGGCGTTAAATTAGATAACCAGATACAGATAGCCCATAATGTTGTTATCGGTGATCATACAGCGATAGCTGCATGTACTGCTATAGCGGGTAGCACGAGTATTGGTAAAAATTGTGTTATCGCTGGTGCGGTAGGTATTGTTGGTCACTTGGAAATTGCCAGTGGAGTCACTGTAACAGCAATGTCTCTGGTGACAAAATCGATAGCAGAGCCTGGTGTTTATTCGTCAGGTTGGGGGGCTCAACCACAGTCTAGCTGGCAGCGCCAAGTTGCTGGACTTAGGCGTTTGCCAAAAATGATGCGTCGATTACAGGGTTTAGGTAAGTAATAACATGCTCGTTGAAGCATTATAATAATTCACACTAGGTAAGAATATACTCATGTCTAAGCAAGAACTCAATACAATCGATATTCAAGGTATTCTTGAGTATCTTCCTCATCGTTATCCTTTTCTATTGGTTGATCGTGTACTTAATTATACGGTTGGAGAGTCGATACAAGTTGTTAAGAATGTAACGATTAATGAGCCATTCTTTCAAGGGCATTTCCCAGTAATGCCAGTAATGCCAGGCGTATTGATTATTGAAGCGATGGCGCAAGCTGCAGGCATATTGACGTTTTTGACGACCGAAACAAAACCTGGGCAGGATAATATTTATTATTTAGCTGGTGTTGATAACGCGCGTTTTAAGCAGCCTGTTGTGCCAGGTGATCAGTTGATTCTTGATGTGAATGTGCATAAATCAGTGCGTAATGTATGGAAATTTAAGGCGCAAGCAAGTGTTGAAGGTAAGACGGTATGTAGTGCTGAAATAATGTGTGCAGGTAAGGCGTGATACACAGTACTGCTATTGTTGATGCTTCAGCATCTATAGCTGATGATGTTGAGATCGGGCCATACAGTATTATTGGCGCTGATGTTGAGATAGGGAGTGGCACATGGGTTGGCCCACATGTTGTGATTAATGGTCCAACCACCATCGGTAAGAATAATAAAATATTTCAGTTCGCCTCACTTGGCGAGATGCCACAGGATAAAAAATATGATGGTGAGCCAACGCGCCTAGAAATAGGCGACGGTAATATCATTCGTGAATACGTCACAATGAATCGCGGCACTGTTCAAGATGGCGGTACGACTACTATCGGTAACGATAACTGGATAATGGCTTATGTCCATATTGCCCATGATTGTATTCTCGGTAATGATATAATTATGGCGAACTCAACGAGTTTGGCGGGTCATGTCAAAATAGCTGATCATGTTATCACTGGCGGCTTTAGTTTGATTTATCAGTTTTGTTCACTGGGCGCATATAGTTTTACCGGTTTTGGTGCGCAGGTGAATAAAGATGTTCCACCTTATGTCACGGTTGCAGGCCAATTGGCTAAGCCGTTTGGTATTAATTCAGAAGGGTTGCGTCGTCACGAATTTAGTAGCGAATCGATTTCTGCTATTAAAAAGGCATATAAGTTGCTCTATCGTTCGAATATGATGTTGAGCGATGCAAGTGAGAAAATAAGTGAGATGTCGCAAGAGCATCCTGAGTTGACTATCATGCTGGATTTTATTGGCAAGAGTCAGCGCGGCATCATTCGTTAGTAACGTTCATAATCTATTGCTAGATAGCGGTAATATATAATGTCAGTGCGTATTGCTATGGTGGTTGGTGAGGCGTCAGGCGATTTACTTGGTGCTCGTCTTATGCAAGCCATGATTGCGCAATGTGCTGATATAAAATTTGAAGGCGTTGCCGGGCCTTTAATGCGAGACGCAGGTTGTAAGGTGTTGCATGACGCAGATCGGCTCGCCGTTATGGGTATCGTTGAAATTTTAGGTCGTTATCGAGAGCTTAGGGCAATGCGTGGCGCATTGCTGCAATATTGGTCGGATTCTCCGCCAGATTTATTCATAGGTATTGATGCGCCTGACTTTAATCTAGGTCTTGAAGAGCGGCTGCATAATAAAGGGATACCTACTTGTCATTATGTTAGTCCATCAGTTTGGGCTTGGCGTAAAGGTAGAATTAAGCAAATAAAAAGAGCAGTTGATTTGATGCTTACTTTATTGCCGTTCGAGAAAAAAATTTACGATGACAATGAAGTGCCAGCTTGTTTTAGTGGGCACCCTCTCGCTGATGAAATTCCGCTTGAGATAGATCAAAGTAGTGCGCGAGATACCTTGGGGGTATCACCTGATGCACCTATATTGGCAATTTTACCGGGAAGTCGCGATAGTGAGATAAGATTTTTGGCTGAGCAATTTATATTAACCGCAAAGTCTGTGGCAAAATCGGTAGAGGGCTTGCATTGTATCTGCCCGCTAGTTAAAGCGAGTCAAGTCACGTTAATAAAGTCTTTATTTATTAAATTGGCGCCTGAGCTACCAGTTAAAATTATTGATGGCAATGCAAGAACAGTGATGGCAGCTGCCGATGTGATTTTATTGGCTAGTGGTACGGCTACACTTGAGGCAGCATTAGTAAAAAAGCCGATGGTGGTGGCCTATAAAATTGCCAATATTACTTATGCAATAGTAAGGCGGATGATTGATTTAGACTATTTTTCTTTGCCTAATTTGTTAGCCAAGCAGGCGCGTGTCCCTGAATTTATTCAGAAAAATATGCGTGCAGAATTAATGGCGCCAGCAGTAATCAAATTGTTTAAAGATGAACAATCAAAAAAAGAACAGCTTGAAGAGTTTTCTAGTATTCACAAGCAACTACGTTGCAATGCGAGTGAAACGGCTGCCACAGCAGTGATTAATCACTTTTCTCTTTGTTGAGTGCTAGGAGTCATAAATTTGGATTTTCTACAATCAGATAAATACGGTAATGCTATGCGCTATGCTGGCGTTGACGAGGCAGGCCGCGGACCTTTGGCAGGCCCAGTGGTTGCAGCTGCGGTAGTGCTTGATCCTGATAACCCTATTGTCGGTCTTAATGACTCAAAAAAGCTAACAGCTAAACAGCGAGAGCGTTTGGTGCCATTGATACAAGAACATGCCTTAGCCTATGCCGTGACCGAAGCGAGTGTTGAAGAGATTGATGAGATTAATATCTTGCAAGCATCGTTGCTAGCAATGAGTAGAGCGGTAGAATGTTTGTCGATTGTGCCGGATGAAGTACGTGTGGATGGCCCTCATTGCCCACGCCTTAGCATGCCGGTAAGCGGTATAATAAAAGGCGATCAAAAGGATGCGGCGATTGCCGCGGCATCAATTTTAGCTAAGGTTGAGCGAGATCGTATCATGGTTGAATATCATCAGCAGTACCCAGAATATGGTTTTGCCTCTCACAAGGGCTATCCTACAGCGCTTCATCGTTCAGCTTTAGAAACGCACGGTATTACTGAAATTCATCGTAAGTCTTATGCGCCTGTCGCGCGCTATATTAAGTGATTAGTTTATTACTATGAGTTTTGTTCATCTCCGTGTCCATAGCGAATATTCTTTAGTCGACGGTATTGTTCGTGTAAAGCCGTTAGCCAAAGCCGTCGCTGATAATAATATGCCAGCAGTTGCGTTGACCGATCAGGCTAATTTATTTGCCTTGGTTAAGTTTTATCGCGCAGCGATTGCTGAAGGAATAAAGCCTCTGGTGGGTGTAGACGTACTGCTACAGTCGGAAGACGGTAAGTCTGAGCCGGCGCGTATGACTTTGCTCTGTCAAAACAATGAAGGTTATCTCAATTTAAGTCGCCTGATTTCACGCGCTTACGTCGAAGGCCAAATTCAAGGTATAGCTACCCTTAAGCGCGAATGGCTAGAAGAAGCAAGCGAAGGTTTAATTGCGTTATCTGGTGCTGGCGAAGGTGAAATTGGTCGAGGACTATTAGGTGGTAAGTTAGATTTAGCAAAAAAAACATTGTCATATTGGCGAACCATTTTTCCCAATAGGTTCTATATAGAGTTACAACGGACGGGGCGTAGCCAAGAAGAAGATTACATTCATAAAGCAGTTGATTTGGCTATCGATAGCTCAACCCCGGTGGTCGCGACAAATGATGTGCGTTTTTTGAATGTTGGTGATTTTGATGCACATGAAGCACGCGTTTGTATTCACGAAGGTCGAGTGTTAGCTGATACGCGACGTAAGCAACATTATTCGGAACAACAATACTTACGCAGTCCGGATGAAATGGTTGAGCTGTTTAAGGATCTTCCTGAGGCCATTACTAATACCATAGAAATTGCTAAGCGTTGTAACCTTGAATTAGTGCTAGGTAAAACAGCGTTGCCCGATTTTCCTGTGCCTGAGGGTATGGATGTTAATGGTTTCTTGGCACAAGAATCACAAAAGGGTTTAAACGCGCGTTTGGTGCGTGCACGCAAGTTGGGGCAAGAGCTTGAGGATACGCAAGTCTACCAAGACAGACTGGAGCTTGAGCTTGGTGTCATCATCGAGATGGGATTTCCGGGTTATTTTCTGATTGTTGCCGATTTTATTCGTTGGTCAAAATCTCAGGCGATACCTGTTGGTCCAGGCCGTGGTTCTGGTGCCGGTTCATTAGTCGCATGGGCCTTAGGCATTACTGATCTTGACCCTATTCATTTTGAATTATTGTTTGAGCGTTTTCTTAATCCTGAGCGTGTATCGTTGCCTGACTTTGATATCGATTTTTGTATTGAAGGTCGAGATCGCGTTATCGAATACGTTGCCGATCGCTACGGCCAAGATCAGGTATCGCAAATTATCACCTACGGCAGTATGGCGGCTAAAGCAGTAGTACGTGATGTCGGTCGTGTCTTGAGTCACCCTTATGGCTTTGTTGATCAACTTGCGAAATTGATACCGTTTGAAATTGGTATGACGCTTGAAAAGGCGATGGAACAAGAAGAAACACTTAAGCAGCGTTATGATGATGAAGAAGAAGTTACCGCTTTACTTGATTTAGCTATGTCGTTAGAGGGCATTGTCCGTAACGCTGGTAAGCATGCCGGTGGTGTAGTGATAGGGCCTTCGGCGTTAACAAACTTTGCGCCAATGTATTGTGAGCCGGGTGGTAAAAATAGTGTTACACAGTTTGATAAAGACGATGTCGAAGCGGTAGGTCTCGTTAAATTCGATTTCTTGGGCTTGCGTACGCTGACAATTATCGATCGTGCATTAATCGCAGTGAATGAAAAGCGTGTTGCCAATGGTGAGCAACAGATTGAATTAGATTCAATTCCGATTGACGATGAGAAGACGTTTGATTTGCTAAAAGCTTGTTCTACCACCGCTGTGTTCCAGCTCGAATCGCGTGGTATGAAAGATTTAATTAAACGTTTGCAGCCAGATTGTTTTGATGATGTTGTCGCGTTGGTTGCGTTGTTTCGACCAGGGCCGTTGCAATCGGGAATGGTCGATGATTTTATCGACCGTAAACATGGGCGCCAAGAAGCTGATTATATGCACCCATCGTTGGAGCCGATATTAAAAGCAACCTATGGCGTTATTCTATATCAAGAACAAGTCATGCAGGCGGCGCAGATATTATCTGGTTATACGCTGGGTGGCGCTGATTTATTACGCCGAGCGATGGGCAAGAAAAACCTTGAGGAAATGGCTAAGCAGCGTGGTTTCTTCGTCGATGGCGCGGAAAAAAACGGTTGTGATCGTAAGTTAGCGACACATATTTTTGATCTCATCGAAAAATTTGCGGGTTATGGGTTTAACAAGTCCCATTCCGTTGCCTATGCGTTAATTGCTTATCAAACTGCTTATATCAAAGCACATTATCCTGCAGAATTTATGGCGGCAGTATTATCAGCAGATATGGATAACACTGATAAGGTGGAATCGTTGATCGATGAGTGTCGAAACATGAAGCTCACCGTTGTGCCGCCTGATGTTAATAGCAGTCGTTACGCTTTTAAGGCAATTAGCGATACCAGTGTTCGTTATGGTCTCGGTGCGATAAAGGGTGTCGGTGAAGGCGCCATTAATAGCATTGTTGAAGAGCGTGAAAATGGTGGTGCTTATAAGGGCTTTGGTGAGTTTGCCTGCCGTGTTGATTCTACAAAGCTAAATAAGCGAGTTTATGAGTCGATGATTCGTGGTGGAGCTTTTGATTGTTTCAATGATAACCGCGCACTATTGTTGGCAAACCTACCTAATGCATTGTCGGTTGCTGAAAAGCATGCGAGTGATATCGCAACGGGTATGGGGGATTTGTTTGGTGGCGGCGCAAGTCAGCCAGTGATGACCGATGTCATAATTGATAAATCGATAGAGCCATGGGATGCAGAAGGGATTGAGCAAGGTGAGCTGGAAGCATTTGGTTTTTATCTTACACGCCACCCCGTTACACGCTTCCGCTCAGAATTAGATCGATTTACCACTGCAAGTATTGGTGATCTCGATATCACCGGTGAGCAGGGTGTCGTCATCGCCGGGTTAATTAAAACCATGCGTACAATGAATAGCCGCCGTGGTGATAGAATTGCGTTTGTTACTATAGATGATAACACTGGTCGTTTGGATGTGGGTGTGTTCTCAGAAGCCTATGGCGAATATCGTGATAGCCTTAAAAAAGGTAATATCATTGTTGTTGAAGGTGTGGTCAGCATTGACGAGTTTACCGGTGGCTATAAGATGAGTGCTGATCGTATATGGAGTATTGAGCAAGCGCGAGAATTATTCGCTAAGGCGATTAGAGTGGACGTGCAGAAGAAGGATAGTGAATTTGCGACAAAACTTGCCGAAACTTTAAGTCCATACAGGCAAGGTAAATGTACAATATTGCTTAATTACCAGTCTGCGCAAGGAAAAGTGAATATTCCACTGCCAGAAGATTGGAAAGTACGGCCAAGCCAAGAATTATTAACTCGGCTGGGTAAATTGACTGCGCCTGAAAATGTCCATGTTGTTTATTAACAGACATATTCTGTAAATGACTAGAAATATGGGACAATACTCTTATTGCTGAGTATGAATAGTTTCCAAGGCTAATGCCAATATAAATATAAGACCAATAGTAGTTATTATATGAAAATGAATTTTTTAGAATTTGAGCGCCCGATCGCTGAATTAGAAGAAAAGATTAGCGAGCTGCGTCATGTTGCTGGTAGTGATGATGATATCGATATTGGGTCGGAGATCGCTAAGTTAGAAGAGAAAAGTAAAAAGCTGACCGAATCGATATTTTCATCTTTGACTGCTTGGCAGGTGTCGCAATTGGCACGTCATCCTCAGCGTGCCTATACCCTAGATTATACGCAGAGTATCTTTACAGACTTCCATGAGCTTTGCGGCGACCGTGCGTTTGCTGATGATCCAGCGATTGTTGGTGGGCCAGCACGTTTGGATGGCCGACCAGTGATGGTTATAGGGCATCAAAAAGGCCGTGATACCAAAGAAAAAATACGCCGAAATTTTGGTATGCCAAGACCAGAAGGTTATCGCAAAGCATTGCGTTTAATGAAAATGGCTGAGCGTTTTAATTTGCCGGTGCTAACTTTTATTGATACGCCAGGTGCCTACCCAGGTGTAGGGGCAGAAGAGCGCGGTCAAAGTGAGGCGATCGCACGTAACCTATTTGAAATGTCGGGTTTGAAAACGCCGATCATTTGCACCGTGATTGGTGAAGGTGGTTCTGGTGGAGCTTTGGCTGTAGGTGTAGGTGATCGCGTATTGATGTTGCAACACAGTATCTATTCAGTCATTTCTCCTGAAGGTTGTGCGTCTATTTTGTGGAAGAGTGCCGAAAAAGCATCTGATGCAGCAGAAGCACTGGGTATCACCGCGCAACGGTTAAAAGAGCTTGAACTGATCGATGAGATCGTGCAAGAGCCACTGGGTGGTGTGCATCGTAACCCCGAAGCAACCGCTGCAGATATTAAGCAAGCGTTGTTGGCAAACTTAGAAGCATTGGACACGCTGGATACTGATACTTTATTGGTGCAACGTAAAGCACGACTCATGAATATTGGTACGTTCAAGGAAGGTTAGTGTTAAACCAGGCGAGCCGCACTGGGGTGAGTGGTTATAAGACTAATGTCTGACTTTTCTCCACAGTCGCTATTACCCTTATTGCGGCAATACCCAAAGACTAAGCGCTACTGTGTGGCATATAGTGGCGGCGTTGACTCTACCGTATTGCTTCATGCCATGGTGAGTTTGAAGCATCAGTGGGTAACTGAGCAGTTATTATCTGGCGAAAGCACCCCTGAAATTGCCGCTGTCTATATCGATCACAATCTACAAACCGAATCAAAACAATGGTCTAGTCATTGTCGCGCTGTCTGTAATCAGTTAGGCATCTCCTTTGTTTCATTAAGTGCAAATATAGTGATTGAACAGGGTGATAGCCTAGAAGAAAAAGCGAGAGAATCACGCTATGCCTTGTTAGCAAGTAGTATAGAAGAAGGCGACGTCTTACTCACCGGACAACACCAAGACGATCAAGCTGAAACATTTCTCTTACAAGCGCTGCGTGGTGCGGGCCCAAAAGGCTTAGCGTCGATGCCAGAGATAAAGGTGTTTTCAAAGGGGCTTCATATGCGACCCTTGTTGAGTTTTAAAAAGCACGATTTAGTGTCTTATGCCAAAGAGAAAAATTTAGATTGGATTGAAGACCCTTCAAATCAGCAGACGCGTTTTCAGCGTAACTACTTGCGGCAGAAAGTATTTCCTCTGCTCAATGAGGCATGGCCAGGTGCTAGCGAGGCCTTATCGCGTAGTGCACAGCATTGCGCCGTTAGCGTAAACTTGCTTGACGAGTTGGCATCAATTGATGCCGAAGCTGTGTTGAATGCAGATCAAACATTATCGCGCTTAGCTTTTAATCGTTTGTCTCTAGAGAGACGTGCTAACTTATTGCGATATTGTTTAAGCATGCAAGACTTAAGAGCGCCAGACCAGCGGCGCTTAGAGCAAATTATCTATCAGCTGGAAACTAGCGCAGAAGATAAATCCCCGATGATATCGTGGCCAGGCGCGGAGATACGTTGTTATCGCGATAAGGTCTATTTGATGTCACCCTTAGTACAGATTGACGAGTCAAAGGTGTTGGCATGGCGCCTCAATGAGGCGCTTGAGCTCGACGATGGCTTATTGGTTGCCAATCAAACACAAGAGGTGGGCTTATTTCTGCCTGAAGACGCCGAGCTTGAAGTCAGGTTCCGTCAGGGTGGCGAGCGTTGCCAGCCCACTGGACAAAAGCAATCACGCGAGCTTAAAACCTTGTTTCAAGAGTGGGGAGTGCCACAATGGCTGCGGGCTCGTGTACCGCTGATTTACTATAACGGCACCTTGATTGCTGTCGCCGGGTATTGTCTGTGTCAGGCCACAACTGATGGTGCTGAAGAGCCAGGTTGGCAATTTGAATGGCAACCTGGGTGTTTATCTGAAGATGAGTGCTGATTTAAGGTGTTGTTTCATTGAGAGAATAGGCCAAATCTGGTACTTTGTAATGCTTCGACGTTTGTCCTTTTTCTATCTTCTGAGTTTATGACCAAATACGTATTTGTGACTGGTGGTGTGGTTTCATCGCTAGGTAAAGGTATTGCTTCTGCCTCGCTCGGCGCGCTATTAGAAGCGCGTGGGCTAAAAGTGACCATGCTTAAGCTAGATCCCTATATCAATGTTGATCCTGGCACTATGAGCCCGTTTCAGCATGGTGAAGTATTTGTTACCAAAGATGGTGCAGAGACGGATCTTGATCTAGGTCATTACGAGCGTTTCATTAGCACGACGATGAACCAGAGTAATAACTTCACCACGGGTCGTATTTACGAAGAAGTGATTCGTAAAGAGCGCCGTGGAGATTATCTTGGCGGAACGGTTCAAGTTATTCCGCATATCACCGACGAAATTAAGCGCTGTATCAAAGTGGGTTCTGCCGGTGCGGATGTCGCTTTGGTAGAGATTGGTGGTACGGTCGGTGATATCGAGTCGCAGCCGTTTCTCGAAGCAATTCGCCAAATGAGTGTCGAGCTAGGGCACGACCATACTCTGTATATGCATTTAACATTGGTGCCGTATATCAAAGTATCGGGTGAGATTAAGACCAAGCCTACCCAGCATTCTGTCAAAGAGCTGCGCTCGATTGGTATTCAGCCGGATATTTTAATGTGTCGTGCTGAACAGCCAATCCCTGACGAACAGCGCCGCAAAATCGCCTTGTTTACCAATGTTGAAGAGCGCGCAGTCATATCAGCAGTTGATGTTGATAGTATTTATAAGATTCCCGAATTATTACATGAGCAAAATCTTGATAGCATTGTTATTGATAAATTGAAGCTTGATGCCGCTGCCGCAGATTTAACCGCTTGGCAATCGATTGCCGATGCACTTGATAATACGGTTGGTGAAGTCACTATTGCGATGGTCGGTAAATATATGAATCTTACGGATTCCTATAAGTCGTTATCAGAATCGTTAATTCATGCTGGTATCCAAACACGCAATAAAATTAATATTCAATACATCGACGTAGAAGAAGTGGAAACACAGGGCAGCGCATGCTTAGAGCAATGTGATGCGATATTGATTCCAGGTGGCTTTGGTGAGCGTGGTGTTGAAGGCATGATTCAAACCGTCACCTACGCACGTCAGAATAATATTCCCTACCTAGGTATATGTTTGGGTATGCAAGTTGCGGTGATTGAATATGCGCGTAATGTCGCCGAGCTTAAAGGTGCACACAGTACTGAATTTGATAGCAAGTCACAGCATCCTGTTATCGGCCTAATTTCTGAGTGGAAAACCAGTGATGGCTCGGTTGAGCGTCGTTCGGCTGATGTGGACATGGGTGGCACAATGCGTTTAGGTGAGCAAGAAGCGAAATTGAAAGACGGTTCGTTGGCTTGTCGTACCTATGGTTCGGCAACGGTCAATGAGCGTCATCGTCATCGTTACGAATTTAATAATGGTTACACCCAACGTTTAGAAGACGCGGGCATGGTTTTTTCAGGTCATTCTATTGATGGTGAGCTTGTCGAGATGGTAGAGATACCCAATCATCCCTGGTTTTTAGCGTGCCAGTTTCACCCAGAATTTACCTCACGTCCGCGCGGTGGTCATCCCTTGTTTACCGGTTTTGTTGAGGCGGCTATTGCGTATCAGCAAGATGCGAAAGATACCGGCAGTAAGGTCGTCAGCGCATGAAGCTCTGCGGCTTTGATATCGGTTTAGATCAACCCTTTTTCTTGATCTCCGGTCCTTGTGTTATAGAAAGCGAGCAACTTGCTTTGGATACAGCAGGCCAGCTCAAAGAAATTACTGATAAGCTCGGTATCCCCTTTATTTATAAATCATCATTTGATAAAGCCAATCGTTCGTCTACATCAAGTTTTCGTGGCTTGGGTGTCGAGAAAGGTTTGGCGATATTAGAGAAAGTAAAAAACACCATCGGCGTACCGGTATTAACTGACGTGCATGAAGATACACCGTTTGACGAAGTTGCAGCGGTGGTTGATGTATTGCAGACGCCGGCATTTTTATGTCGTCAAACTAACTTTATTCAAAATGTTGCTCGTGCAGGTAAGCCGGTCAATATTAAAAAAGGCCAATTTCTCTCGCCTTGGGACATGGTCAATGTCGTCAATAAAGCCAAAGAAGCGGGTAACGAAGACATAATGGTGTGTGAGCGCGGCGCCTCATTTGGTTATAACAACCTTGTTTCTGATATGCGCTCATTGGCAGTGATGCGCAATACCCAATGTCCAGTCGTTTTTGATGCGACGCATTCTGTGCAATTGCCCGGTGGCCAAGGCAGTACTTCAGGCGGTCAGCGTGAGTTCGTGCCCGTGTTATTACGTTCAGCCATTGCGGCCGGTGTTTCTGGTGTCTTTATGGAATCCCACCCAGATCCGTCAAAGGCACTGAGCGATGGTCCTAACGCCTGGCCACTCGATAAAATGGAAGAATTACTCAGCGTTGCTAAGAAATTAGATGCCTGTGTTAAGTCATCTCCCTTGTCAGAGACCGAATTACTAAATTAGTTTTTAGCTTTTCCCCGGTTTTATTCTCAGTACTTAGTTAACATTCAGCTATAAGTTGCTATAATCGCTGGTAAATTACTTATATATTGTGTCGTATTATTTTTAATAAATTAGCTTACGGCGCTAAATTGTTTTAACAATTGGAAAATAAAAAATCAACATGGCAACAATCAAAGACATAAAAGGCCGCGAAATTATTGATTCGCGTGGCAACCCAACCGTCGAAGCCGACGTTATCTTAGATAACGGCATAGTTGGTCGTGCTGCCGTACCGTCTGGTGCATCGACAGGTGTACGCGAAGCAGTAGAGCTGCGCGATGAAGATAAAAGCCGTTTCCTTGGCAAGGGTGTGATGAAAGCGGTTGCCGCAGTCAATGGCGAAATTCGTGATGCCGTGATCGGCCAAGATCCTGATGCACAAAAAGCCATCGATGACCTGATGATTAAATTAGACGGCACGCACGACAAAGGTCGCTTAGGCGCCAATGCATTGTTAGCGGTCTCGCTTGCTACAGCAAGAGCAGCAGCGATTAACTCAGGCCAAGACTTATACCGTTATTTGGGTGACGATGCATCGTGTGTATTGCCAGTACCAATGATGAATGTTATCAACGGCGGCGCGCATGCTGATAACAATGTCGATATGCAAGAATTTATGATCATGCCAGTCGGTGCAAGCAGCTTGTCTGAAGCGCTACGTATGGGTGCTGAAACTTTTCATGCCTTGAAAAAAGTATTACATGACAAAGGGTTGAATACCGCGGTCGGCGATGAAGGTGGCTTTGCACCAGACCTTGGCTCTAATGCAGAAGCCATTGATGTCATTTTAGAGGCGATAGAGCAAGCAGGCTTTAAAGCGGGTGAAGACATTTATATCGGCCTTGATCCAGCGTCGTCAGAATTCTATAAAGACGGCAAATACCATCTAGAATCAGAAAACAAAGTCTTAAGCTCAGCAGAGATGGTCGACTACTTTGCCGATTGGGCAGAGCGTTATCCGATTCTTTCTATTGAAGACGGTATGGCCGAAGACGATTGGGACGGTTGGGATCTATTAACTCAACGTATTGGTAAGAAAGTACAGTTAGTGGGTGACGATCTATTTGTTACCAATCCGGCAATTTTGACCGAAGGCATAGAAAAAGGCGTTGCCAATTCTATTCTCATCAAAGTCAATCAAATCGGCACACTGACAGAGTCACTAGAAGCCATTCGTATCGCTGCGGATGCATCGTATAACTCAGTTATTTCACATCGCTCAGGTGAGACAGAAGATAGCTTTATTGCTGATTTAGCCGTTGCAACCAATGCCGGTCAGATTAAAACCGGTTCAATGTCACGTTCAGACCGTATAGCCAAATATAATCAGTTGCTACGTATTGAAGAAGCACTGGGTGATAAGGCAAAATACGCAGGACGTGAGGTCTTTTCAGCATTTCTCGCTAATCGTTAATATATTGTGAGACCTTTGCACGAAACAATTGATAAGTAAAAATGGCAAAAATCACCCTGATTTTCGTTGCAAAACTTGCCAAGACGGACGTATTGGCAGCGTTTTGCGCCTCAATCAGGGTGATTTTATCTCATTTTTCTTTTACCACTTGTCCCGTGCAAAGGTCTCATTGTATTTAACAATTTGTTAAGAGGCTAAAATAAGGTGTGAAAAAGCGTTAATGAAAGTTTTTGCCGCCATATTGTTTGTAACCCTTTGCGCACTGCAAGTAAATTTGTGGGTGGGCAAAGGCAGCCTTGGCGAAGTCTGGTCATTAAAGAAAACTGTCGCAAAGCAACAGCAAGTCAACGCTGACCTTATAGCGCGTAATACCGCACTCAATGCCGAAGTGTTAGACCTTAAAAATGGCATGGCGGCTATTGAAGAGCGTGCTCGTACCGAACTAGGTATGATTAAAGAAGGTGAAACCTTCTATCGCATCGTAGAGAACCTGCACTAATCAACGGCGCATCAAAAACCCCTTCCACCCAAAATTATTGGGTAGTCATGCCAGCCGCAGGCAGCGGTAGTCGTATGCAGGCTGATATCCCAAAGCAATATTTACGGATTGCTGATAAAACCATCTTAGAGCGCAGCATAGAATGTTTTATCGATCATCCAGGTATCAAAGGCATTGTCTTAGCGATATCAAAAGATGATGCTTATTGGCCAGATATTGCGGATAAGTTTCCAAATGTAATAACCGTTGAAGGTGGCAAAGAACGTTTTCAATCTGTATTGAATGGCCTTAAAGAGTTATCTGAAAAAGCCAATGCTGATGATTGGGTGCTAGTGCACGATGCGGCAAGACCGTGTTTGCGCCGCAGTGATATAGATAAGCTCATGTCAACCTTATCGCAGCATAGTGTCGGGGGGCTATTAGGTTTACCCATGGCTGATACCGTAAAACGTTGTGAAGGTAACGGTGCGGTGGTAAAAACCGTGCCGCGTCACGACCTATGGCGTGCCTTAACTCCACAAATGTTTCGCTTAGAAGCGCTTATCTCGGCACTAGAGCACGCCTTGGCTGACAAAGCGACAGTCACTGACGAAGCCTCAGCAATGGAGCGCATGGGTCTGCAGCCGCAAATGGTGGCAGGGCATAGTGACAATATCAAAGTCACTCATCCTGAAGATTTAGAATTGGCTTGTTTGTATCTATCCGAACGCCGATGATTATCAGGGGTATCAACAAGAGAATAAAACAATGCGCATAGGACACGGGTTTGACGCCCATAAATTTGAAACAGGTCGACCACTAATACTAGGCGGTATTGATATTGACTATCATAGGGGTATGGCAGCGCACTCTGACGGAGATGTGGTCATCCATGCACTATGTGATGCGCTGTTAGGTGCGGCAGCTTTAGGTGACATTGGCGTGCATTTCCCACCTAGCGATGACAGTTTTAAAAATATTGATAGTCGTTTATTACTCAAACAAGTCATGGCAATGCTAAGCCGGGATGGGTTCGCAGTAGGCAATGCCGATCTCACCATCGTTGCCGAAGCGCCTAAATTGGCAAATCATTTACCAAAAATGAAAGAACTATTAGCTGGCGATTTAAATATTGAACCGGCACAGTTAAATGTTAAAGCGACCACAACAGAGAAAATGGGCTATACCGGTCGTGGCGAAGGTGTTTCAGTACACGCAGTAGTGTTGCTCGTTTAGAAATCTAGAACCAGATAAGAGGTTGGACATGAGAAAAATTTATTTAGGCCTAATAATTGTTAGTGTGTTCGCCATTACGGCATGCACAGAAGAAGCACGCAATAAACTAGGCCGCACTGCAGATAATTACCTAGGTGAAGACTTAAAGGTCTCCTATATTGATGGAGGTGTAGTAGTCAAAACCTGGACTGTAGAAGACGGAAAAATCACCAGCGGTAAAGACGACAAAGGAAACTCAATAGGCTATTACTATTTTTGGAGTGTTGAAAATGGTTATGTGCAATTGCCGATAGAACGGACGGTGATTGAAGAGATAAAATAGGGGGTTTCTATGTTTGATCATACATAGATTTATGATGATGAACTCAACTACGTTTTTATTGAATCAAGATAAATAGAAATGTAGCAAAAAAATTATAGATTTTTGGTTTAAGGAATCAGATGGATTTCAGTGGTAGGCCAAAAGTGATCAGTTTGATAGGCTGATAAAAAGCAGATTTATCGATACCCACAACAAAGCAATAAACTGCGAACTTTTTTCGTGACGTGAAACGAGCCTTGGAAGGCTTGTAGAGATTGTTGTTTTAGATCAATTTTCTTATTCGTTTTTGTCAAGTTTCGCGAAAGCGCGTAATAAAATTGAAGGCATCGAATAGTTTTCCCGAATACTCGGCAATTTCTAATTGCGGTTTTTCATATATATTGATGAGTTGTTTTCTGCTTAAAGCAAGGGTCAATGTGGAGCCGCTTTTAAGGCGCAGAATTATAGAAAAAAGAATTTTTTGGTGATTGATGGTTAATCGTTGTCACTGCTTTTTGTGTGTCAATAGCAGCATTAAATAATACAGTTAATTGACGAAATTGCTGTGGTGCGAGTTTGCTCACATCATTGATGTTTCATTAAATTCAATGATGATATCACTGGTCTATATTCGGTGTAGCTCTGTCTTAACGATATTGTTGACTATTTATGATTCTGATATATTTTAAATATTATTCCTGTTATTGTTTTTGAAATAGTTTATGTTTCTTATAGTGTTATATTGAGTAAGTCATTGAATAACGAAGTCATTATTGAATCAACTGAAAAATGGTTACGATCGATTGTCATCGATTTAAATCTTTGCCCCTTTGCGAAACGAGAATTAATAAAAAATTGCGTACGTTTTTTTGTTTCAACCGCGCAATCTGAAGAGCAACTACTTGCTGATTTAGAACAAGAGCTGGAGGTATTAAATTCTGATGATTCAGTTGCAACCAGCTTATTGATCCACCCAAAAGTATTGAATGATTTTTATGAGTATAACCAGTTCTTAGATTATGCTGAGGGCTTGTTAGAGCAAATGGGCTTGATCGGTGTCTATCAGATAGCTAGTTTTCACCCTGATTACCAATTTGGTGGTACAGCGCCTGACGACGTGGAAAACTATACCAATCGATCACCGTATCCAATATTGCATTTATTAAGAGAAGAGAGTCTTGAGTGTGCGATAGCAGATTATCCGGAATCTGATTTAATTCCAGACAAAAATATCGAATTAATGAAAAGTATGGGCAATGAGAAGTTACAAAATAGGTTGAAAGCGTGTTTTGAATGATTAGATGGCATCATCCAGTAAGTCGTGAACTTGGTTCACTGAAAGCCAGCATGAGTCATAACACTTCTTATCATCACAGTTAGTGACGCATGCATGGTAGATACTTTCTTCATTTTTTGAGAAGTCGTGAGAAAACCGTTCGGCCTGGCCACTATTAACCCAGCTTGCCAAGCTTTCTTCTATGCCAACATCAAACCCCTTTTGCTCGCTTAGAAAATATTTATGCTCTTCAATCTCGTGGGATTGAAATGCTAAGCGAATATCAAATTGTTGCTGCTCTGTTAGCTGTTCTACTTTCTTTTTATTTTGCAATGTGCCCCGTGTCCATATGAAATCTATTCTTGTCAACAGATATTACCATAGCTTTCTTGGTTAATAAATAGTGTTTTTTCTAGTTAAAACCTATAAAAAATAGGCTTAATCAGCTTGATCGGCGTGTAATTAAGCGTTGTGATAATGCAGTGAGTGCTAATGCCCAAACAATTGTTGGGCCAGAAGGTAGGTCGAATAATGCAGAGCTGATCAGTCCTATGAGATAGGCGATTACACCCAATAGCCATGTGTATAAATGATTGCTTTTGTCTGAATAATTGATGCTGGCAAGCGCAGGAATAATTAAGCTTGCAAAGACGAGATAGACGCCGATAAATTGCACCGATATTGTAATTGAGACAGCAAATATTACATAAAATGATATGCGGTGGCGGTTGATGGGCGCAAGCTTCATGAGTATTAGCAAAATACCTGTGGCAATGGCGAGTATGAGTGCCTGATCCCAGGTTACCCAAAGGATTTGTCCCGCCAAAATTTCATTAAGATGCTTGCTGCCATGTGGGTCTTTGCTGACAATCATCAGCGCAGCTGTGGCAGCGAGAATAAAACTAATACCAATTATTGATTCTTGATATTTTGGCCAATGCGTTTCACACCATGCGAATATTAGTGTTGCGAGTAAGGCGCTACTTATAGCAAACAGTTGTAATGGCCAGCTGTGAATTTCAAACCCAAAATACATTGCGGCCAGTACACCTAGCCCAGCAATTTGTGCAATGGCGAGGTCGATGAAAATGATTCCTCTTTGAATAACTTGACGCCCCAGTGGTACGTGCGTTGCTAAAACCAGGGTGCCAACAACAAGGGCTGGGCCGAGTATGCTGATATCTAGAGCGTCAAATTCAATCATTGCATTGCTATTAATAGTTTATCTATGGTGTTGCTATAGAGGCTAAATAGATCGACGGCGTTTTTGTTGCCGCCAATGGTGAATGGTAGTTCAATTGCAGGGGCGTCTATTTTTTTTGCTAGCCAGTTTGCTGGCTTTGCGTTTTGGTGTGGCCCATAAAGTATGAAATTGGGTGGTGACGGTGCAAATTGTTGTTTGAGTTTGGCGAGGTGAGCAGCGCTTGGTGGAACGCCAGGTATAGGCTCAAGTTCTGCTACACGCCGTATATGTAGCCAGTCAAATAAATAAGCCCAGTTTTTATGATAGACAATCGCTTGGCTGTTTTTTATCGGTTTAGCGCGTTGCTCCCAGAGGAGGATAGCTGCTAACCAGCGCTGCTTAAAGTCATTAAAACGTTGTTCGTAGTAGTGTGTTTGTGACGAATCAATTTTTACGAAGCGATCTTTAAGAGATTCTGCGATAGTAAGCAGCTTATAGGGTCCAAGGTGGACGTGAGGGTTGCCGGATGCGTGGACATCGCCTAATGAGCGATCTAGTTTTTCAGGTTTGTCCAATGTTTCAATTTGACTGGTAGCTTCAAAGTAACCTGGTTGGTTCGCTTGAATTTTTTTATTGCCGCTAATGCGTAATAATAATGGCAGCCAACCGACTTCAAGTTCGGCGCCAGTACATACGGCAATATCAGCTCGACGCATTTTGGCAATGAGTGAGGGCCGTGCTTCGATATGGTGTGGATCTTGCTGAGCAGTAGTAGCGACAAATATTGTTACTTTATCGCCAGCTAGCTCTTCTACTAAGGCTCCCCATTCTGGTTCACAGGCAAAGACGCGAATATTTGCAGAGGTATTGAAACTGGCGCTTAAGAATAAGCTGGTGATTATGCTTAAGATAGGTAAGTGGTATCTGTTCATAATTACTCCTAAAAAGCATGCGCTGGGTGAGCGCCTAGGCTGACGAGATATTGCAAAACAATAGTGTCATCATCAATGTCGCCCGTATCGGTTTGACTATATTGCAAGCGAAAGCGAGAAAACTCACTGGGAGAATAGTCAACAGAGAAGGTTACGCGTTGTGGGTCTTCGTTGCTGACTAGACCGCTAGTCTCGATAAAGTCAGCGTCAGCAATTGTGCCGCTAATATTACTGAGTGTATTGTCTGATGACAGTCGGTCAAGACGTAATCCGGTTCGCCAACCAGGTTGCCATTGATAGAGCGCTTGAACATAAAAACCAATTTGATCGCCATCATAGTTAGCAGTCGATGAATTGATACCTTGCGTTAATTCGGCGCTACCATTTTCATCACGCCTATAATATTCAGTGATCAATTTAAAATTGCGTTGTGTCGGATTACCATTGGGTGACCATTTAAATACAAAATCAACACCAAAAATGTCAGCGTCGCCATTAGTGAGGCTGAAAGACTCATTTTCTTCCTGCTCAGCGTTAGGTCGCTCATCAAAACTATTTTGAATATAGCTGGTTCCAAAACGCCATGCACCACCGCTGCCGATGTCACCGCCAGTTCGAATAAAGAATGTGCTGGTGCCAATATTATTGCTACTTTCTCCGCCTGGAAAGTTGTCACCATTGAATAGTTCGACGCCAAGTTCTAAGAATAAGTCGGTGGGTGCTATCCAGCGCGCTTGAATACCATCGCCCGTTAATTTTCCGCCAAGCAGGGCATCATAGACTAACGACGTATTGGAAAAATCGAGAGTGTGCTCATGAATTTGATTTTCATAACCGATTTGTGAAAACCATCTTCCGCCACGCAATGTGATTCCACTACCTAACCCGAGACTTTCGATAAAAGCTTCTTCTATTTCAGTTTTTGTTTCTCCATCTTCTTCTTCAATAGCAAGTGTGAACCAGCCATAAATTTTGTCATCAATATTTGCGCTGACACTAAACTCGGTTTCTCCAAGTCCAAAGCCATCAGAAGCTGCTTCGGCTCCACCTGGTTGAAACCCAGGTAATTCTAATTCATCAATGTTAGTTTCGACATAACGTCCATCGAGTATTAGGCTGATCGCGGGATTAAAATTATTGCCGCCTATTTTTCCATTTCTGCCTTTGGCATCAACAGGTCTTCCGCCAAGAGTAGATGAGGCGAGCGAAAAATCCATGTATACAAGTAATAGGGTTAGTGCAGAAGCACTAACGGAAGTTAGTCTGAGATTCATGATGTCTCCAAATAAATCGATGCGCATAGTGCTAGCGCGATTTTGAAAAAGTGATCTATATGGAAGGTTGGGGTGGTGCGCGAATTGTTAGGTAAAGCGGTGAAGGGTTTGTTGCATTGGGGAATATAAATAGTTTGGTATGGCTAGGTTTTGGTGTGTCAATAATGCTGACGGCATTGACATCAGTTTCGCCATCAAGCTGATGTAAAGGAGATTGGCATTCATTGGCTTCGTTGCCGCTTAAGTGCTCTTCATCATAACCATGGGTTAGCGCCATGGTTTGTGTGGTGAAGAATAGAAATGCAAGCAGCAGGATATGAAGTGGCAATCTCATAATGTTACTTTATAACATTATTGAGAGGCAAGCAATACGTTTTAAATCCGATCACAGGATGGTGGTCTGATCGCGTATAATGGCGGGTTTGGGTTTGGCGGCTCGTGTCTGTCCCCCCGCAACGTTATATTGTGAACCCCGTCAGGCCCGGAAGGGAGCAGCGGCAGCAGTGGACGCGTGTGCCGGGGTCAGGCGGATGCGAGTTGCCTCTTCTCTCCATTTATAGTGGCCATTCACTTACTGAGACCGTTAATATAGAGCAATGAGTTATCAGGTTTTAGCACGTAAATGGCGGCCACGATCGTTTGCCGAGCTAGTCGGTCAGGCGCATGTGGTAACGCCGCTGAGCAACGCACTTAAACAAGAGCGTGTTCATCACGCGTTTTTGTTTAGTGGTACACGCGGTGTCGGTAAAACGACGATTGCTCGCGTATTTGCTAAGGCGTTGAACTGTGAAAGTGGCGTTACTGCCGAGCCTTGTGGTCAATGCAGTGCGTGTACAGAAATTGACGAAGGCCGCTTTGTTGATTTGATTGAAGTCGATGCGGCATCGCGTACCAAGGTCGATGATACGCGTGAGTTACTCGATAACGTGCCTTATGCACCCTCTCGTGGGCGTTATAAGGTATACCTCATCGATGAAGTTCATATGCTTTCTAATCACAGTTTTAATGCACTGTTAAAGACGCTTGAAGAGCCACCGCCGCATGTAAAGTTTTTGCTGGCGACCACTGATCCACAAAAATTGCCTGTGACCGTATTGTCACGTTGTTTGCAATTTAATCTTAAGCGTTTACCCGTAGAGAGTATTAGGGCTCATCTTGAGCGTATTCTCCGCAGCGAGAATATTGAGTTCGAGGTCGCTGCATTGACTGAGATTGCGGTCGCTGCAGAAGGTAGTGTCCGTGATAGCTTAAGTTTGCTTGATCAAGCTATTGCTTTTTCAAATGGCAAAATACTCGCTGATGATGTACGCAGTATGCTGGGCTCAATCAGTCATGATTATGTCGTGTCATTGCTCGATGCATTGGCAAATGCCGACGCAGCGCGTTTATTAGAGATCGTTGCAACATTGATGGAGCAAGGTTCTGACGCCAACGCAGTATTAGCCGAGTTGATAAGCAGCTTGCACTTAATTGCTATGTTGCAGGCACATCCACAACTCAATGATGATCGTTTAGCGACACGTGCAGAGCTAAGTGCCTTTGCTCAACGAATCGCTGCTGAAGACGTGCAGCTATTTTATCAAATAGCAGTCATCGCCCGTCGTGATATGCCTTATGTGCCAGATACGCGCAGCGGTTTAGAGATGACCTTACTGCGAATGTTAGCGTTCAAACCTGGTGAGCGTGGTACATCGGTCATCAATGCCAAAGTGAGCTCAGTAACCGCGGGCGCAGTGACTTCGGAAAGTGCTGCACAAGTGCCACCTGTAGCCGAACAAGCAGTTGCGCCGACTATGGCGCCACGATCGGCCGCTGAGGCGATGGCGATGGCGAGTGCCTCAAAAAAAAAGTCAGTAGCCCCTGCAGTTAGCCAAGAACAGCCACCTCAAATAGATTCTAGACCTAGTGTACAGGCCGTTGTTCAACACAACACTGTCTCTGAGTCGTATGCTTCATCACAATCGGTTGCAAAAGATAGGCAGCAGCATTCGTCACCAACGTCGCTGGGAGCCGAAGCCGAGATCGTTAAGCCAATAGTGCCTGATGTGCCGGTAGTTGATACCAGCGCTGATGAATGGGAAGAGATTGTAGAATCATTGGGCCTCGAGGCCTTAGTGCGTGAGCTGGCGACAAATTCGATTATGTTGGGTCACGACAACAATCTATTTAAGATAACGCTTAATGAATCGCAATTGCATTTGAATAATGAGCGCTTAGAAAAGCGTTTAGAGCAGGCATTACAGCAGCGCTTTGGCGATGATACTAAGCTGGTTGTTGATATGGGGCCGGCGGTGAATACGCCAGCCGCAAAGGCCAAAGCGCGTTATAAGAAAAAAGTCGATAAGGCGCGTATTGCTTTGGAGAATGATGATACCGTACAGCAATTGAAAGCCGTATTTGGCGCAGAGATGCAGCAAGATTCAATACGGCCCGTAGAGTAGTGATTAGCAACAAAGTAATTCAATAATAGTATGTGTAAAAGGTGGATAAAATGATGAAAGGTGGAATTGGCGGTTTAATGAAGCAAGCGCAGAAGATGCAAGAAAATATGCAAAAAGCGCAAGAAGAGCTGGCGGAAATGGAAGTCGAAGGTAAAGCTGGCGGCGGTTTAGTCAACGTTGTTATGACCGGTCGCCATGATCTGCGCAAAGTCACCATTGATGATAGTTTGATGGACGATAAAGAGATGCTTGAAGACCTTATTGCCGCAGCAGTAAACGATGCAGTGCGTGTTGTTGAAACAACAACTCAAGAAAAAATGGGTTCCTTGACTGGAGGCATGAATTTGCCTGCTGGCATGAAAATGCCATTTTAGTTTGCCTTCGAATTAATACGCTTTATAGCGCAATACAGTGAATTATTCACCGCTTATCACCCAGTTGATTGATGCTTTGCGTTGTTTGCCTGGTGTTGGGCCAAAATCGGCGCAACGCATGGCCTTTCATTTATTGGAGCGTGACCGACAGGGCGCTAACCATTTGTCTAATATACTTGCGCAAGCAGTAGAGAAAGTCGGTTATTGCAGTAAATGTCGCACGCTTAGCGAGGCTGAGCTTTGTGATATTTGTAACGATGTTAGGCGTGATGCCGCGCAGCTTTGTGTGGTTGAAACGCCGGCAGATGTAATAGCTATTGAAGAGTCTACTGCGTTTAAAGGCCGTTATTTTGTATTAATGGGTCATCTTTCCCCGTTGGATAATATTGGCCCTGATGATATCGGTTTAGATTTGCTCGATAAGCAATTAGCTGACGGCACAATACAAGAAGTTATTCTTGCGACTAACCCAACGGTTGAAGGCGAAGCAACCGCTTATTACATTAGTGAGATGGTACGAACTTATAGTCTTAAGGCGAGTCGTATTGCCTACGGCGTGCCCTTTGGCGGCGAGTTGGAATATGTTAATACAGGTACTTTGGCCCACGCTTTTGCTGGGCGTCTGCAGCTTTAATTGAGCACGCATAAATAATATGAATTTTTCTGGGCCAGTGCTCGTATCGATAGCGACGTATCTCTTAATGCTGGTGGCGTACCGTTATCGAAGTAAACTATGGTTTCATATACCCGTTATGTCTGCGATTATTGTTTACGATATATGCATGCCATTCTATCTTTATTCAACACGTGACTGGTACCGGCGTCTAATTGAACAAGAAGAAATTTTCTCGATGATGATATGGACACATGTGATGTTGTTAATTACATTGTATGTGTTGTATGCCTTGCAGGTTATTGCGGGGCGTCAATTATTAAAAGGCAACAATAATGAAGCGAGAGAAGATCATGCTGCGCAAGGAAAGGGCATATTAATTGCGCGAGCCTTGGTCATACTTTCAGCAATGATGTTGGTTGAGCCTGAGCGCCCAGTTGAAGCTGTTGCGCTATTGGTCGGTGGATAAGGCGTTGTATGTTGCAACATAGCTATTGTAGCGTAATTGACTGACTTCTTTTCGGTCGATTGCCGATTTAACACCGCATATTGGTTCGTTTAGGTGGCGACAATTGTGAAATTTGCATTCGTCAGTATGTTGTTTAAATTCAATATAGCAG
This sequence comes from Gammaproteobacteria bacterium, assembly GCA_013151045.1. GTDB lineage: Bacteria > Pseudomonadota > Gammaproteobacteria. The sequence goes on from JAADIY010000040.1 coordinate 89,131, forward strand.
TTGGCTAGTTCATCAGCGGCGAGATCCCACATTGAAAAATCGCGGACACCGGGTGAGTCGACCAAATACCCGCCCATAGGTAGCGCATAGAGCATGGTTGTACTAGTGGTGTGACTGCCTTGATCTCCGCGCGCAGTTAATTCACCTGTGGCGATAGTAATACCCGGTAAGAGAGCAGTAGCAATCGAAGATTTTCCGACACCAGATTGGCCAACTAATACACTGGTTTTATCCTTCAGTATATCTTGCACAATATTCAAACCCGTCTGGTTCTTTTGGCTAGAGCTAATAACGTGATAGCCAATATCGCGATAAACAGTCATTAATTGTTCAATATCTTCGCTGATATCATCGGTAATGAGGTCAAGCTTCGTTACTAATAATACCGGAGTGATGCCTTGTTGTTCTGCAATCGCGATATAACGATCGATAAGAAACTGATCGTAATGTGGCTTAACAGTAAAGGCGATGACGATTTGATCAAGGTTGGCAGCAATCTCTTTGACGACTTTTATATTTTTACGTTGAGCTAAAACATTTTTACGGGTGAGACGTTTAGTAATAATGCCTTGCTCATCTGTGCCTTCTTGCCATTCGACGTGGTCACCGGCGATAGCCGCATTTTTTGATTTACGTTGATGGCAGGTGATCATAGTCCCGTCTTCTGCTAAAACTTCGACGGTTGCACCGTGGCGCATAATGACTAAACCAATATTACTGGCCTTGATATCACGAGCTTTAGTCATGATTGATACAGACCTTAAAAGTCTTTGTTAGAATAGCCAAAATTATCCGTGAGAGCCTATTGTGAAGAATGATAATAACCTGATCTGGGTTGACCTTGAAATGACAGGGTTAGATACCGATAACGATTGTATTATCGAAATAGCCACCATTATAACTGACAGTGAGTTAAATATATTAGAAGAAGGGCCAGTGGTAGCGATTCATCAGCCTGATTCGATACTTGATGGAATGGATGAGTGGAATACAAGGCAGCATGGTGGCTCAGGTCTTACCGATCGGGTTAAAGCGAGCGATGAGACAGAGCAGACTGCAACGCAAAAGACCTTAGAATTTGTTAGTCGCTATGTCGATATGAATAAGTCGCCAATGTGTGGCAACAGCATTTGCCAGGATAGACGTTTCATGCACCGCTGCATGCCTGGTTTAGAGAAGTATTTTCATTACCGTAACTTAGATGTCAGCACGATTAAAGAATTGGTAAAGCGCTGGAAACCCGAAGTTTCCAAAGGTTTTCAAAAAAGCTCAGAACACCTCGCCATGCAAGATATTCGCGATTCAATCGCAGAACTTAAGTTTTATCGAGAGAACGTATTCTCGATCTAAGGAAGCTCTGATCAGTCTCGTGTTCCACGAATTAACCAGAGGTTCCCTAAGTAAAATACAATTAGATCACGATAGCTTAAGGATAAGTGATGCCTGGTTCGTTGAGCACGGGCTAAAAAAATGTATTGGAAGTTAAAAAAGTGCTTAGTTGCCGTCCTTGGATTTTTATTTCAGCCATTAGGCATGTTATATGTTGTACGGTCGAAATGGGCACTTATTTATCTATTATCGGGAGCACTCGTTTTATTGGCTGACAAATATTTGCTCGCTAAGTTGAGTGGTGAGTGGATAAATCTTTCTCATTTGCTTACCTGGGGAAGCGGTGTGCCTTCAGAGGCTAGGCGTGTAGAAGTAGAAATAGCAAAATTAAACTAGGCTGCGTTGAAGAGCAAAGACGTAATAGCAAGGATTAAACGGTAGCGTAGACAGTGGTGGACGGTATAAAATCGCTTCATGTCCAATAGTAACTTCTCTACCATTGTCACCCTATCTGGTATTTCAGTTGAAGTTATTCGAAAGAATATTCGTAGTTTACGATTAGTGGTTCATCCACCAGAAGGCCGAGTCAGTCTATCCGCCCCGGCTTTTGTCAGTGACGAAGATATTCGTCAAATGCTTATTTCACGTTTATCGTGGATTAAACAAAAACAAGCGGTGCTGGAGCAATTACCAAAACCGATTAAGTATCAGTATGTCACAGGCGAGACACACCGTTATCAAAGTCAAACGTATTCCTTAAGAGTTATAGAGAGGCAAGGTAAGCACGCGCTAATACTTAAAGAAAATGAGATGCAGCTCTATGTGAAGCCAAACACCCGTACTCAAAATAAAGCTTTAGTTCTTGATCGTTGGTATCGGCAGCAGATGGAAAGGCAGATTGATGCTTTGCAAAGAAAATGGCAGCCGGTCATAAAAAAGCAAGTCGCTCATTTCACAGTTAAAAAAATGAAAACTAAGTGGGGTAGCTGCAATATTATTGCTAAGCGTATTAGCCTTGCCTTATCGTTGGCTAAGAAGCCGATAGAATGCCTAGAGTATGTCTTGGTGCATGAAATGGTGCACTTACATGAGCGTTATCATAACGCCAATTTTTATCGTTTAATGGATCACTACTTGCCAGATTGGCGTGCTAGAGACGAAGTACTTAGACGCCACCAAAGCTAGCAGGCATTTTTTTAGTGCGATGGCTTATTCGATGAACGGCCACGTTGTTTGCTTGTGTGATTACTGGCGCTGCGATTATCCCATTGTCCGCCACGGGCATGTTTGAATTTTTTCGTTCTCTTTTGATTTTTATTGTTTTTAGAATCTTCTGGCACCAGGCAGTTAGGTCCATCGCCAATAAGGTCCTTACGGCCCATATCTTTTAATGCTTTGCGCAACTGAGGCCAGTGTTTTTCATCGTGATAACGTAAGAATGCTTTTTGTAGGCGGCGTTGTTCCAATTTTTTTGGTGTATACAGCGTATCGTTTTTATAGCTGAGTTTTTTCAGTGGATTATGATTGCTGTAATACATCGCTGTGGCCAATGCCATGGGCGAAGGATAAAAGGTCTGAACCTGATCAATACGAAACTTATTCTTTTTAAGCCACAACGCAAGATTTAACATATCTTTATCTTCGCAGCCAGGGTGGCCAGCGATAAAGTAAGGGATAAGGTATTGCTCTTTACCTGCTTCTTTTGAATACTTCTCAAACATCTCCTTGAATTTGTCGTAGCTACCCATACCCGGCTTCATCATTTTGCTTAGCGTAGCGCCTTCACTGTGTTCAGGTGCTATTTTTAAATAGCCGCCGACATGATGGGTCACCAATTCTTTAACGTATTCAGGGTCTTCGACAGCCAAGTCATAACGCAAGCCGGAAGCGACCATGACACGTTTAACACCAGGAATTTTTCGCGCCTTACGGTAGAGCTCAGTGGTTGGTGTGTGGTCTGTATCAAGTGTTTTACATATGGTGGGATAAACACAAGACAAGCGACGGCAATTAGCTTGAATGTTTTCGTCCTTACATTGTAGGTGATACATATTGGCAGTGGGTCCGCCGAGGTCAGAAATCGTACCGGTAAAGCCAGGCACAACATCTCGAATCTGCTCAATCTCTTTTAAGACTGATTGGTGTGAGCGACTTTGAATTACGCGACCTTCATGTTCAGTGATAGAACAAAAGGTACAGCCACCAAAACAACCGCGCATGATATTGACAGAAGTCTTAATCATCTCGTAGGCAGGGATATGGGCATCGCCATATACCGGATGAGGACGGCGTTGATAAGGCATATCAAACAACAAATCCATTTCTTCAGTAGAAAGCGGGATGGGTGGCGTATTAATCCACACTTCTTGATTGCCATGACGCTGAATTAAGGCGCGTGCGTTATGCGGATTAGATTCTTGATGTAAAACGCGAGATGCATGCGCATACAAAGGTGCATCTTTATGCACTTTTTCAAAAGAAGGTAGGCGTATACAGCTATTTTTCGTAGCAATTTGATGTTTACGCATTAACGGCATTGGAATTACTTTAATTTCAGTAATGCCGTTCTTCGTTTCTATTTTTTGCTTAGGTGAATCTTCTTTTGTTGCACAGCTTTGATTGACTGGATCCTTTTCTTCGTAAGGGTTGGCGATCATCGTCTCTAAGGTGTCGGTATCTTTAGGCCAATCGATGCGAGTGGAATCAATTTCGGTATAACCCTTAGGCGGCGTCTTTAAAATGACCGCGGTACCGCGAATATTAGTGATTTTTTCTATCGCTTCACCGTTGGATAAACGATGAGCAACTTCGGCAATGGCACGTTCGGCATTACCATAAAGTAAAATATCTGCAGCGGTATCAATTAATACAGAGCGACGTACTTCGTTGCTCCAATAATCATATTGCGCGATACGACGTAGGCTGGCCTCAATGCCGCCTAAAACAATGGGTACATCGCCATAAGCTTCTTTGCAGCGTTGGCTATACACCAATACTGAGCGATCAGGACGCTTGCCGGGTTCGGCATGTGGGGTGTAAGCATCGTCATTACGCACTTTTAAATCAGCCGTATAACGGTTGATCATCGAATCCATATTGCCAGCGCTGACACCAAAAAACAGGTTAGGTCTGCCCAGTGCTTTAAACGGATCGACGCTATGCCAATCAGGCTGCGCAATAATACCGACTCGAAAACCTTGTGATTCAAGAAAGCGGCCCATCACCGCCATGCCAAAGCTTGGGTGATCTATATAGGCATCGCCCACGACAATAATGACATCGCAGCTATCCCAGCCCAGCTCGTCCATCTCGGCACGGCTCATTGGTAAATAAGGCGCAACGCCATAACACTCGGCCCAATATTTGGGGTAGCCGAATAGGTCAGGGGCTTTTATGGGTTTTGCTAAGGGCATGATGGGGTGGGTAGTGGTTTGTACTTTCGGATGCTAATTATCCCATAAACACTTGTATTTATATAGATTTTTGGGTTTTTGGCCTTGGTTATAGTATGGGTATTAGATGGTTTTGTGATATTGACAATAATTATTTTATAACTACAATGTAATTTATAGATGAAATAGTGTTTGTCTGGGATGAAAGGAAGAATCTCACGAACATCAATAAGCATAGTGTGTCTTTTGAAGAGGCGAAGACGGTGTTTACTGATGAATTCGCGCGGCGGATCCGGATCACTCCGCTGAGGAGGAAAGGTTCATTTTGTTAGGTATTAGTATTTATTCTCGCTTACTTGTTGTATGTCATTGTGTAAGAGAAGAAAACATCATTCGTATTTTCTCTGCACGTAAAGCAGGTAAGACAGAACGTAACATTTACGAGAGTTATCGCAATGCGTGATCAATATAATTTTTCTGAGTCCACTCAAAACCCTTATGCCAAGAAGTTAAAAAAACAAATCACCATTCGAATTGATGAGGATACGATTGGCTATTTCAAGGAAATGGCTGATGACAAGGGTATCCCTTATCAAAGTTTAATTAATTTGTATTTGCGAGATTGTGCTCAGGAGCATAAGGAATTGAGCTTGGATTGGAAGTAGGGGGTGTGTCGATGCTGTTCTTTGGCATTGTTTTTCGCCTTTCCTAGGCGCGGTAATTTTGAGACCAAAAGGACCTAAAAGTCTTACTCCCGTTCATCAGCCGCTGCCCCAGCGGTACCCTGAGCTGTACGGCTAAACGCGTTCGCTTAAAATCAAGAATCAAAAGAATCAAGGGTTCAGTGTACTTGAAAAATATTATCTACTCACTTCAAGTACACTGAACCCTTGATTTCAAGCAACGAGTCCGGCGATTAACCAATCGCAACTGGGGCGTGTCGATGAAATACCAGCTCTTCAGAATCAGCCAATATCTACGCGGCTGGATTAATTATTTTGGTATTGCCAGCGGCTATCAACGCTGCGTTGATCTGGATCATTGGATACGACGTAGAGTTCGCATGGCCTATTGGCGACAGTGGCGACGGCCACGCACCAAGATAAGAAGTATGATGAGACTGGGTGTTCATGTACGCGCCGCAATTGCTTGTGGCATTATCAGCAAAGGCCCATGGCGGAGCGCTAAAACCCCAGGGATACAGCAGGCGTTATCTAACGACTACTTAAAATCCCAAGGACTATATGCTTTACGTGATGGATGAATTTCGCTTCATCATGCTAACTGAAACGCCCTGTGTGCGCCCGAAGGAAGTGCCCTTGGGGTAGACCCGCATGCAGGGTGTTGTGGGGGCTGAGGGTTAGATACCCTCGGCTACCCGATTAAGCCTTTATGCATAATTGGAACGATAAGGCTGGACATGTAGCGCAGACTTGTTTTGGCGAGACTGCCAAAGGTCGTATGCATTTTGAAGGCGAAGCCAATGGTCGGCAGATGGTTTTTTAAATACCAACTCTAAGCGTAACGCCATTTCTGGTGTTATTGCTCCTCTGCCATTTAAGACTTTTGAAAGTGTTTTACGACTAACATTTAAGTGCTCTGATGCATCTGTAATGGTGAGTTCTAAAGGGGTTATTACCAGCTCTTTTAGAATTTCACCTGGGTGCGTGGGGTTGTGCATACTCATTAGTGATAATCCTCGTAATTTACTATTTCAGCATCTCGACCTATGAATCGAAATGTCACCCTCCAATTACCGCTAACAGAAACAGACCATATGTTTTTACGACTGCCTTTTAGCTCGTGTAACCGTAAGCCGGGTAAATCCATATCCTGCGGACTTTCAGCTTGATCTAGGTTGGTGAGTATTAACCTTAATCGTTTGGCATGTGTTGATTGAATGCCAGACGATTTACCAGTTTTGTAGAAACGCAATAATCCTTTATGTATGAAACTGATTATCATGGCAATTATTGTAACCTATTAGGTTACGTTGTCAAGTGGGCGTTTTTTTAGGGCTTAACGCTTTGGGTAAGCCGACCATTGGAGCGGCGCGAGGCTTGTGCGATTTACGCACAAACGAACGCCGCGGAAATGGGTCGGCCTGGAGTTGTCCACGACACCGTGGGAAGTCCAAGATGACTATAATTTTCTTCGACCACATTTTTCACATAATGGAAAAATGCCCTATGAAAAACTAAAGCAAGCTATGATAAGCGAACTGTTCTATGTCTGCCTAAGTCGTAGAAAAGACACAGTTGACACCACAGTCGCTTGTTAGGGATCATTAAACCACCAAGATGATGATGAGCTAACAATATCTGCGATTTTTGAATAGCCGCTGCTCTGTGGGTGGGCTCCGTCATTTTTAGATACTTCTATCTTGTACGCATCATCATTAATGAGTGAGGAATAAAGTTCAATAAATGGTACATTTAACAGATTGGCTTCTCTCTCATACGCTTCTGAGATAGCTTTAATTCTTTTATTTTGTTCATCATCAATTATAGGCGGTGGACCAACCATTATGACCTTGTATTTCTTGGCTCCATCGAGAACCTTACGTATGTTTTTTATAGAATCTTCTTGTGTTACACGAACACTACTATTTTCAATTACCGTGTCATTTACGCCACATGAAATAACTACACGACCGTCACATGAATCTGGCAATCGAAGAGAACACTCATTTTCCCAACGAAAAAGAATATCTTTGCTTGTGTTACGACGGATACCAAGATTGTAGTAGGTAACAGCTACACCACTTGCATTTGCAGACGCACATAAACGTCCGGCCCACCCAAGTGCCGCTTCATCACCTGTACCATTGATGAATGAATCACCAACAAAACAAATCCTTATATCTTCTGCCATTATTCATCCTTCTTTTTTGCCCTAACGCTCGAATTAACTTGCCGTTTTTACACAGAGCAACGCGGCGTGTAAAAAAAAATC
>JAADIY010000048.1 GCA_013151045.1 Gammaproteobacteria bacterium
CTTGTAGCTGTGGTAACAGCTTTGAAACAAATTCAACTGTCGGCAAAGACAGCCTGACTATCGAAGTCTGCTCAGAATGCCACCCATTCTTTACAGGTAAGCAGAAATTACTTGATACAGAAGGTCGTGTTGATAAATTCAAGCAGAAGTACGGTCGCCGCAAAGCATAATTTGCATGCAGCCAACACTGCTTTTAAAGGCGCTCATTGCTGGGCGCCTTTTTTATTGGCTGTTATTTCTATTCCCGCTTACTGCTCAGGCCGCTCCGCTTTGCCCGCCAAACCATATAGATGAGCAAGTTAAGGTTCGCTATGTGCATGATGGCGACACTCTGATTCTAAGCAACGGTGAAAAAGTACGCCTCATTGGCATTAATACGCCCGAGCTCGCCCGCAAAGGCCGCCCAAACCAACCTTTAGCGATTCAGGCCCGTGACCGCTTAAGGCAACTGGTGGCAAGCAGCAATAACCAGCTTAGCCTTAAGCTTGATGCCGAGAAGCGTGATCGCTACGGAAGACTGCTCGCCCATCTTTATAGTCCTGATGGCAACAGTCTTTCTGCACAACTACTTGAGGATGGTTTGGCAACGCTACTGGCTGTGCCACCCAACCTAGATGGCCTTGGATGTTATTCAAGGATTGAAAAACAAGCACGCCATGCCCGTAAACCCATCTGGCAACTGGATCGTTTTCAAATAATCCGCAGTCGCAATCTACACCGCAATAGCCGTGGATATCATCGTATCTCCGGTAAGGTTGTTCGTATTGGTGAGGGGCGGCGTAATCTCTGGCTTAATTTGCCGGGTAACGTTGCCTTTCGGATCGAAAAAAAAGAACTGCCGTTATTTAAGACACTCAAACCCAGAGAGCTGGTTGGTAAAACAATTTTAGCCAGTGGCTTTCTTTACCAACACAAAGGCGCATTACGCATGCGCTTACGCACACCGTATGCGCTTGAGGTACTTGATTAAATCAGACTTGACGCTAGCCTCCGCTCACACGAAACTAACAGTATGTCTATTAATCTCATCCTGCGTCACAGCATTGTCTTTTTAATTATTGCCTTAAGTGGCTGTGCAGTAAATCCGGTTACGGGCGAAGCTGATTTTGTGTTGATGTCAGAAGATGAAGAAATCGCGATAGGCCGCCAAAACCACGCTAAAATTATTCAACGCTATGGACTATACGATGCCCCTGCACTGCAAGACTATGTGCAAAAAATAGGTGATAAGCTGGCAATCAAAAGTCATCGACGTAATTTAATTTTCCGCTTTACCGTCTTAGATAGTAGCGATATCAACGCCTTTGCATTACCCGGTGGCTATATTTACATCACCCGCGGTTTAATGGCATATCTTTCTAATGAAGCTGAGTTAGCCGCCGTATTAGGCCATGAAATTGGTCATGTCACTGCTAGGCATGGTGTTCGTCAACAAAGTGCTGCAGCCGCAACAGGATTATTTACCGCTGTGCTCGCTTCTCAAGCGGGTTTTATTGGCGCAGGAAATTTACTCAATACCATTGGCTTTGCGCTTATCCGTGGTTATGGCCGTGACAATGAACTGGAGTCTGACCGTCTTGGCGCAGAGTATTTAGCGTTAAGCGGTTACGATCCGATGGCGATGCTTGAAGTACTGCGTGTTCTTAAAAACCAAGAAATATATGACAAGCAATTAGCAAAAGACGAAGATCGTGAGCCCAAAGCCTATCACGGCGTTTTTGCCACTCATCCTGATAATGACACGCGACTACAACAAGTTATTAAACGTGCCACGCAACTACAAAAAGCCAATTTGAACAACAATAATCAAGTCGCTTTCCTGCGCAATATTGAAGGCATGGTTTTTGGTGACAGTGAAAAACACGGCATTCTTCGTGGCAATAAATTCTACCACCGTGAGCTCAACATCTACCTTAAGTTACCCAAAGGTTGGCGCATAGAAAACCAAGCCAACCGAATCATTGCTGTCGCGCCTAAAAATAAAGGCTTATTACAAATCACCGCTGTCGATATCAATAAACGTATTACTCCCAAACAGTTTCTTAAACAACGGCTTAAACTAGACAAGCTGCAAAATGGTGAACGTATTCAGAATCGTGATCTAGAGGGCTATACTGCTATTTCATCTGTCTCGCGTACTGTTTATGGCACACGGCCGGTTCGTTTTGTAGTTATTTACAAACAGAACACCGCTTGGGTATTTCAAGGCCTTGCTAAAGATGAAAAAAAACCTTATCAATTTGATGATGAGATTATTAACACCGCCAAAAGTTTTCGTACTCTGACTACTGCCGAACGCAAGCAAGCAAAACCTCGGCGAATTCATATTATTAGCGCAAAACAGAACACCCGCTTTGCCGACTTAGCCAAGCAGTCTCAGCTTGGCACCAATGCCGAAGCACAACTTCGATTATTAAATAAGCATTATCCAGATGGCGAACCAAAACCCGGCACCGCGTTAAAAATCATTCAGTGAAAGCCGTGACTAGATAGCTTTCTGACGCATTGCGCAACGCAGTGGAGCCCTAAGGAGGAAAGCTATCTAGTCATGGCGTAACCCGTGTAGAATAAGCACCTAACTAATACGAGCCACCACCATGACCGACGATTTAAAAAAAGCTGCGCTGCAATACCATGCCGAACCCAAGCCAGGAAAAATTGCGATTGAAGTAACAAAACCCTGTGCATCGCAACAAGACCTTTCTCTTGCTTATACACCGGGTGTCGCTGAACCCTGCCGAGAAATAGAAGCAGATAAAGAAGCCGCTTACCAATATACCTCTAAAGGCAATCTCGTTGCGGTCATTACCGATGGTACGGCGGTATTAGGCCTTGGCAATATCGGCGCGCTCGCCGGTAAACCTGTAATGGAAGGCAAGGCGGTTTTATTCAAACGTTTTGCAGATATCGATTGCTTTGATATTGAAGTGGATGCTGATGAAGCTGATGATTTTGTTGATACCGTGGCCCGCATTGCCTCGGGCTTTGGCGGCATCAATCTTGAAGATATTGCAGCACCACACTGTTTCGATATTGAAAAGCGCCTGATTGAAAAGCTTGATATCCCTGTCTTCCACGATGACCAGCATGGCACCGCCATTATTATTACCGCTGGTTTAAAAAATGCGCTAGAGCTACAAGGTAAAAACTTTTCTGACATTAAAGTTGTTTGCTTAGGCGCAGGCGCGGCCGGCATTGCATCCATGAACATGCTTATGGCGATGGGCACAGCCAAAGAAAACATACTACTTTGTGATCGACAAGGTGTTGTACACACTGGCCGCGATAATCTCAGCGAACAAAAGCAACTTTTTGCAAGCGCGCATACTCAACGGACGCTTGAAGAAGCCATGCACGGTGCCGATGTTTGTATTGGCGTATCCGGCCCAAATCTAATAAGTGCCGACATGGTCAAAAGCATGGCTGACAAACCCATCGTCTTTGCACTGTCTAACCCTGATCCTGAAATTAGTCCTGCGACCGCACTTGCCGCGCGCGATGATTTAATTATTGGCACAGGGCGCTCTGATTATCCTAATCAAGTCAATAATGTTTTAGGATTCCCGTTTATCTTCCGTGGCGCACTCGATGTGCGTGCTAGTGAAATTAATGAAGCGATGAAAGTTGCTGCGGTGAATGCCTTAGCCAAACTTGCTAAAGAACCGGTGCCACAAGAAGTTAGTCATGCCTACGGCGTGGAACAATTTGTATTTGGCCCAGAGTATATTATCCCTAAACCACTTGACCCAAGACTCAAAGAATTTGTTTCAGCTGCCGTTGCAGATGCAGCAGTAAAAACAGGCGTTGCCAAAAAACCTTATCCCTCTCATTATCCTGCTCAAGTTGAATGACAAAACAATGGGTAGCCATAGCATGTTAAATTCTCGTTTACTCTCACTCGTTGGTTCACTGCTGTTAATCCTATCTACCTACAGTGATGCAGGTGAGCTTATCGCTCCCGTTACGAATGTAAATCAACAATCCGGTATCATCGACCTTGGCTTAAAAGGCCAACAACTCGGGCAAATCAAAACGACCTATCTTATTCCGCTACAACTTGAAAACGCACCGATTAAAGCCAGTATTGAAATGTCCTTTGTTGTTATTTCTACGGGTATTTGTCCGACTAGCTATTTCCCCACTGAAATTTTTTTAAATAATGAAAGCATTGCCGAAATTGATTTTCGTGAGATGAATGAAGGCTCGAAACAAGCTCTTAAGGTTGAGCTGCCCATGAAATATCAACAACAGGGAAAAAATACGATTAAAATCGTTACCGGCGACTGCAATGAAGGTCTAGATAGCTTACGATTTAATGATGTTGGTTTACACATAGAAAAAACCTCTTAGGCAACTAGGGCTAATTTCCTACATAGCTCAACTCCTGCAACCTACAGATATAAATCCTTTGCTTCGTTAAACTCAATCACCTTATTCATTATTCAGGAGCGACACGGATGTTTCGCCTGTTATTTCTTTACAGCCTTATGCTGCCGCT
>JAADIY010000024.1 GCA_013151045.1 Gammaproteobacteria bacterium
ATTGTGCCTTGGACCTATATGTCTACAGTTATGACAAACTCTGGTCAAAGCTTAGTTAAAGATCAGGGCATGCTTGGCAAGATTTATTTTCCGCGGATCATTTATCCATTGACACCTGCTTTATCCGCTTTAGTTGATTTTTTTATCGCGACGGGGATCATTATTTTAGCGATGATTTATTACAGTGTGGCGCCAACAACTAATATGCTTTATTTGCCACTTTTTTTGCTATTTATGTTTATCGTACCTCTCGGTATCGGTTTTTGGTTGTCGGCGCTAGCTATTCGTTTTAGGGATGTAAAGTTTGCGATGCCTTTTGCCATAAGAATGCTAATGTTCTCGGCACCTATTGTGTATAGCGCGTCAACAATTCCCGAAAAATATAGACTGCTTTATTCGCTAAATCCAATTGTTGGTGTCATTGAAGGTATGCGTGCATCATTGTTGGGTACAGCAATTCCATGGGAGTTTATTGTTCCTGGCATGATTGTGGCGGCAGTTATTTTTCTGTCTGGCGCGTGGTATTTTCGTCATATGGAAAAAATATTTGTTGATGTGATATAGCCATGAGAAAACTTTTCGGAGATAAATAATTGAGTGCTAGCAAATGAGTAATGCCGCGATTAGTGTTGAAAATGTGACTAAGTTATATCGCTTGGGATCGAAGAAAGAGTCGTCCGACAGCATGGCTAGTGCCATTTTAGGCTTTGTAAAAAGCCCTATAAATAACTTTAAAAAATATCGCGGTTTATACAGGTTCGATGATGTTTTAAACGGTGATGGTACTTATACCAGTCAAGAAGATGTCCTCTGCGCGATAAACAATGTTTCATTTGAATGTATGCACGGGGAGTCAGTTGCGATTGTCGGTGCTAACGGAGCAGGTAAGTCGACTTTATTAAAGATATTGTCCCGTGTTACCAGCCCGACCTTTGGGCAGATAAAGATACGTGGCCGCATCTCCAGTCTTCTTGAGGTGGGTACTGGCTTTAACCAAGAGTTGACGGGGAGAGAGAATGTCTACTTGAATGGCATAGTTTTAGGTATGTCGAAAGTCGAAGTTGACAGAAAGTTTGATGAAATTATCGAATTTTCTGGTGTTGAACGTTTTTTAGATACCCCAGTTAAGCGTTACTCCAGCGGTATGAAAGTTCGTCTTGCCTTTGCTGTGGCAGCACACCTGGACCCTGATATCTTGATTGTTGATGAGGTTTTAGCAGTAGGCGATGCGGCGTTTCAGGAAAAATGTTTGGGTAAAATGAAGGATGTCACCGGCAGCGGGCGCACGGTGTTGTTTGTCAGCCATAATATGGCAGCAGTTACAGGGCTATGTGAACGTGGGATATTATTAGAGCAAGGGCAAATAGTGAAGACTGGGACGAGTCAAGAAGTTGCCGATGACTATATTTCCTCACTAACTGCCAGTGAAGATGTTTCTTTAGATAAGATGACCAAGCGTTCTGGCGATCAAGAGATTATTGCAACTAATATACAAGTGCTAGACAAGGATGGGGTGGAAATAGTCAGCCCCTGCTCAGGTCAAGAAGTGACGTTTCGTCTTCATTACTCGTGCAACGATTCCAAGGTACATAAGAATTGTAAATTTAGTATTTTTATTCATCGGCAAGGCCATATATATATCGATCTTAATACATACTTAGTGCATCAAAGTCCTGTCGATGTGTCGGGCAGTGGCTATGTTGACATGGTGATCAACGAATTGCCGCTAAAGGGCAGTTCCTATACCTTGGGTTCATTTATTGAATCAAATCGCGAGATTAAGGATCACGTATTTTCGGCCAAATCATTAAGTGTTCTTGATGGCGATTTTTATGGTACAGGAAGGTTGCTTAACGACAATTGTCCCTTAGTGAAATTTAACGCTCATTTCCATTCAAATGCCTAGTTTGTCGCTCTTTCGGTAAGCCGAGTATCGAGAGAATAATGTCGATTTTTAGAAAATTTATTCATCTGTACCGTATCATCAAGAAAAAACTGTTGGTTTTTTTTGTGAGGTTCTCCGGTGGCAGCGCTACAGGTAAACTTGCATCCTGGTGTGCCTCCTTGTTTGCCAGCGGCTATAAATCCCAGGCGACATTATCAGGCCTGCACCCATCTGGTTATATGTCTTGTACAGTATCCATAGCACACGATGACCTGCAGTTGGGGCACCACGTTTATCTGGGGGAGCGTGTATCAATATACAAAACAGCTACAGGTGGCCGAGTTGAGTTGGCTGATAAGGTAAAACTATACAGCGACATCATTATGGAAACCACGGACGGCGGCTCCATTCGTATTGGCGAGCATACTCATATTCAGCCTCGCTGTCATTTTGTGGCGGGGAAGTCTTCTATAATTATTGGTGGTCGTTGTGAAATAGCACCTGCATGCGCATTTTACCCGTTTAACCACGGTATAAAAGCAGGATTGCCAGTCATGGAACAAGCTTTAATATCGAAGGGTAATATTGAGATAGGTGATGATGTTTGGCTCGGTTATGGTGTAGTGGTGCTGGATGGCGTAAAAATTGGAAACGGTGCCGTGATTGGTGCAAACTCAGTTGTCACCAAAGACGTACCGGCAAATGCCGTTGCCGTTGGCAGTCCAGCTAAAGTTATCAGAATGCGTTGAGTCCCACCATTATTATGTTGAGTGTTCCTGTAGTCTTGATTATTTTTAACCGGCCTGATCTGGTCAAAGATCAGATCAACGCCTTGCGTGCGATAGCGCCATCACAGCTCTATGTGATTGCCGATGGGCCTCGAGCGAATACTGATGACCATGCTAGATGTAGGGCGGCCAGAGCAGCTGTGGAGCAGGTAGATTGGGATTGTTCAGTTATTAAGGACTATGCCGACGAGAATATGGGTTGCGCAAAGCGCATCGTTAGCGGCCTGGATAATGTTTTCTCCGAGTATGAGCGGGCCATCATTCTCGAAGACGATTGTCTAGCGCATCCGGCATTTTTTGAGTTCTGTAGCGAGCTGCTCGACAAATACGCAACCAACGACGAGGTCATGCAAATCTGCGGGACTAATTTGTTGAAAGCGGTCGATACGCCAGCCGCCAGCTATCGATTTTCGCATCATGTAGTGTGCTGGGGTTGGGCGACATGGGCGAGGGCATGGCAGAAAAATGATCTGGCGATGGCGCTCACTGACGAAAAAATCCACTCACTTTTGGATCGTTATCTTATAGATCCCAAAGCAGTTTCGCATTGGCAATGGCTGATTGCCAAAGTCAGAAAAACAGAGCTGGATGCCTGGGATTACCCCTGGCAGTTATCGGTTTGGCGAGAAGGTGGTCTGTCTATCCTGCCAAATGTTAACTTGGTCTCTAATAAAGGCTTTGGCGAGGATGCGACCCATACTAAAAACCCCCATTCTAGTGTGGCGAACCTGGTTACGGAGAGCATGACATTTCCATTGGTTCATCCAGACTCTGTTGATGCCGATGTGGGGATGGATGCGCGCTTTGTTCACGAAATTCTCCTTGCCGGGAGCCAAAAACCGCGCAAAAAAAGCCTGCTTAAAAGAGTTCTACGTCGGCTGGCCAATATGGTGCGTTCTAAATAGCGCGTTATTGTCCTGTTATCAGCGCTGTCTGCCTTGGCTGTGTTGTTTTGTCTTTATTAATTTTCCTTTCTTATAATTACCATGGGCTTGTCTGCCAGCTCGCACTTAAAGAGAGTCGCTGAGTACATTTTCAGTAGATCTTTGTCGAGATTATTGGCCAATTTTACAGTTGTCGACTTTTTTTACATATCGCATATCGTTGTAATAAGGGTGCTGACTCAAGTACTATGCGGGAGCTAGAGCTAGGATATTTTTTGACGCCAGCAAAAAATTCCACATAAGCCTTTGTTTTTTCAGGAAATATTATTTTGACTGATTGGGTTTGTCAGTACGCGAGGTTTTTGGCACTCGCATTGCATTAGGCTGGATATTCTTGCGATTGATAACAGTTGGGTAGGACAAAATGAAAACGTTTGTGAGTAAAAAAGCAGTCATAAAAACATTAATTACTATTCCATCGATTTTGGTATTAGCTGCATGCGGCGGTGGCAGCAGCGGCGGCGGCGGTTCTGCCGCTACTACTGTGACAAACACAGCACCGGTTATCACCAGCGGAACCCCACTTGCATCGATTGCTAAAAATGTACCGTACAACTTTGATGTCAATGCCACGGATATCGATGGCGACACATTGGTTTACAGTTTAGCGGGTACCCCTCCAACTTGGCTGAATATTGATGCCAGTACGGGTGTGTTGTCAGGTACGCCGGATAATGCCGATGTTGGTTCGACATCGGGTATTGTTGTGAATGTAAATGATGGGACTGTCACCACCACATCGGCTGCTTTTGGCATCACTGTTACTAACGCTGCGCCAGTTATCAATGATGCGCTTGTGCCACAGTCTGTGACTATCGCTGGTGGCATGTATGACTTTACGCCGACAGCTAGTGACGTCGGAGACACCTTAACGTACAGCATAAGTGGCAACGACTCTTGGCTGAGCATTGATGCGAACACCGGACAGTTAACCGGCATACCAATGCCGGGTGATGTCGGAACGACTACCGTGACGGTGACGGTGACAGACAGCAGTGCAGCGACTGACACCCTCACTTTTGATCTTGTTGTAGCCAATGGTTTCAACGAAGCCCTGTATTCACAGGTCACCCCTTCACCAGCGACCAGTCTGGCAACGATGTATGAAGTCGCGGACGGCATTGCCACAAACGGCTGGACCTCAACGGGTGCGACACCTTTCATGGATCTGGCTTTGGATACGGCAACTGAGTTACACCGTATTGACCTGAGAGATTTGCCTGCGATAGGCGACCAGGTCACGGCTGCGACCATCACTTTTATGAATAACAACGGTCCCGTAGGCAGCCCGATCACAACCGGCGCCTTGACCGATGATGGCAGTATCATGTCCTTTGCCATCAGCCCACCAGTGATGGCCGATAATGTGCGTATTACTTTGGATACCACGATTGGGACAAAAGGTTTAGCGGAAGTAGAGATCTACTCTGCATTAGCACCAGGCCAAACCGAAGTCGCCGCGGCGAGAGACCTTTTCAATACCAACTCAACGGCGAATTATACTGAAGTAGAAGAGTGTCAGTTTGTGGGCTCGGCAGCGGATACGGCGACCTGGACTTATCTATCAAGTGCCAACAGCGCCGGCATCAATAACGCCCTGGTTCAGACCGGCCGTTGCCGAGGCATTTCTGCCAGTGATAGTGCTGTAGAGGGGACCTTCTTCTTGCGCGATATCTTTGCTGGTGCAGCTAACGAATTTGATCTGCGTCTACGGGTACGCTCCGAGGCGGGTGATGTCAGTACTCCTGATAATGAGAACGATGACAGCACCGGTGTTGGTACCGATCCCTTTTTACGCGGCATGATGGGCATCATGTTTAACTACAGTGATGCCGATAATTACTACCGCTACCAGATCAGTCAGCGCGATGGCCACCAAAAGATCATGAAAAAATCAGGTGGGGTCTATAGCCAACTGGCGCAGAGCACCCAAAGCTATCCCCTTGGCCAATGGATCAACCTGCGCATTGTGCGCCAGAACGGAGCCATTATTGTCTTTCAGGACGGCGAGCAGGTACTGGCGGCGGCGGATGCTGATTTGAATGGCACCGAACTGGCCTTATTCTGCGCCAAGAACCGCAGTTGTTTCTTTGATAACCTGATTGTGTTGAGCGCCCCCTCGACCCCGATTGTGGCATTGAGCGCGCCAGCGGCATCGTTTGTCGACAATGACGGCACCTTGTCAGTGTCAGCGGTGGTGAATGATGCGACCGATGTTGGCGGCGTACAGTTTGTGCTGGATGAAGGTACAGGCAGTGAAATAACTTTGGCTCCTGTTACGGTTGCACCATTTACTGGATCATTTGCTTTAGGCAGTGTCGCCAGTAACCACACCGTGCGTGCCTACGCCCTGGCCAGTGACGGGGTGACCCGTTTGACCCACAATGGCGCCATGGACGAATCGGCCCAGGTCGGTGTCAACGGCATTGTCCTATTGACGGTGGGTGACAGTATTACTGAAGGCTTGCGTGATGAGGACATGAGTGATGATATCTCGCTCAATGGTGCCAATGCGGGCCGCATCACCAGTGGCGGCTATCAGTCGAACCTGACTGATCTGCTGACAGATGATAATCTCGCTGGATTGCCCATCGCTATGATTGTTGAGGCCAATGGGAACGAGACAACGGCTCAGGGTTCGCAGCGTCTGAGTGAATTATTGTCTCGTTATCCGAATACTCAGGCGGTGTTGGTGCAGTATGGGACCAATGATCACGGTACGGTATTGTCAGGGATGGGCACTACGCCAAACGTTAGTTCGCCCAGTACGTATAAAGATTTTATGCAGATCATTATCAACACGGCCAACGCAGCAGGTGTAAAAGCGATATTGTCGATACCGATCCAGTTTACTGGTGACAATGATTTTGCAGAAGGCTTAGAGTATCGGACTGCTATTACGGAGTTGATTGCGGAGAATGCTGGCTTAGCGAATCCACCGGTATTGGGCTCTGATTTTTATAATGTTTATACCTTAGCGGCTGACACGACCATACTGCTGGATGATCAGGTTCACCCCAACAGCCCGGGTTATGTCAGAATGTCTGATGAGTGGTGTGGCGCGCTTAGCACACAGCTCGTGGGTAATGTATTTTTAAGCTGTGCACCTTAAATATTTTTTAGTTCAGCATTATATGCTTGATGATAGTGTCCATTTTTTATTATCAGCGACATAATAATCGATTGTTTCAGTATTGGCTCGACTCTATTAAGGCTTAAAGTTCAGTCTTACTCATTGGGCACAGTTTTTTTTGCTCTGATCTAGCATCTTTAGCCGATTTAAAGTATCTCTTGCAAAAGCAGCTATACTTGATGTTGCTTAATGCATTAAGGGGCTTGGCGGACAGGTGGCTGGATCTTCTGGTTTTAAATCGGCTTATTCATCAAGATTAAGTTTCCTATCACGTATTGGGGATGCGCTGTTGGTGGGGTTGACGCTGTTAGTTATTGTGCGGTCGTATGGAGTTATTTGGACCGATAAATACAGCTTGATCGTTGCTATATCTATAGGGGTATTCCTATTTGTCGCTGGTGTGCAGCGTATTTATACCGATTCTAATGCGCTGTCTTTAGGTCGGCGCGCGGCCAAGGTTTGCTATATCTGGTTGCTGGTGGTTATGGGGCTTTTGTTGTTTGGTTATGCGACGAAGACTTCGGCTGAGTATTCTCGCCTTACCTTATTTACCTGGTTTGTCATAACACCAATACTGCTTATTCTTTGGCATGCCGTCTTACTGCGTCTACAAAGTGAATTATACAAGCGTGGCTGGAACGTGCGCCGTGTGGCGATTGCGGGTGCTCGTGATCTGGGTAAGCAAGTGGCTTATTCTATGTTGAACTCGCACAATATGGGAATGAAACCGGTTGGTTTTTATGATGACCGCAAAACCAATGGCCCAAGGCCGCTGGTGCATGACCCGCTGCCGATAGTGGGCACGATGGAAGACCTGGTTCGGGCCGCTCGCGAGGGCGATATCGATGTTGTGTTTATCGCCTTGCCCATGCGCGCTGAAGAGCGTATCAAGATGCTGGTATCGAAACTGTCGGATACTACTGCTTCAGTTTATATTGTCCCCGATTTTTTCATGTTTGATCTACTCAGCGCAAGGTGGGGTAATATCGGCGGCTTGCCAGTGGTTAGTATCTACGATACCCCGTTCTACGGCATTGATGGCTGGCTCAAGCGGTCTTTTGATGTGGTGATGGCCAGCGCGATACTGGTACTGATAGCCTTGCCCATGTTGTTCATTGCCGCTGCCATTAAGCTGACATCTCCTGGCCCAGTACTCTTCAAACAACGCCGCTATGGGATTAACGGCGAGATGATCGAAGTCTACAAGTTTCGCAGTATGACGGTCACTGAAGACGGTGATGAGGTGCGTCAGGCGACCAAAGGCGATGCGCGTGTGACCAAGTTGGGCGCCTTTTTACGCCGCACCTCGATGGATGAGTTGCCACAGTTTTTTAATGTGCTGCTGGGGACGATGTCGATTGTCGGCCCGCGTCCGCATGCGGTGTCACATAACGAAGAATATCGCGGTTTGATCAATGGTTATATGTTACGTCACAAAGTTAAACCTGGGATAACTGGCCTGGCTCAGGTCAATGGTTGGCGTGGTGAGACAGATACCTTAGAAAAAATGCAAAAGCGTATTGAATACGATTTGGAATATATTAATCGTTGGTCGGTATGGTTGGATGCCAAGATTGTGTTAAAAACCATTACTCATGGTTTTGTCGGTAAGAATGCGTATTAAGTAGTTTAAAAATTATAAATTAAATTTATTTGTAAAAGTCGCTAAAAGTATTAATAAAGTGATTGGGTTTCTCTTCAGGAAGCTGATTAATTCTAGCCGTGGCAGCGTGTCCTCCAGCCGTAGCAAACTGACGACAAGCTTCGTCCGCGCCACGCTTATTATTAAGTGCTGCATATACACTAACTAACACATTTCCGTCACTAAGCTTAGTGATTGCTGCCTGCGCGCGGTTGGCAAGATCATTACCAAATACCCCTCTTACACGCCTAGCCCATGTTGCCTTGGGGATTTGGTAGGCCGCTGCATGTGGACAATCAAATATTTTTGCAATCAAAGCATTTCGTTTTGATTCATCAGAGACAAATAAAGGATTCAGCTTATTTACGCCATAAGGTAACGATGTTCTTGTAAATAATTTAAAATTGTTTCAATTTCTTGCTCTAACGTCATTTTATCTGTGCATATAGTGATTTCAGCATTAAGCGGTGCTTCATAAGGGGCATCTATGCCAGTGAAATTTTTAATTTCGCCAGCACGAGCTTTTTTATACAAACCTTTTGGGTCACGCTTTTCTGCTTCAGCTAAGGTGCAATCTACATGCACTTCAATAAAACTATAACCACCGTCTTCATGAAGTTTACGTGCTTGATCTCTGTCGGCTCGGTATGGGCTGATAAAGCTGCTTAGTGCAATGATGCCGGTATCGCAATACAGTTTTGAAATTTCACCGATACGGCGGATATTTTCTGTTCGATCTTCAGGTGAAAACCCTAGATTTTTATTGATGCCTGAACGAATATTATCACCATCTAAGCGGTAACTCATTTTTCCAAGCTTAAACAGTGCTTTTTCAAGAGCTACGGTGACAGTGCTTTTGCCGCTGCCGGATAATCCGGTAAACCATAAAGTTACGCCTTTTTGCCCAAGACGGTTGTAGCGATCTTTATAAGTTATGTCGCCATCATGCCACGTTACATTAGTTGCTTTTTGATTGGTCATTTTAAGGTCCTATGGTAAATGAACTTGTCATTGTTTAGCGATGAAGTAAGTCGGCGTTATGATTCAATTTGTTAGTAATAGATTAAACTATTGATGCAATTGGTGTAGCAAAGTTAGCAGATGCGGCAATTATTAAAGTAATTATTATTGGAGCCATACTGATACCTAACTGTTAGCAAAAATATTGCGGCTAATATCGTATGTGGTGAATGAGCAATAATAGTTGCAAAATTTTGTGCGATAGTCTGTGCAGCACCTAAGGCAATTGATACACCAATCATAATTAATATTTGTCAGTTGATACTGCTCTAGCTTCTTCAGCACGCGTGCAACGTGAAGCGATCATAGCGCCAGCGGCCAATATTGTAGTTTCTAGCATTGATAATACCTGTAGTTGCCAAAGCTATATCGTCCATGAATTAATAGAGCTGCCTTGATGCGATATTCATTTGCTGATGTGACACTGGGCTATAGTCGTCAACTTTTCTGACGAATAAAAACCTTTGTTAAATTCTTAGGTGTAGTTAAAAGCGACCAAGTGATCTGCGGCGATACGCACGCCGACTAAATCACCAATGTTATGGTCTTTGTGGCTAGGAAATAATGATAATACTTTGCTGCCAGTGGGTAGCTTCAAGGTATACATAATCTCTGCGCCTTTGAACGCTTTATGAACGACCTTGGCTTTTAAGTTGGCATTCTTGTCTGGGACAATATCATCGGGTCTCAATAATACGTCGACCTCTGTCCCCTTTGGCCAGGTGTAGGCTCTATTGCCGTTGATTAAGCCGATTTCAGTCGCGACGGAATTTGGTGAGACAAGATAGCCCTTCATTAGGACACCTTGCCCAATGAAGTCGGCGACAAAGCGATGGTTGGGTTCGTGGTAAAGATTAAATGCCGTATCCCATTGCAATATACGTCCTTGATTCATCACGCCAATCACATCAGCCAGTGCAAAAGCTTCTTGTTGGTCGTGAGTAACGATGATGGCGCTGGTATTAAGCGATTTAAGAATTTGCCTCACTTCATGGCTTAACTGCTCGCGCATCTCAACATCAAGGTTTGAGAAGGGTTCATCCATTAATATTAAATCAGGTTTCGAAGCCAAAGCGCGCGCTAAAGCAATGCGCTGCTGTTGCCCACCTGATAGTTCGTGTGGGTAACGTTCTTGGTAATCAGGTAGACCAACGGTTGCGAGTAAGTCAGCGACACGCTCGCGAATTTTTGCTGAAGAGAGTTTGCGCAAACCGAAACTGATGTTGTTGGCGACATTCATATGCGGAAATAAAGCATAGTCTTGAAAGACCATGCCTATTTTGCGTTTTTCTGGAGCAATTGTTTTCTTGGTGTTGGATACGGTAATGCTGCGTAATAAGATTTCGCCTTCGCTAATCGGCTCAAACCCAGCGATAGTGCGTAAGGCAGTTGTCTTGCCGCAGCCAGATGGGCCAAGTAGACAAGCTATTTGGCCTTCATTGATATGAAAAGAGAGTTTTTCCAATACCATTTCTTTACGGTAGTGGCAGCTGATAGATTTCACTTCAACGATTGCGTTCATAAATAGTGTTCTAAAAGGCTAATTCTTAGTATGAGGAATTAAAAATTCAAGCAATGCTTTTTGCGCATGTAGCCGGTTGCCTGCTTCATCCCAAACCACGCTTTGTGACCCATCGATGACTTCAGCGCTGATCTCTTCGCCGCGATGAGCAGGGAGGCAGTGCATAAAGAGCGCATCGCTTTTGGCATGGGCCATTAATTCAGCATTAACCTGGTAGGGTTTAAACACTTTATTGCGGTCGTCGGCCTCGCCTTCTTGTCCCATACTCGCCCAAACGTCAGTAACGACTAAATCAACATTTTTACAGGCTGTAGCTGGGTCATGAATCACTTCACTATTGTTACCCCAGGCAGACATGATGTCGACCTTAGGTTCATAGGCTTCAGGGCAGGCAATATTGAGTTTAAAACCAAATTGCTGTGCCGCTTGCATATAGGAATGGCACATATTATTGCCATCACCGACCCACGTAACCGTTTTGCCTTCGATACTGCCACGATGTTCGACATAAGTTTGAATATCAGCCAATAGTTGGCAAGGATGATGGTCATCAGTTAAAGCGTTGATGACAGGGACATCGGCATATTCGGCAAGCTCAACAACCGTGTCATGAGCAAAAGTGCGAATCATGATGGCATCGACCATGCGTGATAAAACACGCGCTGTATCAGCAACAGGCTCGCCGCGACCAAGCTGCGTATCGCGCGGCGAAAGAAAGATAGCACCACCACCAAGTTGAATCATGCCAGCTTCAAATGAAACTCGTGTACGTGTCGATGATTTTTCAAACACCATTGCCAAGACCTTGTTCTTCAATGGTTCATGAATGACATTGCGACGTTGTAACGATTTAAGCTCGGTAGCACGTGTAATGAGTGAGTTTAGCTCGTCACGACTAAGATCAGCAAGGGTAAGAAAATGTCTAACTGGCACGGCTTGTTTCCTTAGCAATACTATTTTGTATGCTCGATGATTAAGTTGCTGACGATATCAATAATCATATCAGCTTCCGATTGATCAAGTAGCAATGGTGGTAACAAACGTATAACACTGGTGGCGGTAACATTTATTAGCAAACGTTTTTCAAGTGCTTTGCTGACGAGCTCGCCGCAAGGGCTTTCTAGTTCAATGCCAAATAATAAGCCTTGGTAACGAATTGTTTTTACAGCGTCAAGTTGACCAATACGTTGTGTGAAACCTTTATATAAATAGTCGCCCATCGCAGTAGCATTAGCCATTAGATCATTGCTATTGATGGTGTCGATTACCGCTAACGCGGCTCTGCATGCTAAAGGGTTGCCACCAAATGTCGAGCCATGCGAGCCAGGGCCAAGAACTTTCGCAGCTTTACCGTGAGCGAGACAAACACCTATGGGTACGCCATTGGCAAGACCTTTGGCGAGTGTAATGACATCGGCTTGTACACCACCATGTTGGGCAGCTAACCATTGACCGCTACGACCTATGCCTGATTGAATTTCATCGGTAATCAATAGCCAGTTATTTTTGTTGCATAGGGCGCGTAATTTTTGCAGGTAATCGGCATCAGGAATATTGATTCCACCTTCGCCTTGTATCGGCTCGACCATAACGGCAACAACATCAGCGTTATCGCTGTAAGCCATAACAGCATCAACGTCGTTGTAGGGAACTTGTATGAAGCCTTCGACTAGCGGTGCGAAGCCTTCTTTAATTTTAGCGTTGCCTGTAGCGGATAGAGTTGCCAACGTACGGCCATGGAAAGCACCATCCATAACAATAATTTTTGCGTTACTAATGCCGCGATCGTGGCCGTAGCGGCGAGCGATTTTAATTGCCGCTTCATTGGCTTCGGCACCAGAATTACAAAAGAAAGCGGTGTCTGTGCCACACAAAGCATTGAGTTTAGTTGCAAGTTGCAGCTGTGGTTCAATGTTATAAAGATTAGAGGTGTGTAGCAGCAGGTCAGCTTGTTCTTTTATTGCTTGGCTGACAGCTGGGTGTGCATGGCCGAGTCCGCAAACAGCAATTCCCGACAAGGCGTCGAGATATTTATTGCCAGCATCATCCCATAGCCAACAGCCTTTGCCATGGCGAAAGCTGACAGGAAGTCGAGTGTAGTTAGACATTAAACTAGTCACCAATCAATATTCCTAATTAATCAATGCTTAACATTAAGCATTGTGTTTTTAAAAAAGAAACGGCAGCCATTAGGCTGCCGTACTTTGTTTGTTTACTTTTAACTATGGGTGTCGGCAACGCTTAACCTAGGTTAGCGTTGGCAAAGTCCCAGTTCACAAGATTCCAAAACGCAGCCACATAGTCAGGGCGGCGGTTACGGTAATCAACGTAATAAGCATGCTCCCAAACATCACAAGTTAAGATAGGTGTTTGACCTTCAGTCAATGGGTTGCCAGCATTGCTGGTGCTTGCCAATGCTAAAGAACCATCGCTGTTTTTAACTAACCAACCCCAACCAGAACCGAAAGTAGTGATAGAAGTTTTAGAAAACTGTTCTTTAAATTCAGCAAAAGAACCAAAGGCTTCATTGATTGCCTCAGCAATCGCCCCCGTTGGTTCGCCGCCGCCGTTAGGGCTTAAGCAGTTCCAATAGAAAGAATGGTTCCAGATTTGCGCAGCATTGTTAAAGATGCCGCCAGCAGGTGCTTTAACGATAATTTCTTCTAGTGATAAACCTTCATACTCAGTGCCAGCAACTAAGTTGTTAATATTGGTGACATAGGTCGCGTGGTGCTTACCATGATGAATTTCTAAGGTTTCAGCCGAAATATGTGGTGCTAGCGCATCCAGTGCATAAGGCAATGCAGGTAATTCGTGTGCCATGATTAAGCTCCCGCCTATCTAAAAAAGTGAATGAAAAGCCAAAAGAGCCATTATATCAGCCCCCTAGGCGCGAGTCCTGTGTTTGGTTGTGTTTCTAGCCTACGAGTTGCTTGGCTGCTAAGCTCGCCACCATGAACTCTATTGAATTGACCTTGTTTCATCAGCGCCTTGATGCGATTTGTGACGAAATGGGTTTGACGCTGCAACGCGCGGCATTTTCACCCAATATTAAAGATCGGCTCGACTATTCTTGCGCAATTTTTGATCGCTATGGCAGTTTGCGTGCGCAAGCTGCACATATTCCCGTTCATCTTGGCAGTATGGCTTATGCCATGGCAGATTTGGTCAAGCGTTTCGATTGGCAAGAAGGCGACATGGTTTGGGTTAACGATCCATTTTTGGGTGGAACTCACTTACCCGATATTACTGTAATCGCCCCGGTATTTATTGATGACACTCTGTGTGGTTTTGTCGCTAATCGTGCACACCATGCTGATATTGGCGCTGAGTCGGCGGGCTCTATGCCCATAGCAAGCCGTTTGTTGCAAGAGGGCGTTGTTATAGCACCCACACGTTTTATGAAAAATGCTGCGCCAGAAGAAGACGTTATAGCACCTGTATTAAAGCAACTAAGAAACCCCGATCATGGGCGCGCCGACCTTATCGCGCAAGCCAGTGCAAACGTCGTTGGTTGTAAGCGTTTAACGGTATTAGTTAAGCAGCTTGGGTCGCTTGAAAAGTACTACTCAGCACTAGAGGCCCTCAATGACTACGGACGGCGTATGGCGCGATCGGGAATCGGTGCTATCCCTAATGGAGATTACCAATTTACTGACGTCATGGACGATGACGGACAAGGAAACCGTGATATCGCAGTTTCCCTACAGCTAAAAATTGATGATGACGAAGTGATTGCGGATTTTTCAGGTTCGGCATTACAGGTGGCGGGCAATATCAATTGCCCTGTGTCGGTTGTCGCAGCGGCTGTTTACTACGCTTTTCGCTGTTTAATGCCAGCTAATACACCAGCCTGTGCTGGCAGTTTTTCGTCTATTTCCTTAGTCGTTCCATACGGCAGTTTTTTGAACCCAGAGCCAGGTGCGGCCGTGGCTGCGGGTAACGTCGAAACTAGCATGCGTTTGGTTGACGTGGTGATGGGGGCGTTAGCCCAAGCCCTGCCTGACAAGCTACCAGCAGCGAGCCAAGGCACAATGAATAACGTCGCATTGGGCAGTGTTGGTGGTGTAGACAGTAATAAGGCCGCTGTCGCCTGGGATTACTACGAAACCCTGGCTGGTGGAGCGGGTGCCGGTCCTAATGGTGATGGTGCCAGTGGCATACAGCTGCATATGACAAATACGCAAAATACCCCTGTTGAAAGCGTGGAGATGCACTATCCCCTGCGAATTAGTCGCTACCAACTTGTCTCACAGGGCCGAGAGGAGGCAGGTGACGAAAATGTTGGTGGGCGTGGTCTGATACGCGAGTATGAATTTTTGCAGGACACACAGGTGACCTTGTTAACAGAGCGACGGACGACGCCACCGTGGGGATTGCACGGCGCGAAGGCAGGAAAGGAAGGCGAAAATAAGCTAGATGATGAGTTGTTGCCCGGAAAAACCAGCTTGATTGCCAAGGCAGGTCAGCGCCTTAGTATTCAGACACCTTCCGGTGGTAATTGGCGATTGCCGAAAGGATTGTAAATGGCCGGCGCAAAAGCTTGAAAAGCGCTAAAATCACCCAATATTTTATAGATAGCGATTAAAGAGAGAAACCATGGATATTATTGATCAACTCGACAAGACCGTAAAAGACAACGACGTGGTGCTTTTTATGAAAGGTACGCCAACGTTTCCTCAATGCGGTTTTTCGTCGCAAGCAACACAAATTTTGTCAGCCTGCGGCGCTAAATTTGCCAGTATTAACGTGCTTGAGCAACCTGAAGTGCGGGCGAATTTACCGCAATATTCAAATTGGCCGACTTTCCCACAATTGTTTATCAATGGTGAATTGGTCGGTGGTTCAGACATCATGCTCGAGTTGTACGAGCAGGGCGAGCTAAAGAAAATGTTGCCGGCTACGGAAGAAGCAAGCAACGATTCTGAATGAGCTCGCTTTTTAGCGTTTAAGTCTTACTTATCGTTGGGATGTCACTTCTGCATCCCAGCGGTTGACAATCTTACAGAACAGCTCGGCCGTTTTTTCAGCATCATAGATGGCCGAGTGCGCTGCTGATTGGTCCCACTCGATCTCGGCGGCCTGCACCGCTCTGGCGAGTACAGTTTGTTGATAAGCCAGTCCGGCGAGAGAGACCGTATCAAAATTGCTAAAGGGGTGAAACGGATTGCGTTTTATGCCACTGCGTTCGACCGCTGCATTTAAAAACCCCAAATCAAAGAAAGCATTATGGCCAACTAATATCGCCCGTGTGCAGTGTTGTTCTTTAATAGCGTTGCGTATGGGTTTAAAAATTTTGCTTAAAGCTTCTTGTTCGTTAAGCGCCATACGAAAAGGGTGATAAGGGTCGATTTTGTTAAAGGCTAGTGCCGCCTCATCAAGGTTGGCGCCTGCGAAAGGTTCAACATGGCAAGCGTGTGTTTCACCGGTGACCAATTGATTGTTGTCATCGACGCGAAGTATAACCGCAGCGATTTCGAGTAAGGCATCTTTTTTTGCGTCAAAGCCAGCGGTTTCAACATCGACTACGACGGGAAGAAAGCCACGAAAGCGTGTTGCTAAATCAAGTGTATTCATAGTGTGAGACGGTGCAGATGAAACCTGAATTATTGCCGTAGTTTGTAACCACGTTTAAGCAAGACTAATGTGATGCCAGTGCATATTATCATGGCAATGATGACAAAAGTCAGGCTATACCAGGGCGAAACATCAGAGACGCCTAAAAACCCATAACGAAAGCCATCAACCATATAGAAAAATGGATTTAAATGTGAGACGAATTGCCAAAAAGCAGGCAGTGATTGAATAGAGTAGAAAATACCACTGAGAAAGGTTAAGGGCATAATGATGAAGTTTTGAAACAAAGCAAGCTGGTCGAATTTTTCTGCCCAAATGCCCGCAATGATGCCAATAGTGCCAAGTACTGCGCTACTTGCTAAGGCAAAGACGAATAAAAATGCAAAGCTATGGATCGATATAGGGATAAATAATGTTGCTGCAATTAAAACGCCTAAGCCAACAATCATGCCGCGAACCATTGCTGCAATAGTGTAGGCAAGATAGAGCTCGATATGCGATAGCGGAGGTAAGAGAATAAAGATAATATGCCCCGTTATTTTGGCTTGCGCCAGGCTCGATGAGCTATTGGCAAAGGCATTTTGTAATACCGCCATGATGACTAAGCCAGGGACAAGAAAAACAGTGTATTCAATATCATCGAATACACTAACACGTGAATTTAACGCTTGGCTGAATACGACAAGATACAGTAGCGTTGTAACGATCGGCGCAAAAATAGTTTGAAAAGCGACTTTCCAAAATCGTAGCAACTCTTTTTTGAGCAGAGTGTTAAAGCCAATGGTATTCAAGATGATTGTTTGCTCGTTAAAGATAAGAACACATCTTCAAGATCAGCATGCTCGGTATGAATGTCAGTGATGATGAACCCCGCTAGGCGTAAAGCATCGATGATATCAAGAGCGCTATGTTGCGAACGATCAAACTCGAAGACCAGTTCAGCTTCGCTGGAGAGATCGCTAATGAGGTGCTTCACTGAGTCAGGTAGAGGGCGCTCGTTGTTGTCTATGGCAAGACGCAAGCGTGATTTCGATGCAATGCCATTAGCAATAAGCTCAGCGGTAGAATCTAAAGCGATCAGTTCACCATGATTAATGATGCCAATACGGTCGCATAAGGCTTCGGCTTCTTCTAAGTAATGCGTTGTTAAGATAATGGTATGACCATCGTTATTTAAGCGTTTAATAAATTGCCATAATGAACGACGCAGCTCTACATCAACCCCTGCTGTCGGTTCGTCTAATACGATGACAGGGGGTTTGTGTGCTAAGGCTTGCGCTACCATGACGCGACGTTTCATGCCCCCTGACAGGGCCCGCATATTGGTGTCAGCCTTATCGCTGAGCATCAGCTTATCAATAATCTCATCGATCCAATCGTAGCTGGCTTTGCCGACGCCATAATAACCAGCTTGAATGCGAATAGCCTCGCGGACAGTGAGAACAGGATCGAACACCAGCTCTTGCGGCACAATGCCTAGGTTCTTGCGGGCAGCACGAAAATCAGTTTTCGTATCATGGCCCATAATGGATATTTCGCCGCTATCGGCCTTGGTTAATCCCGCAATAATATTAATTAGTGTTGATTTGCCGGCGCCGTTAGGGCCAAGCAGGCCGAAAAATTCGCCGCGCTTAACTGATAGATCAATACCATTGAGAGCTTTGACGTTGGGGTACTGCTTGTAAACGGCGTTAATGCTAAGGGCGGTCATGGTCACTGCTATGAATAAGAAATGCTGCGCTATCATTATAGCGTTCATAAGCAGAGTGTGAGTATTTTTGTCCTATTCGATGAGCGTTGAATTTGCGCGCTGGACGTTCTCGAGAGTAGCGCAAGCCGGCTTCTTTGAGGCCGAGAATAAATTACAGCGTTTTTAAGGTTGCTGATAGCTGCTGTCTCAGTTAACTCAAAACAAATTACTTTTGGCAGAACACGATACCGTGTCGACATTTCACACCTAAACCCAGCGAGATTTTCGTTGGCCGAGCTAGTGCCGGAGAGGGTGATGAACATGCGGTTTTTATTTTTTTATTTTGGTGGCGAAGAGCAAATAAGGCGAAAGTGTTTTTCACCACATGCCGAAGGATTTAGCAGTAGGAATAAAGTGATTAGGAGCTAGACCAAAAGAGAGCTGGGTCAGCGTGACAATGGATGCTCACAGGCGATTTTTTTAGTCAATGACGGTTGCCGAGATCGGCCGTTAGCGCTGCTGGGTTTCATAAGCAGCATTAACGGTCGTTAGTAAAATTTTTAGCGGCTAGTTAGCAAATAGTTTGCTTTGCAATAAGTCAACCGTAAAACGTACACCAAAGCCTGTTGTTTCTGTTGGTATATGCGCAAGCCCACCTTTGTGATTGCCGGCCGCCAAATCAACATGAATCCAAGGCACGTTTTTATCGACGAATCGATTGAGAAAACGTGCAGCAAGAATGTGGTCTGGTCCACCGCCTACTGTGCACTGTTTGATGTCGGCTATCTTACTGTGAAGTGCTTTGTCAAAATCTTTATCTTGTGGGAAGGGCCAAACGCGCTCCCCTGATTTTTTGCCGGCGTCGATAACATCATTATGAAATTCTTCGCGATTAGTAAATGCGCCAGAATAGGTGGTGCCCAACGCAGCCACGCAAGAGCCGGTTAAAGTGGCGTAATCGATCATTAAATCAGGCTTGGCCTTACTGGCGATAGCCAGCGTGTCGGCGAGCACCATACGACCTTCGGCATCGGTGTGAACGATCTCAATAGTTGTGCCATTGCTGGCGGTAATTACGTCGTTAGGGCGATAACCCAATGGACCGATATCGTTAACGGCGAGAGCAAGATAACAGTCGATAGCATAATCGACTTTCATGCGGCTCAAAGCGATCAGGGTACCTAGTGCAACCGCGCTGCCTTCCATATCTTCATGCATGCCGTACATAAACTTGGCGGGTTTAAGATTAATGCCGCCGGTGTCATAGCATAGGCCCTTGCCGACTAAAGCGAGGGTTTTCTTAGGGCGACGGCTAGGCTGATAGCGTAAATGCACTAAACCGCCCGTCGGCTTGTCGCTGGCTTCAAGCACGGCAACAAAGGCGCCGGCTTTTTTTTGTTCGAGTTGGCTTTTGTTATAAAACTTATGTTGCCAGCCAAATTGCGTAGCGAGCTTGCGAAGTCGTTTGCGATACTCGCCAGGTGTTAGTACGTTCGGGGGTAGTTGCGTCAGATCGCGCGCGACGTTAGTGCCTTCTGATGTCGCCACGCTTTGTTTGGTGTTGACTAAAGATTTAAGGCCATAGATATGTAAGCGTTTCGTAGGTTTTTTGTTCTTTTTGCCACTTTTAAACGATGTTATAGGCCAGTTCGCCGCATATAGCGCCGATATTAGCGCGTCGACCAAAGGTTTATGGCTGGCAACAGGCAGCTTTTGTAGCTGAATGCTGACAGTTTCGCTGCCTTGAGCAATGGCTTGCTGGGCAATTTTGCGGGCCAAACTAAGGTATTCAAAGGTGCTGAGATCAGCTTTAACTTGCCAGAACGAAACGCGAGTGCCTTTGTCATTGGGTAGGTCGGTAGTAAACGGTTTTGTTGCGGCGCCACGTTTGTGCGCGCGTTGAAAGCGCTCGCTAACGGTTTTTTTGTGGGCAAAGCGTCCCCAGTCGCCAGGGTTACTATTGGGGTTGTCACCACCGCTAACGAGAAAAATCAGTGTTTCGAGGGCATCAACTTGCTCTTTGTCGATGGCGCTTAAGTATTGTTTTAATTGAATTTTCATAGTTTTGGGGGCGTTTTTACCTTGACCTGATGGACTAAAAAACAGATCATAGCGCGCTTACTACAATTACAAAAGAACCTATAAATGTTAAGCACCGACGATAAGAAACGGCTGCTGCAAGAAATGCTTTTTGCGCGCCGCTTTGAAGAAGCCTGTTACCAGGGCGCCCAAGAGGGCAAAATTGGCGGCTTCGTTCATCTCTATCCAGGCCAAGAAGCCTGTGCACACGGCGTATTTAAAGCAGCGCGTCCAGGTCGCGATTACGCGATCACAGGCTACCGCGATCATATTCACGCCATATTATGTGGTGCCGATCCTAAAGCAGTCATGGCAGAGTTGTTCGGTAAAGAAACCGGTAGTAGTAAAGGCCGTGGTGGCTCCATGCATATTTTTGATGTAGAGCATCGTTTTATGGGTGGTTATTCTTTGGTCGGTGGGCCATTCCCGCTAGCGACCGGTATTGCCAAAGGTATTCAGCTTAAAGGTGACGACGATATCTCCATTTGTTTCTTAGGTGATGCGTCAAATAATCAAGGCACCTTCCACGAGTCATTGAATATGGCGTCAATCTGGAAGCTACCCGTTCTTTATATATGCGAGAACAATCTCTACGGAATCGGTACACGCATTGATCGCTCAACGTCTGAGCTAGATCAGTACAAACGTGCTGCGGTTTATAACATTCCATCAGCGCAAGCCGATGGTCAAGACGTTGAAACCGTTTACGAAGCCGCCAAAATCGCCGTTGATCATGTGCGCAGTGGCAAAGGCCCTTATTTCTTAGAGCTGATGACCTATCGTTATCGCGGTCACTCCATGTCTGACTCCAATGCTTATCGTGACGATAAGGAAGAAAAAGAGTGGGCGAAGCGTGATCCAATTAAAATCTTACGAGATCGCTTAATTGCAGCAGGCGATTACACCATGGATGAGTACAAGGCCTTGGATAAAAAATTGATTGCCGAAATTGACGATGACATCGTTAAGTACGCAGAAGAATCACCTGAACCAGACGTTGCCGAGCTAGAGAAATACGTATTAGCAGACAACGATCCTTACGTCCGTATTAATCTAGGCGGAGGAGCAAGCTAATGGCTAATTTAATGTATTGGCAAGCCATACGCCGCGCCCATGACGAAGAAATGACCAATGACCCGCTGGTTATCGCAATGGGTGAAGACATAGGTGTTGCCGGTGGCACATATAAAGCAACGCAAGGCTTATACGAAAAGTATGGCCCTGAACGCATTATGGATACACCGATCTCAGAAAATAGTTATACCGGCTTAGGTATTGGCGCCTCGTTTATTGGCGTGCGACCCATTATCGAAATTATGTCGGTTAACTTTGCCTGGTTAGCCTTGGATCAGATTTTTAACTCAGCGGCTAAAGTGCGTTATATGTCAGGTGGCCAACTTACCGCGCCTATTGTTGTACGTTCACCTGGTGGCACCGCTCATCAGTTGGGTGCTCAGCATTCAGCGCGTATGGAAAAAGTCTTTATGGGTATTGCCGGTTTACGTGTAGTAACACCGTCAACACCAAAACAAGCTTACGGTTTATTAAAATCAGCCGTGCGTTGTAATGACCCCGTGTTCATTAATGAACATGAACTCATGTACAACCTTAAAGGCGAAGTGCCAGACGAAGAATACTTTCATCCGTTAGAAGGTTCTGACATCGTGCGCGAAGGCTCAGACATCACCTTGTTTGGCTATAACATCTCTGTGCACTGGTCATTGCAAGCCGCAGACATCTTGTCAAAACAACACGGCATAGAATGCGAAGTGGTCGATCTGTATTCGCTAAGTCCATTAGATAGAGCCGGCATTAAACAATCAGTGAGTAAAACACATCGCGCAGTGATTGTTGAAGAAGCCGAAGCAATGGTTGGCGTCGGCTCAGAAGTGATGGCGATCATCAACGAAGAATGTTTCTTCGAATTAGACGCGCCACCCGTGCGAGTTTCAGCAGTACACGTGCCAATTCCGTTTAACCATAAGTTAGAGCAAGCCGCAGTGCCCGATGCCAAAGACGTCGTTAAAGCAGTGCTAGCATCATTAGGCAAGTCCTAACGTTATTTAGTAATATTTAAGATTAATAGGTCGCCACGGCGACCCACACCTAAATTGAGTAATGCTTTCGATGGCTGATCCCTATATTGTAAAAATGCCGCAACTTTCAGACACCATGACCGAAGGTGTTTTAGTCAGTTGGGAAAAAGAATTCGGTGCCAAAGTAGCGCGTGGCGATATCGTTGCAACGGTCGAAACCGACAAAGCGATTATGGACGTCGAAGTCTTTAAAGAAGGCTATTTGTCCGGCCCATTAACCGCAGTCGATGCCACAGTAGAAGTTGGTGGCGCCATTGCGTATATCGTAGCGTCAGAGGCAGAAGTGACTAATGAATCAGCAGGTGATGCTTCTGGTCAAGCAAGCAGCGATTCATCAGCCGTAGTCGCACCTGTCGCAACAGAATCGGCGCCGGCAGCACCATCAGGGCCAGCCAACGCATTATTAACCATCACCATGCCACAGCTATCTGACACCATGACCGAAGGTGTTGTCGTCAGTTGGGAAAAAGAATTAGGCGAACAAGTCTCACGCGGCGATATTGTTGCAACAGTCGAAACCGACAAAGCCATCATGGATGTCGAAGTCTTTAAAGATGGCTATCTATCAGGCCCAATTGCAGAAATCGATAGTGTCATTGCCGTCGGCGAAGCCATGGCCTATTTGGTTGAAAATGCTGGCGACGTTGATCAAGAATCTTTTTCAGCAGAGTCATCAGGTGCAGCGGCATCCGATAGCGCCGCTGAAGCCAGTGCATCTCAAATTGGCGCAACTCAAGCAACGAAGGCCGCAACACCTGCTTCGTATACTGGTGGTTCAGCCGCACCAGCGCCACGCCCCAATAGCGCCAGCGCGACACCGTATGCACGACAAGTCGCAGGCGGTATGCAAGTTGATTTAAACCGTATTCAAGGTTCAGGCCCAGCCGGCGTTATTCAAGCCGCTGATGTGCAACAAGCCACCCAGTCTGGACTAGGTGGCGCAGCCATCGTCGCCGGACTACCACAAGTCGATGTGCCAGGCGTTGGTCGCCCCATGAATGCCATGGAAAAAGCCATATCGCAATCCATGAGCAGTTCTGTTGGTATCCCCGATTTTCGTGTCAGCATTGATGCGCAGCCGACTAAATTAATTGCAGCCGCAAAGAAAGCCGGTGTCTCCGTCACGGTAGCCATTGCTAAAGCTTGCGCCTTAGCAATGAAAGCGCATCCGTCGATGAACTGGGCATACAAACCTAGTGATCAAATTATCGAACGCGATAATGTCGATATTGGCATGGCCGTTTCGGTAGAAGGTGGCTTAGTTGTTCCGGTACTGCGTAATTGCGAAAGCCGATCATTAGAAGAGCTCAATACAGACTGGCAAGATCTCGTTAGTCGTTCACGCGCCCGTCGCCTAGCGCCAGAAGAATACGCCAACCCGACGTTTATGATTTCGAATATGGGCATGATGGGCGTTAAGTATTTTGACGCCGTCGTCACGCCCGGTATGGCCGCTATACTCGCCATATCCAGCGCTGGCCCAGACGGTATGCCGCTAACGATTACCGGTGACCACCGCGTAGTTAATGGTGCCGACGTCGCACAATATTTAAATACCTTAAAAGCCAATATCGAACAACCAGAAACCTGGATGGAAACAGCAATGGGCTCAGCAATACCAGAAGGTGATTGGGACTACGATGTCGTCGTTATCGGCGGTGGACCAGGTGGTGAAGATTGCGCACGTGACTTAAAGGAGCACGGCTTAAAAGTCGCCATGATCAACGACGCCAAATTCCCCGGTGGCGAATGTCTGTGGCGTGGTTGTATTCCATCGAAAGCTTGGCGTGCCGCAGCAGATAAATTGCGCGATAGAGCGCACGATGCCCATTTAGGTGTTGTCGGAACCGACAAAGGTAAACTTGTTTGGGACGATATGGAAAAAACCCGACGCGGCATATTAGAAACCCGTGGCGAAATGGCCTATAAAACTGACACCGGTGTAAAGATTAAATACATCCACGGTCAAGGTAGCTTTGTTTCCGATCACGTCATTCGTGTTGATAGCTCAACCAATAGCGACGATCCCCACACACGTCCAGATCAAAGTACGGGCGATAAAGGTGAAGATATCAGTTTTGGTTGTGCAGTCGTCGCCACCGGCGCACCACCGTTTATCCCGCCGATTGAAGGCGCACACGATGGCTTAAAAACTGGCGGTGTACTGACATCAGATACCGTATGGTCACTCGATAAATCTCCGAAGAAGTTAGTGGTCATCGGTGGTGGTGCTATCGGTGTAGAAATGGCGCAAATCTTCCAAGACTTCGGTGCCGAAGTTACTTTGATCGAAGCACAAGATCGTATCTTGGCCGAAGTCGAAGACGAGATCGCCAAAGTCCTCACCGGCATATTGAATGACGATCCACGCTTAACCATACAAACCTCAGCCAAGATTGCCAGCATATCTGGCAAGCCGGGCAAAATGAGCGTTAAGTTTGTTGATGGCGAAGGCATCGAGCATAAAACCGCCTGTGACTACGTCATCATGGCAACTGGCAAGCGCCCAGTATTAGAACCACTTAATCTAGACAGCGCAGGCGTTGCCTCAGATCGCAGTTTAATCACCGTCGATAAAACCGGCCGCACCAGTGCCAGTCATATCTTCGCGGTCGGCGATGTTGTCGGTGGCTTAATGTTAGCGCATACTGCAGGTCAGCAAGGTCGCGTAGCGGCACAAACCATCGTTGGTGAAAAAGCTGCCTACGATGAAGCCAAAGATTGCGGCGTGATCTTCTCACGACCACAAGCTGGTTTCGTTGGATTGTCCGTAGCTCAAGCGAAAGCTAAAGGCATCGACGCGGTTGAAGTGAAAATGCCAATGAGCATCGACGCCAAAGCCATGATTACCGATGAAACCTTAGGTTTAATCAAAATCGTCGCAGATAAAGCCACGCAAAAGATTGTCGGTGTGCATTTCTTGGCAGACCATACCGACACACTAATTGGCGAAGCCGTCATGATGGTGTCAGGTGAAATGACATTAGAGCAAGTCGGTAATGCCATACACCCGCATCCAACGCAAACAGAAATGTTTGGCGAAATGGCACGTCGTTTATCATCACGTTTACGCCGTAGCGCCCGTCGCAAGAAATAAATTGGCGTAAAAGGTAAGTCTATATCCTATGAGTAAAATCAATAAAGTCGTACTCGCCTATTCCGGCGGCCTTGATACCTCCGTTATCCTACAATGGTTGCGTGACACCTATGACTGCGAAGTCGTCACCTTTACTGCAGATCTCGGCCAAGGCGAAGAACTCGAGCCAGCACGTGCCAAAGCACAGCAGCTTGGCGTTAAAGAAATTTATATCGACGACCTGCGCGAAGAGTTTGTTCGTGATTATGTCTTCCCAATGTTTCGCTCTAACGCGATTTATGAAGGTGAGTACTTACTCGGTACCTCTATCGCACGACCGTTGATCGCAAAACGCCAAATCGAAATCGCCAACGAGACTGGCGCCGATGCGGTCTCACACGGAGCCACCGGAAAAGGTAACGACCAAGTACGTTTTGAGTTAGGTTATTACGGACTACGTTCCGACATTAAAGTTATTGCTCCTTGGCGTGAATGGGATCTCACCTCACGTGAGACTTTAATGAAGTACGCCGAAGACCACGGTATTCCTATTGAGCGTAAACAAGGTAAAAAATCACCGTATTCAATGGATGCCAACGCCCTGCATATTTCTTACGAAGGTGGCATCCTCGAAGACCCAGCCGCCGAGCCAGAAGAAGATATGTGGCTCTGGAGTGTTTCACCTGAAAACGCACCTGATGAGTCTCAGTACATTGAATTAGACTATCAACACGGTGATGTCGTCGCTATCGATGGCGTTGCCATGACACCTTACGAAGTGCTGGCCAAGCTCAACGAGATAGGCGGTCAACACGGTATAGGGCGTATAGATATTTTAGAGAACCGTTATGTCGGCATGAAGGCGCGTGGTTGTTATGAAACGCCAGGCGGGACGATTCTTTTAAAAGGCCATCGTGCCATTGAATCGATTACCCTTGATCGCGAAGTAGCGCATCTTAAAGACGAGCTAATGCCACGTTATGCCAGCATGATCTATAACGGTTACTGGTGGTCACCGGAACGTGAAATGATGCAAACCATGATCGATGCTTCGCAGCAACGCGTTAACGGTCGTGTACGCATCAAACTGTATAAAGGCAATGTAACGGTTGTCGGCAGAGAATCTTCAACGGACAGCCTCTACAGCCCCAGCATTGTGACTTTCGAAGATGATGGCGGCGCTTATACACAATCCGACGCGCATGGCTTTATCAAGCTCAATGCCTTGCGCTTGGCGTTGAGACATAAAAATTAGTTTGTAAGTTAACCTTCAGCAGAAATAAGAAACAGGAGTAAAGGAATAGGCTTTATAGCCGTTAATGTTTTTTTGAATTATTCATATGTATTAAGGAGAAAATATATGATTTGTCGTATCTTATTTGTCGCATTTTTCGCGTCTATATTGGGAGCATGTAGTACTACTAATATTCCTCTTAAAGAGTCCGTTAGCCGAGATATTAGATCAGTGGATCAATATTTGGTGATACCCCAGGAAGAGTTAAGAATTACAGTTACTGAAACTAATGCAGGTAATACTGGTTTGATAGGTGCATTGATTGCATTGGCTATAGATGAATCAAGGGCTTCTGGTGCCAAGAAGAAAGGCCGACCAATGCTGGAAGAGCTAGAAGGATACGATTTTCGAGCTAAGATGCAGGATGCTATTAAGACTCAATTAGTTGCTTTAGGCGCCGTGCCATTTGCGATTGAAACGGATGTAATTATAGATGATTCTAAGACAGCTAAGGTGGGTGCTGCAGGGGGTTCAAGCGCGAGTGCTGTAATGTTTTCGTCTGTAGATTATAAGGTGGAATCGGGTAACCTAATTATCAACTTATCTGCTGAAATGTTCCCATTAAACTCTCCAAACTCAGGTGATGATAGTGAAAAGATTGTTGATCCTAAACGTGCTATATATCGCCAGAGTTTCAACTTTATTAAACAAGCTGTTACCGAGTCAGATATTAGAGCTGGTCTAGATGAGGGTATAGAGAATATTGCTTTTCAAATAGCATCTGATCTAAGCAACCCGATATAAAAATTTAATTTTCAAATGACAATACTACTTTTCCCTTGGAAAAGTAGTATTTGGTTGGCTTTGCTATTTGGCTGCCATTATATTTAGGGGATTAGCATGAATCGACTAGTGATTTTTTTATTGATGCTTTTGCTAATATTTAGTGGGTGTGTGAGCTATGAGCAGCGCGATGGAGTGAAGCATTTTGTGGTTCCGGAAAACTTAACTGAAGACCTTAAGAAGGCTGCAGTATGTTGTGATAGTTTTAAAGATATTAGTTACGATCTGCTTGAAGCTGAAGAAAAGAGATCGATTAAGATAGATGATAAATCACCTT